>JANOBJ010000256.1:0-4756 GCA_031411575.1 Betaproteobacteria bacterium | reverse complement strand
GCCAGCATCCTGGCCGGCATCGACCGGCACCGCGAACGGCTGCAGCAGCTGAAGCCACGCGTGTTCATGGGCGAGTTCGGCGGTGCATCGGGCACGCTGTCGTCACTGGAGAAGGGCGCGATGGAAACGCAGGCCGGGCTGATGAAAGAGTTGGGGCTGGGCCAGCCGCTCATCAGCTGGCACACCGTGCGCGACAACTTTGCCGAGGTGGGCTCCTTTCTCGGCCTGGTAGGCGGCTCGCTCGGCAAGATCGCGATGGACGTGAAGCTGATGATGCAGACCGAGGTGGCCGAGGTGTTTGAGCCGTTCGCGCCGGGCCGCGGTTCGTCGTCCACCATGCCGCAAAAGCGCAACCCGATCTCGTGCCTGTACATCCACGCCAACATCTCGGTGGTGCGCCAGCTGGCCGCGTCGCTGATGGACGCGATGGTGGCCGACCATGAGCGTTCCACCGGGCCGTGGGAGATTGAATGGGTGGCGCTGCCCGAGATCTTCTGCCTGCTGTCGGGCGCGCTCAAGCAGACCAAGTTCGTCCTCGAAGGGCTGGAGGTGGACGCCGCCCAGATGCGCCGCAACATCGACCTGACGCACGGGCTGGTCATGTCCGAAGCCGTGATGATGGGCCTGGGGCCGACGATCGGCCGAGAAGTTGCGCACGACCTGGTGTATGACATCTGCCGCGATGCGCTGAAGCAGCAGCGCCCGCTGATCGACCTGCTGGCCGAACATCCGCGGATCAACCCGCACGTCACGCGCGCGCAGCTGGAGAGCTTCTGCGACCCGATGAACAACCTGGGCCAGGCCGGCGTGATGGTGGACCGGGTGCTGGCCAGCCTGCGGGATTGAGGCCGCACGACGCGGTTTCGGGCGCACGGCCGCTGGGGACAAGGCGCGGCTGGGATAATCAGGCCCTATGAACAAGCAGCGCGTGGTGGTCGGTCTGAGCGGAGGCGTGGACTCTGCTGTGAGCGCACACTTACTCAAAGCGCAAGGCTACGAGGTCATCAGCATCTTCATGAAGAATTGGGAGGACGACGATGACAGCGAATATTGCTCGTCGAACATCGACTTCGTGGACGCCGCCGCAGTGGCCGATGTGTTGGGCATCGAGATCGAGCACGTCAACTTCGCGGCCGACTACAAGGACCGCGTGTTTGCCGAATTTCTGCGCGAATACCAGGCTGGCCGCACGCCCAACCCCGACGTGCTGTGCAACGCCGAGATCAAGTTCAAGGCTTTCCTGGACCACGCGATTCGGCTGGGGGCCGACAAAATCGCCACGGGCCACTACGCACGGGTGCGCGAAAACGCCGCCACCGGCCGGTTTGAGCTGCTCAAGGGCCTCGACCCGTCCAAGGACCAGAGCTACTTTTTGCACCGGCTGAACCAGGCGCAGCTGGCGAAAACGCTGTTCCCGGTGGGCGAGCTGCACAAATCAGAAGTGCGCCGCATCGCCACCGACATCGGCCTGCCCAACGCGAAGAAGAAGGATTCGACCGGCATCTGCTTCATCGGCGAACGGCCGTTCCGCGAGTTTTTGAACCGCTACATCTCGCACGAACCCGGCCCGATCAAGGACGAAAAAGGCCGCACCATCGGTCAGCACGTGGGCCTGAGCTTCTACACGCTGGGCCAGCGGCAGGGGCTGGGGATTGGCGGCATCAAGGCCAAAGGCGCCCCGCGCGGCGGCGGTGAGCACGCGCCCTGGTACGTCGCCCGCAAGGACATGGACCAGAACACCCTGTGGGTGGTGCAGGGCCACGACCACCCGTGGCTGCAGTCGCTGCATTTGAGCGCCGACGACGCCAGCTGGGCCTCCGGCACGGCACCCCCGGCAGGCGCCTACGCGTCCAAAACCCGTTACCGCCAGGCCGACGCGCCCTGCACGCTGGTGGCCGGCGCCAACGGGCTGTTCAGCCTGGATTTCCCCGCGCCGCAGTGGGCCGTCACACCGGGCCAGTCGGCCGTGCTGTACGACGGCGAGGTGTGCCTGGGTGGCGGCGTGATCAGCACCCGCGACTGACGGCGTGTCCGCCGCCGAGGTGACGCCCGGCAAAAAGGGCCTCGAAGGCCCTTTTATGCATCAAATCAGGTCGATGTCCTCGTCTGCTGGTCATAGTTTGCTATATTTATTATAGCGATCAATAGGCAGCGGCGATCTGGCCGACAGCGCCCGCGGGGCGCGCCAGCCACCGACTTCAGAACGGAATATCGTCGTCCATGTCGTCAAACCCGCTGGCCGACTTGGCCGGGGCCGGCGCGGGCCGCGCGGCGGGTGCGGGGCGCGATGTGGGCGCCGGGGCACGGCGCTGCGGGGCGCCGCCATCGTCGTCACCGCCGGGCGCGCCCATGCCTTCACGGCTGCCGAGCAGCTGCAGCTCGGTCGCGATGATGTCCACGGTGTTTTTCTCCACGCCGGTGGTCTTGTCGGTATAGGTGCCGTACTTCAGGCGGCCTTCGACGTAGATCGGGCGGCCTTTTTTGACGTATTCACCCGCGATTTCGGCCAGCCGGTCGTAAAACGTGACACGGTGCCACTGGGTGTCTTCGATGGTTTCGCCGCTGGTCTTGTCCTTGCGGCGGCTGGAGGTGGCCACGCTGACGTTGGCCACGGCCTGGCCCGACGGCAGGTAGCGGATTTCAGGGTCGCGGCCACAGTTGCCGACGAGGATGACTTTGTTGACCGATGCCATGGCGTGTTCCTGTTGTGCAACTCAATATTATGCGGCTTGGACCGGGCTGCGCGGCGTCGGCTTGTGCATCGGCTTCATGGGCCAGGCCACCGCCAGCCACACCAGCATGGCCGCGCCGCTGGCCGCAAACAGCCCGGTTGCGCCCCAGTGCTTGACCAGCACACCGCCCAGGGCGCCGCCTGCGAAAAAACCCAGTGATTGCAGCGTGTTGTACAGGCCCAGCGCGGCGCCGCGCGCGTGGGGCGGCGCGGTGCGCGAGGCAATGCTGGGCTGGCTGGCTTCCAGCACGTTGGAGCCGCAGAAAAACACAAACAGCAGCAGCGCCAGCGCCGACACGCTGGGCGCGCCGGCCACCGCCAGCAGGCCCGCCTGCACCAGCGTGATCAAGCCAATGGCGCTCAAAAACACCGCGCGCAGGTAGCCGCGGCGCTCCAGCGGGAACAGCGTGCCCGCCATCACAAAGAACGATCCCCCCACCGCCGGCAGGTACACCCACCAGTGCTGGCCCTTGGCCAAGCCTGCCTGCTCCAGCAGCGCCGGCACCGCCACCCACATCGCCAGCAGCACCGCGTGCAGCACAAACACGCCGAAATGCAGGCGCAGCGTGGGCACATCGGCCAGCACCTCGCGCAACGCGCCACGCTGCACCACACGCTTGGTGGTCGGCTCGGGCGGCGTGAGCCAGGTGACCACCGCAATCCCGCACAGCGCCAGCACGCCGGTCACCACAAACAGGCCGTGCAACCCGACCCAGGCCGTCAACAGCGGCGCCACCACGAGCGACAGCGCAAACATCAGCCCGATGCTGGCACCCACGAGCGCCATGGCCTTGGTGCGAACCTCGTCGCGGGTCTGGTCAGCCAGCAGCGCGGTGACGGCCGCCGAGACCGCGCCCGCGCCCTGCAGCGAGCGGCCCACCACCAGCCAGTTGAGCGTGGGCGCCCAGGCCGCCAGAAAGCTGCCGGCCGCAAACACCAGCAGGCCAAAGACGATCACGCGCTTGCGCCCCAGCCGGTCGGACGCCATGCCAAACGGAATCTGCAGCAGGCCCTGCGTCAGCCCGTAAATGCCCATGGCCAGCCCCACCAGCGCCGCGTCGTCGCCGCCCGGGTAGTGGCGCGCCTCCAGCGCAAACACCGGCAGCACCAGAAACAGCCCCAGCATGCGCAAGGCGTAGATCAGCGCCAGCGAGGCGCTGGAACGGCGCTCGGGCGGCGTCATGGTGTACGACGCCGCAACCGGCGGCACGGGGGCGCTGTCGGCAATCGCGGAAACGGGAATGTTGGACACAGGCAGGGAAAAGATGCGGTCTGGGGTGCAATGGGCGGGGCAAACTGCCAGCCAAAAGCCTATTGTCGCGCATGGTGGCGCCCGGGCCGTGGGGGCTGCGCTGCCAAGCCGGCGCCGTTTGTCTATCATGGTGGGTTTTCCCTGAAGCGCGCCGCACCTTGAACTCCACCACCGACAGCACCGCCATCGCCGACGCCGCGCTGGAGATAGAAGGCCGCTACCTGGCCAACGCCCTGGCCGCCCAGCGCATCAGCATCCGCGGGGCGCGCACCCACAACCTCAAGAACATTGACCTGGATATCCCGCGCAACCAGCTGGTGGTGATCACGGGCTTGAGCGGTTCCGGCAAATCAAGCCTGGCGTTTGACACGCTGTACGCCGAGGGCCAGCGCCGCTACGTGGAAAGCCTGTCGGCCTACGCGCGGCAGTTTTTGCAGCTGATGGACAAGCCCGACGTGGACGTGATCGAGGGCCTGTCGCCCGCGATCTCCATCGAGCAGAAGGCCACCAGCCACAACCCGCGCTCCACCGTGGGCACGGTGACCGAGATTCACGACTACCTGCGCCTGTTGTACGCACGCGCCGGCACGCCCTACTGCCCCGACCACGATTTGCCGCTGCAGGCCCAGACCGTGAGCCAGATGGTGGACGCGGTGCTGGCGCTGCCCGACGAGACGCGGCTGATGATCCTGGCGCCGGTGGCGCGCGACCGCAAGGGCGAGTTTCTGGATGTGTTTGCCGATATGCAGGCGCAGGGCTATGTGCGCTTCCGG
>JANOBJ010000255.1:0-14321 GCA_031411575.1 Betaproteobacteria bacterium | reverse complement strand
CAAAGCTATGGCGATGCGCTGCGCTTTGGCACGGCCGCCAGCGAGGCCGGCGGCCAGAGCGGCGAAGCGCACATCGACGCCTTTCTCATCACCGCGGCCGAACGGCGTTTTGCGCCCTACTACGAGGAAGACTTTGGCCACCGATTCCCGCCCGACCGGGACGCCGTATTTGCCATGGTGAACCCGGAGCATCTGGCGCGCTGGCGCGCGTTGGTCGCGCAGTTTGACGGCGCCGAGTCGATGGCGCACACCGAAAGTGAACTGACCGCCAACCGCCTGCCGCCGGCGTTCGAATGCGCCTACAACCACACCACGTTGATGGCGCTGAAGGTGGACAAAAGCTGGACAAACCTGCAGACGGTGTACCCGTGGCCGATCGACGTGGCGCTGGTTGAAGCGCAGATGGCGCGCTGGGGCGACGAGGTGCTGATGCACCACGAATTCGGCAAACAGTTCGGCGCGTATGTGGGTTTTGGCCTGCCGCTGGTGAGCTACTTCGACCGCGAGCGGTTGTATGAGATCGTGGCCGAGTTCGAGGCTGACGGCTGCCAGGTGTTCGATAACCATGTTGTCACCATCGAGGACGGCGGCATGAAGACGATTGACACCGCGCAGATCGACTTCAAGCGCATCGCCGACCCGCACGGCCTGATGAACCCTGGCAAAACCCGTGGCTGGACGCCAGGGATGGCGCGCCCCTGAGGGCGCGTTGCCAACGGAGAAACCCTAGCGCCGCCCAAGACCGATTTGTGCAAGCATCGGGCCTTTACAACGAACCCGCCAAGGAGACTTTTCATGACTTCATTTGCTATTAAATATGTAGCATTGCTTGCCCTACTGACGGGCACAACAGCCGTATTTGCTCAAGAAAAAGTGGTTTTTGCCACCAACTGGAAGGCGCAGGCGGGGCACGGCGGTTTTTACCAGGCGCTGGCCGACGGCACGTACAAGAAGTTCGGGCTGGATGTGGATATCCAGCAGGGCGGGCCGCAGGTCAACAACCGGCCGCTGCTGCCGGTGGGCAAGATTGATTTCCTGATGACCGGCAACCTGCTGCTGACGTTTGACAACATCAAGAACGGCGTGCCGACCACGGTGGTCGCGTCGATTTTCCAGAAAGACCCGCAGGCGATCTTTGCGCACCCCGGCCAGGGCTACGAGAAGTTTGGCGACCTGACCAAGGCCCCCACCGCCTTTATCAGCAAGGACGGGCAGTTCAGTTTCTGGCAATGGATGAAGGCCGAGCACGGCTTCAAGGACGAGCAGCTCAAGCCCTATGTGTTCAACGTAGGCCCGTTCCTTGCTGACAAGAAATCCGTGCAACAAGGCTATTCCATCTCCGAGCCGATTTCGATCAAGGCGCAAGCCGGGTTTGACCCGGTGGTGCACCTGCTGGCCGACAATGGCTTTTCGACTTACAGCACCACCATCGAAACGCGCGCCGATCTGGTGAAAACCAAGCCGCAAATGGTGCAGAAGTTTGTCGACGCCTCGATCATCGGCTGGTACAACTACCTGTATGGCGACAGCAAGGCCGCCAACGAGCTGATCAAGAAGGCCAACCCCGAAGCCACCGACGCGGGCATCCAGGGCTCGATCGACCTGATGAAAAAGCTCGGCATCGTGGACAGCGGCGACGCCGCCACCAAAGGCATCGGCGCCATGAGCGAGGCCCGCATCAAGGATTTTTACGACAAGATGGTCAAGGCCGGCCTGTATAAGCCGGGCGATGTGGACCTGTCCAAGGTGGCCACCACGCAGTTTGTTAACAAGGGTGTTGGCCTGGACGTGAAGAAGAAACTGGGCGGCAAGTGAGTTGAGAACCCTCATCGTCCATTGCCACCCCAATCCCGAGAGCTTCAACGCGGCGCTCTACCGGGCGGCCTGCGCTGCGCTGCGGGGTGCTGGCCATGAGCTCAGGACACTCGATTTGTATGCCGAAGGCTTTGACCCCGTGCTCACGCGCGAAGAGCGCGAGGCCTACTTGCCCAACCCCGGCCTGATCGAGGCGCGCGTGCAGCCGCATGTGGACGCGCTGCGCTGGGCCGAACACCTGGTGTTTGTCTACCCGACCTGGTTTTACGGGCCGCCGGCCATGCTCAAGGGCTGGCTGGAGCGCGTATGGCTGCCGGGCGTGGCCTTTTTGCCGCCCCCGCGCAAAGGCAAGATGGCGGTGGCTGGCTTGCAGCATATCCAGCGCATGACGGTGGTCACCCACGGTGGCGCGCCATGGTGGTGGCTCAAGGTCATGGGCGACCCCGGCAAGCGCCTGTTCACCCGGGGCTTGCGCGCGCTGTTTGGCCGGGGTTGCAAGACCACCTGGCTGCAGCTGCACAACATGAACAATGTGACGCGCGATGAATGCACCGCATTCATGGACAAGGTGTCCCGAACGCTGGGGGTGGCATGACCGTCGGAAAACCCTTGGCCAACTATGCCGCGTGGCGCCGTGCGGGCGACTACGTCTTCATGAGCGGGGTGATTGCCGTGGACCCGGCGGCCCGCAGCGTCGTCAGTCGCTACGAACAGATCCCGGAGCCGGCGCGCGCCGAGCTGGCCACCCTCGGCTTGGTGACGGGGCAGATGTCAGTGGATGTGTATGAGGCGCCGATCGCCGCGCAAAGCTGGTTCGTGCTCAACCGCATCCGCGAAATGGCGCAGGAGTGCGGGGGCGATCTGAAAGATGTTGCTCGGCTGGTCCAGTACTTCCGTGACCTGCGGCACTACCCTACCTACAACCGGGTGCGTGGGCTGTTCTTTGCCGACCCGGTGGTCAGCACCGTGGTGGAGGTCAGCCGCATGCTGCCGTCTGACGAAGTGCTGGTGGAAGTCGAGGCCACGCTGTACCTGCCCGCGCGTTGACGCACGGCCGCGGGGCGGGGGAGGTGCCGGCGGCTTGGCTAGCGGTTGGGCGGCTCGGGCAGCACCACCAGGCTGAACCAGTAGCCGGCGATCTCGCGCATAGCCTTGGTAAAGCCATCAAAGTCAACCGGCTTTTTGATGAATGAACTGCAGCGCAGACCGTACATGCGGTCAACGTCGATGATGTCGGCCGACGTGGTCAGCACGATCACCGGTATCCTCTTCAGCGACTCGTCCTTGGTGATCGCCTCCATCACTTCGTAACCGTCCATGCGCGGCATGTGGATGTCCAGCAGCAGGAGGTCGGGGCGGGGGGCATTTTCGTAGGGCGGCAGCCGCCGCAGGAACGCCATGCACTTTTCGCCGTTGTCCACGTGGTGAAGGTCAACCTTCAGCTTCGCTTCGTTGAACGATTCGCGTGTCAAAAAAGCGTGGTCTTCGTTGTCTTCCACCAGCAGCACGATGGCTTCGCGTCCCTCGGCTGCGATTGATTCAGTCATGTCGTTACCTCCTTCGTGCTGGCTGTTGTTCTCGGAATGGTAAACAAAAAGACGCTGCCTTGACCAGCTTCCGATTCAACCCAGATCCGGCCGCCATGGCGCTGCACGATCCGCTGGCAGATCGACAAGCCAATCCCGTTTCCGGGATACTCCCGCCCTGAGTGCAGGCGCTTGAAGATCTGGAATATCTTCTGATGGTGCTGCGGTTCAATGCCAATACCGTTGTCTGTCACCGAAAATTCCCATTGATCGCCTGAAGCTGCAGCTGCCACGCGGGTGCGGGGCGCGCCATTGTCACAGTACTTGATGGCGTTCGCCAGCAGGTTCTGGAACAACTGGATCAGTAGCGTGCGGTCCCCGAACACGTGCGGCAAATGGTCGGCCTCGATGACAGCGCCCGACTCTGCGATGGCGGCGTCCAGCAATAGCATGGCGCTTGCAAGCGCCGCGTTGGTGTCCACATCTTCGAATGGCTTGGTTTGAGAATCAATGCGCGCGTAGGAGAGCAGGTCGTCCGTCAGCCGGTCGAGTTGCATGACTGCCGCAGAGGTTCTTTGCACCAGTTCGATCGCATCCGGCGGGAGCGCGGCGCCGTGCTTTTTTTCGAGCAGCCGGATATAGCCGTTGATGGAGCGCAATGGCGACCGGAGATCGTGCGAGGCGACAAAGGCAAACTGTTGCAGTTCAAGGTTGCTTCGAACCAGTTCCTCGCGGTTCCGCTCGCGCTCGGTGATGTCGCGCAAGATAACCGTGAACAGGCGCCGGCCGTCTTCCCGCACCATCGATATCGACGCTTCCAGCGGAAATTCCTCGCCATTGCGGCGCAAGCCATGAACGACCCGTTCCCGACTCATCATCCGCGCGCCATGGAGTTGCTCACCAAACTGCCGGATATGGTCGGCGTGGCCAGTGCGAAACCGCTCCGGCAAGAAGTTGGCAATCGGCGCACCCATCGCCTCGGCGGCAGTCCATCCAAACATGGTGATGGCGGCGCTGTTGAACAGCACAACCCGTTGGTCTTCATCAATCGTGATGATCGAATCCATGGCCGATTCCAGAATGCCTCTCAGCCGTGCCTCACTGTGCAGCAGCGCCTCATGGGCTTGGCCAAGCGCCACTGAAGTCTGTTCGAAGGCCCGCCCGAGCTCATCCGCCTCCCGAAAAGCCAGTCGGGGAACCGCTACGGGCTCTTCTTGGGCGAGTTGTCGGGCGGCGTCTGTCAAGCGCCTGATCGCATGCGTGATCCCGCTGCCGAAATACCAGGCCAGCCCGAGGCTGGTGGCCAGCAGCCCCAATGTGCCCGCCAGCAGCAAGCCCAATGAACGGTTCAACCCGGCTGTCAGCGTGTCCTGAGGGATGCCGATGGCGACCGCCCACTGGGTTTGCGGCGCGCGACTGAATGCGGTGACCACCCGCCTTCCATCCAGCGTCACCCCATTCTCCAGCGCGTCCTCGGCTACATCCTGTAAACGTTGCCGCAAGTCGGCGGTGGCTTTCTTGCCAATGAAACGTTCCTGGTCCTGCGTGCGCGCCACCACCGTCCCTGTGCGGTCCAGAATGGCGGCGACCCATCCAGGCGCCATGTTCTGGCGCAGCAGCAAATCGCGGAGTTGCGCCGGCTCGATGATGGCAATCAGACCGTAGACGACCCGGCCATCCTGCCGAACCGGCACGCCCACCGCGATCACCTGCTTGCCGGCAACCGGGCCCGTAAACAAGTCAGTCACGCCAGACTGCCCTGACTGAAGCAACTTCTGCATCTGAGGGGAGCTGAATGTGGTGGGCAGTTCCGAGCCAAAGGGCCGCAAAGTGTTCACCAATTGGCGACCATCCAGCCCGACCAGGACAATGTTGGAAATCGGCTGCGCGGCGCGCACTTCCCGGGCTTGCTGGTCGAAGTAGGACAGGTCGCTGAGCCGCAACAGGCGCGAGGTCGCCAACGCGGTCAGCCCGGACTGCACTTCGGCAATCCGGTAGTCGAGCTGAAAACCGATCGCGCGGGCGGTGGCAACGGTGTTGGCCTTCAGTTGGGCCCGCTGCTGCTGGTAGTCGTAGCTGATCAGGGCGAACACCATGACGGCAGCCGGCAGCACGCTGGCCAGCACCAGCAAGGCGAGCCGGGTTCGGATGGAGGAGGTGCGCTGCGTCAAGGCTTCTGGGATGCCCAACACGGGCAATGCAAGGCTAGCAGCGTCAGGCGCAAACTTGGCATCGCCCGGTTGGCCGCCCAGGCAATTCAGCACCAATTCGGCACAACCGTTGCAAACAACCTACATGTGCGCCATTGGGGTCTCCAGCCGCAGAGAGCTGCCAGGGGTCGTCCACGATGGTGTCTCATGGATGAATTCGTGCACCATTCTCGTGCGGACGACGCGCCCAATCGGATACCGGACATCCGATCTTCAAGGCATCTGACATGGCCATGCGCAAAATTGGTGCGCGTCGGAGCCTTGCGGCCGCTTCCGTGAGCGCCGACAGCCCGCGTTCCGGGAAACACCGGTACCCAGAGCGATCTCGAACACGAGGCGAGCGCTGTGCGCGGTGAGCTGGGCGCCAGGCACGGCATGGCGCAACACGCCATTTGCAGGGTCGTTAGCGGGCAGGCCTGGATCAGGCGCAACCCTTGCATGGCATGACCATCTTTCTTGAAACAAGGTGCGCCATGTCCGAGTTCTTCTCACCCTACGATGCCGACCGTCCCCTGATGCTCAAGTGCACTTGCGGCCGCGACCATTCGGCAGCCGACCACCATGCCGAGGTGGCCGCCGATGCCGCCGCGGTTGAATTGCGCCGCCGCAGCCTCACCAGCGAGTTCGAGGCCTACAGCAACGAGTTCATCGAGGCGACGCTGGTCAAGGCGCTGTTCCCGCAGGATGCCGTGCGTCGCCGATTCCTGCGCGCGGTGGGCAAGGGCACCGCGATGGCTGCCATCGCCAGCGTGTTACCGGTGGGCACCATGCAGGCCATGGCTCAAGACAAGGGAGCGCTGGAGAAGACCAGCCTGAAGATCGGCTTCATTCCGATCACCTGCGCCACGCCCCTGATCATGGCGCACCCGCTGGGGTTCTACAAACAGCAGGGCCTGAATGTCGAAGTGACCAAAACCGCAGGTTGGGCATTGATCCGCGACAAGATGATCAACAAGGAATACGACGCCACGCATTTCCTCTCGCCCATGCCGTTGGCTATCAGCCTGGGACTGGGCTCCAACGCCACGCCGATGAACGTGGCTACGATCCAGAACATCAATGGCCAGGCCATCACTCTGAGCCTGAAACACAAGGACAACCGCGACCCGAAGAACTGGAAGGGCTTCAAGTTCGCCATTCCTTTCGAATACTCGATCCATAACTTCCTGCTGCGCTACTACCTGGCCGAGGCGGGGCTGAATCCCGACACCGACGTGCAGCTGCGCGTGGTGCCTCCGGCTGAAATGGTGGCCAACCTGCGCGCGGGCAACATCGACGGCTTTCTGGGCCCGGACCCATTCAACCAGCGCGCCGTGTTCGAGGAAGTCGGCTTCATCCACGCCCTGACCAAGGACCTGTGGAACGGCCACCCGTGCTGCGCGTTCGGCACCAGCACCGAGTTCATCCAGAAGAACCCGAACACGTTTGCCGCGCTGTACCGGGCGGTGCTCACGTCGGCCGCGATGGCGCGCGACCCGAAGAACCGCGAACTCATCGCCAAGGTGATCGCGCCGCAGGCCTACCTGAATCAGCCCGAGGCGGTGCTGAACCAGGTGCTGACCGGCAAGTTCGCCGACGGCCTGGGCAACGTCAAGAACGTACCTGATCGTGCCGACTTCGATCCGATGCCCTGGCAGTCGATGGCGGTGTGGATGCTGACGCAGATGCAGCGCTGGGGCTACATCAAGGGCGATGTCAACTACAAGCAGATCGCAGAAAAGGTGTTCCTGATCACCGACGCCAAGAAGCACATGAAGGATCTGGGCCAGAAGTTGCCGGATGGCGCCTACCCCAAGTTCAAGATCATGGGCAAGGAATTCGACGCCGCCAAGGCCGCCGAGTAC
Source organism: Betaproteobacteria bacterium (assembly GCA_031411575.1). GTDB lineage: Bacteria > Pseudomonadota > Gammaproteobacteria > Burkholderiales > Burkholderiaceae_C > JANOBJ01. The sequence continues at coordinate 6,926 of JANOBJ010000255.1, read as the reverse complement.
GCAAAGAGTTTTTCCATCAGCAAGGCGGCATGACATGCCGATTTTGCGAACACTCCAGTTCCGGGCGGGCTTGCTGTCGCTGCTGATCTTGCTGGTGGTGCTGGGCATCTGGGCTGCCGCCACCACGGGCCCCAGCATTGGCGGCTCGTCGGCCGGCATGACGGCCGAGCAGATGGAGTACGCCAGGATGATGGGCAAGGACCCGGGGGCTGCCAAATCCGGAGGTTTCCCGACCCTGAGCCAGATGGCCACCACGGTATGGGGCCATCTGACCAACCCGTTCTACGACAACGGCCCCAACGACAAGGGCATCGCCATCCAGCTGGCCCATTCGCTCGGCCGGGTGGCGCTGGGCTTTGGCCTGGCCTGCCTGGTGGCCGTCCCGCTGGGCTTTGTGATCGGCATGAGCCCGTTGTTGCGCCAGGCGTTTGATCCGTTCATCCAGGTGCTCAAGCCCATCAGCCCGCTGGCCTGGATGCCGCTGGCGCTCTACACCATCAAGGACTCGTCGATCAGCGGCATCTTCGTGATCTTCATCTGCTCGGTGTGGCCGATGCTGATCAACACGGCGTTCGGTGTCTCCGCGGTCAAACGCGAGTGGCTCAACGTGGCCAGCACGCTGGAAGTGCGGCCGCTGCGCAAGGCCTTCCGCGTGATCTTGCCGGCGGCCGCACCCACCATCCTGACCGGCATGCGCATCAGCATGGGCATCGCGTGGCTGGTGATCGTGGCGGCCGAGATGTTGGTGGGGGGCACCGGTATCGGCTACTTCGTGTGGAACGAGTGGAACAACCTGTCGCTGACCAACGTGATCTTCGCGATCCTGGTGATCGGCATCGTCGGCATGCTGCTCGACCTGGCCTTTGCCCAGCTGCAGAAGATGGTGACCTATGTGGAGTGAGCTTGACCAACGCACGGCCAGTGCCAACGCTGCCACCGCCGCCGCCGCGCCGAAGAAAGACCGCCCCATGCAAGGCTTCCTCAAGATCGAAGGCCTGTCCAAATCGTTCGTGGCCGACAAGCCGGTGTTTGCCGACGTCAGCTTTTCGCTCGACAAGGGCGAATTCGTCTGCATCATCGGCCACTCGGGCTGCGGCAAGACCACCATCCTGAACGTGCTGGCCGGGCTGGACACCGCGACTGGCGGTCATGTCTTCATGGACGGGCGCGAAGTGGCCGGCCCGAGCCTGGAGCGCGGCGTGGTGTTCCAGAGCCATGCGCTGATGCCCTGGCTCACGGTACGCCGGAACATCGCGTTCGCCGTGGAATCCCGCTGGCCCGACTGGACTCGCGCTCAGATCAATGAACAGGTGGAAAAGTTTGTGGCCATGGTCGGCTTGATGCCCGCCATCGACAAGAAGCCGTCGCAGCTGTCCGGTGGCATGAAGCAGCGCGTGGGCATCGCGCGCGCGTTTGCCATTTCGCCCAAGATGCTGCTGCTGGACGAGCCCTTTGGCGCGCTCGACGCGCTGACGCGCGGCACCATCCAGGACGAACTGATGGCGATCGTGCGCGAGACGCACCAAACGGTGTTCATGATCACGCACGACGTGGACGAGGCGATCCTGCTGGCCGACCGTATCCTGCTGATGAGCAACGGCACCGAAACGCCCTCAGGGTACGTGCCCGGTGGCATAGCCGAGGTGGTCACCAACACCCTGCCACGCAACCGCAGGCGCGCCACGCTGCACCACCTGCCGGGCTACTACGACCTGCGCAATGACATTGTCGATTTCCTCGTGACGCGGGCCAAGGCCGGCAGCGAGCACTGATTTCAAACCTGCCAAAAATGGAGTCAACATGAACCGTATGGAAGTGACCGAAAAGATCATCAGCACCAAGGTGTCCAAGGGCATCAAGTGGGAAGACGTGGCCAAGAAGGTCGGTCAAAGCAAGGAGTGGACAACCGCCCTGTGCCTCGGCCAGATGACCGCGACCCCCGCGCAGGCCAAGGTGGTCGGCAAGATTTTTGGCCTGACCGCCGATGAACAGAAGTGGCTGCAGGTCGTGCCGTACAAGGGCTCGCTGCCCACCGCTGTGCCGACCGACCCGCTGATCTACCGCTGGTACGAGATCGTGAGCGTGTATGGCACCACCATCAAGGAGCTGATCCACGAAGAGTTTGGCGACGGCATCATGAGCGCGATTGATTTCTCCATGGACATCGTGCGCCAGCCGGACCCCAAGGGCGATCGTGTCAACGTGGTGTTGTCGGGCAAGTTCCTGCCGTACAAGACCTACTGAGCCGGGCCGACGGCGACCCTATGCCGAGGCGGGCTGCTCTGGCCCCTCACCGGCGTCGGGCGTCAGCCCATAGGGCTCGACGAGTGTCCACACATGCGGCGGCACCATGTTCTTCATGCGGGCCGGGTGCTCGCGGCGCAGGTGGACGATGGTTTCCACGGCCTTCATTTCGACACGCGCCCGCGCGAACTCCAGCCCGCGCGGCCCTACGCGTGGCATCAGCCAGCCCACCACCGGCCGCAGCCATTGCGGCATGCGCCGCAGCGGCAGGCCGCCGGCGGCGCGCTGCACATTGGCCAGAAAACCCTTGACCGGGCCGTGGCGCTTGCCCGCGCTGCCCGGTGCGGCCAGGTTGACCTCATTGCCGAGCAGCGAGAGCAGATCTTCGCCCCGCGCGTTGCGCACCAGCAGCCACTGCTCGCCCTCGCCGCCCATGTAGCCGACCGTGATGTCGGCCAGCACATTGGTGTAGTCCACGCAGGTGCGGCAAGTGAGGGGGAAAAAATCATTGGGCAGTTGCGACAGCGGCAGCATCAGGAACGGGATGGCCTTGACGCGGCCGTCGCGGTAGCGGATCTCCACGTGGTAGTCGGCTCTGAATTCCAGGTAGGTGATGCTGGCCGGCTCCTCGGAGATCAGCCGCAGGAACTCATGAAAACGTTCGGTGGTGGTGTTGTCGGAGCAGGGCGTGCCGATCACATACAGCCGCTCGAAGCCCAGCTCGTGTTCGAGCGCCCGCAGCGCATAGACCTGGCACGGGATGCCGATCACCGCCAGCCGCTTGTGGCCCTGCGCGCGCGCCGGCTCCAGCAGCGCGAGCAGCGGCGCGTAGCCCATGCGCATGCCACGGCATTGCGCCATGCCTTCCGGTTTGGTGACCAGCACAGGCATCGGGCGCCAGCTGTCGTTCGGGTCGGGTGCCATGGTCAGCACCGCGTCCACCGCACCGGTTTCCAGCAGCCGCTCGGCCAGCCGAGTGGTGATGCCCGTCCACTGCGCGCCTGACGCTGGCGTGGCGAGCGAGGCGCGCGCCATGCGCAGGAAAGGGCCGAAGAACAGTTCGTCGGGTCGCGCCGGATCGCGCGTGCGGCCGTGCACCCGTGTTTCCATCGCGGCGTAGTCGGGCTGGATGAACTGGCAGGCCGTGCCGCAACGCTTGGGGTCGGACGAGCGCGAGATGCCGCAATCGGTGCACAGCCCGCGCGGGGCAGCGGCGGCCACGGGCGGCGCCCAGACGGGGGGATCGGCGGCCGCATCGATTCGCACGGGGATGGACTCCTGGGGTATTCAGACTCTAGGCGAGCCTGGCGCCTGATCGCGCCAACTGCTGGAGTTACCCAATCATCTTACGGGCATTCGCGCGAGCACAGACGAAAGGCTGCCCGGCCGGTCAATCAGAGAGAAGCTTTGGGGGGTATGGCACTGAGAGCGCAGTGCCGGCGCGGAATTTGGCGACGGCGCCAGCACACTTCACTGCCGATCTGCTTGGTGGAGATGTCACTCCCTGCTCCACCGCCGTCAAAGTCAACTCTACCGGTTGCAGGTTTTGACGCAAGTGCGGCGTGCGTCTCCAAGTCCGACTGTTGTGAATAATTCACGGTTTTGGGCTCGCCGTGTGGGGGTGCCGGCAGCGGTGTTGCGTGGCCGCACACCGCAAGTGCCACACGGCTTGCCATCCACCCGTCACCACTCGCCGACTTCGCGGATCAGTTGATCCGGGTCGAGCTGCGCCAGGCGCGCCGGCACGCGCACCGGTTGCAACTGTTGCTGTGCCGGCCGCCGCGCAGCAAGGCGGTGCAGCCAGGTATGAACTTCGGCCGGGCGCGGTGCGCCGGGGTGCGGTTCTGGCTGGTGAGGGGCAGTGTGCATGGTGGTTCTCCCTGACTGTTTGCACCAGTCTAGCCACGCACCCGTGAATCGCGTGTGACGCAGTTCACACCCTATCCGGGAAAAGTTGCCCTGTCGCCACAGCGCGACACGCCGGCATTACGCGTAGGTCACCCAGTCGGCGTAGTCGGTGTGGTCGAGGTGCGGCAGGGTGTTGTAGGTCACCAGCATGTGCCGCTTGGGCGTGAACGCAAATTCGGTGACCGAGCTGTTGCGGATGCGCAGGTTGAGCTCGATCGTGGTTTCGGGTGAGGTGCCGAGCACGTGGCCGACCGCGGTGGAAATTGGCCCGCCGCTGGAGACGATCAGCACGTTGCCCGCGTGGCTCTGGCGCACATGGTCCAGCGCGCTGGTGACGCCCTGCACGAAGCCGCTGTAATCGGTCATGCCGCGCGGGCTCACGGTGCCGTCCATCCAGGCTTTCAGGCCGTCGCGCAGCAGCCGGAAATGGTGGCGGTACTGCTCGGGCGAGGTGGGCTTTTCGAGCTTGTGCGGGTGGATGGCGCCAATCACGGCCTCGCTGTCGTACTCGTTCAGGCCCGGCAAGACGAGTGGCTCGAGCGTCATTTTCAGGCCCTCGGCGATGCCCTGCCAGGTCTGCGCATGGCGCCGCAAGGAGCCGGTGATGACGGCCTCAAACTGCAACCCTTTTTGCGCGAAATACTCGCCCAGCCGCACGCTTTGCCGCGCCCCGAGCGGGCTCAACTGGTCATAGTCATCGGCGCCGAACGAGGCCTGGCCGTGCCGCACGAGGTAGAGGGTTCCCATAGCCGAAATTGTGACCAAAAGTGCCGCTGGTCCTTGTCGCCGGGGCGACGACGGCTATTGTTTTGATAGCGTTTCGGCCAACACATCCGCGTCCACGTTGCCGCCGCACAGCGTGGTGCCCACGACCTGACCGCGCAGTTGCGAGCGCTCCTGCATGGCGGCCGCAAAGCTGGCCGCGCCGGCGCCTTCGGCCACGTTGTGGGTGTCGGCGTACAGGTCGCGCATGGCCTGGCCCACCTCGTCGTCGGTCACGCGCACGATGTGATCCAGGTGCTGCGCCAGCACGGCCAGCGCGCCCGCGTCGGCGATGCGCACCGCCATGCCGTCGGCCAGGCGGGTTGTCACGGGCGCTTCGACCACGCGACCCGCTGCGAGCGAATCGGGGTAGGTGGTGGCGTGGGCGCTCACCACGCCAACGACGCGGGCTGGGTGCCCCAAAGCCAGTTTGGCGGCAATGGCCGCGCACGCGCCTGACCCCAGGCCGATGGGCACGTACACCACGTCGAGTTGTGGCACCGCGCCCAGGAACTCCCACCAGTAGGTGGACACGCCGCTCACCAGGTCGGCGTGGTAGCTGGGCACCATGTGGGCGCCGCGCTCGGCCGCCAGGGCGGTGGCGTGCTCGCGGCTGGACTGGAAGTCGTCGCCGTGTTCGATCAGCGTGGCGCCGAGCGCGCGCATGGCGCGGTTCTTTTCCACCGAGTTGCCATGCGGCACGACGATGGTGCAGGCCACGCCGTGCACGCGCGCCGCCCAGGCGATGCTCTGGCCGTGGTTGCCGCGGGTGGCACTCATCACTTCGCGCGGCAGTTCGCCGCGCTGGCGCAGTTGGTCGAAATAGGTGAGGCCGCCGCGAATCTTGAAGGCACCTACGGGGGTGTGGTTCTCGTGTTTGACCCAGCAATCGGTACCCAGCCGGTCACTCAGCGTGGCCCAGCGGTACTGCGGGGTGGCCTGGAACTCGCGGTAGACCACGCGGGCCGCGGCTTCAATCTCGGCGAGGGTGGGCAGGGTCATGGTGGCGGGGTCAGCGGTTGTCGGGCGAGTGGTTCTGGGCGGGGAGCGCGTGTCAGCCCCCACCGTCAATGGCCGCCCGAATCGAGGGTGATCAGGCCCTTGGGCGTGGCCAGCGTGGCGCGCAGGCGGGCTGGCCCGGCTGCGGCACGCCATTCATGCAGGCCGATGGCCGGGAACGCCGCGTTCAGCGCGGCCGCATCCGGCGAGGCCAGTTCCAGTGACTGAAGCGTCACGGCGCTGTGCGGGAGCGCATCGGCCGGGTGGGGGACGGTCATTGGCGTGTGATGCGCCGCGCCCCACTGGATCAACGTCGGCAGGCAGCCGGCAAACAGACGCTGGCCGTCGTCACGCACCGTGATCTGCCACTGTAGCAGGCCACGCGGCGTCTGGCGCGTGGCGGCAATCGCGGGGCCGCGGTCGATGCCCAGGGCCGCCAGGCGGGCCACCGCTGCCTGCACATCGGGCACCCGCGCCACCCAGTGAATGAGCTGCGGGCCGTGAGTGGCCACGTGAGCCTTCAAAACCGGGTTATCCATGTCAAACCAGCGCCTGGTCCTCATCGGATGGTCATTGTTTGCTATATTGTTGATAGCAATAATCTCCAGGAACGACTGCGGGAACGCCGGGCTGCTGGTGCGCAGCAGCCGGTTGTGCGTGCCCATCAGCGGGTGTTCGCCGCCCGGGCCAGCAGTAACGCCAAGCGTGGCCTCGCACCAGGCTGCACCCTCGTCCAGCGAGGCGGCCAGCACCACCAGGTGATCGAGCGCGGCGGTCACAGGCTGACCGTTCCGTCGATGCAGGTGACGGAATCGCCCCCGACCCAGATGGTTCCAGCGTGTCCTGAGCCCGTCGAAGGATCGCGTTCGATGTGCACGCGGCCGGCGCGCGCCAGCGCCGTGCCCTGCGCGGCCACATAGCGGTCGGGCGCCAGCCCGACGCCGATCAGCCACTGCGCGAGCGCGGCGTTCAGGCTGCCGGTGACGGGGTCTTCGGTCAGGCCATTGTTGCCG
>JANOBJ010000254.1:0-2086 GCA_031411575.1 Betaproteobacteria bacterium | reverse complement strand
CGGCGCCGGTGTCGGCTCCAACCGTCGCTGCTACCCCGGTTGCCGCACTGCGCGCCGGCGTCGGCCTGCACCGGGGCCAGTGCATCGCCGCCGTGGCGCGCGCCGACGGCACGCACACCGTGCACGCCCTGCCCCTCACCCCACCCTGCTTCATCGCGCAGGCGCCCGCGCGCGTGGCTGGCGCCGGCAAGAGCGATGGGGGTGTCTGGGTGGTGGTGTTCGGTTCACAGGCCAGCGCAGCAGTCGGCAGCCCGGCCGGGCCGCGCTGTGGCACGACGCAGATGGCACTGGTGCTGGGTGCCGCCACCGAGCGGCTGTCGCCACGCACCGCGCGCGGCCTGCGCCTGTGCGAAGGCGCCGCGCCCAACCCGAAGGAAGCCTGGCTGTTCGCCTACCCGAACAGCGCGCGGTGACGGTGCAGCGGTGCTACGCCCGCCGCCCGAACTGCCGCGCCAGCAACAACAGCGCCACGCCCGCAAACGCCACAAACCACACAAACGACCAGTTGGCGATCGACAGCGTCAAAAACGTCCAGTCCACCTTGGTGCAGTCACCACTGCCCTTGAAGATCATCGGGATCGCGCGCTTCAGGGGAAACGTCTCGATCATTCCGTAAAAATCGCGCCCGCACGAGGCGATTTCGGGCGGGTACCACTGCAGCCAGCTCTGCCGCGCCGCCACAAAGGCGCCAAAACCGGCCGCCAGCGCCAGCAGCCCCGCAGCCCCGATTTGCAAGCCTTTTCGGCCGCTGGTACTCGCCAGCAGGGCAAAGACTGCTACCAAAACAAGAGCATACCGCTGCACGATGCACATCGGGCAAGGCTCCAGCCCCACCCCATGCTGCAGGTACAGCCCAAACGCCAGCATCGCCACGCACACGGCAAAAATCGCCGCCATCACCCGCCGGGGAGAAGTTTCCATCCAGTTCAACACCATTCCAACCTTGTTGTAAGCCGCCATTGTCCATGGCTTGAGTGGCGGCGCCCCGGCAAGGTTCCCGGGGGCAGGGTTCCCCATTTAGCGGACCCATCCCGCCCCTTGCGCGAACCGCGCAAAGGCGCACACTGTCCGCGCCACATTTTGTGGCCGAGACCACCGCTCCATAAGGTGGAAGGAGAACCCGGGATGATCGCTTTCAACAGAACTGCGGCCATAGCCGCCGGCAAGACCGCAAGCGCCATTGGCTTCGCCCACGAGATCGCGGCCTACATGAAAGACGCCTACAGCCTGCAACTGGAAATCCTGCTCCCAGTGGGCGGCAACCCGCAGCGCATCGCCTGGAGCACCCGGTACAAAGACCTCGCCGCGCTCGACACCGTCAGCACCAAGCTGCTGGCCGACAAAAAGTACTGGGAGATCGTGGGCAAAGGCACCGACAACTTTATCGCCGGCTCGATGCGGGACTCGATCTGGCGCGTGCTTTGAAACCGGGCAGCAGTGCGACCGCTGATTGAAACCCCGGCCGGCGCCTGCTTGGCGACCGGCTGGGCCTCGCCCGGCGCTTCGGCGCGGGGCGGTGAATGGTTGGACTTGGAAAACGACAGGTTCGGCTGGCTCGCCAGCTGCTGTTTGAGGCCAAACTGGCTTCAAGTCCACGTCTTTCGGGCTTGAGCAGCTATCAAAAACGTAGCGGCTGAACCACCGGATGGACAACGCTGTATTGCCGGGCCTCCATTAACTGAAGGGTTCTGCAAATGCCCCGGGGTCGGTAAACTGGCGGTTGACGGGACGGCGACTTTGCCGAAACCCATATACCTGTATTTTCAACCAGTAGAATGTGGTAACTTCATGTCTGACAACGGCTTTTTGATGCCAGTAGCGCCATGTTATTCCGCAGGCGGCCACGTTATTCCGCAGTATTGCGGGATACATCAAATTTTGACCTCACGATGACCGAAGACACCGCTGACAAGCTAGCGTTCCTCGCCCTGGGTTGGTTGCTCGGTCTTCTCGGCCCGGTGATCGTCGATGCCATCAAGCGCAGGCGAGAGAACACGCTCGGGCGCAGCGCAATCCTGAGCGAACTTAGCGAAGTCGGGTGCACGCTGGCAACTGCCGCCTACGGTGCGCGGATGAGTCAAGGAAC
>JANOBJ010000253.1:0-6925 GCA_031411575.1 Betaproteobacteria bacterium | reverse complement strand
CCGGGTTTCCGGTGGCCTATTACATGGCGCGGCATGCGCGCGGCTCGCAAAAGGCGTTGCTTTACGTGGCGGTCATGCTGCCGCTGTGGTCGAGCTATCTGGTGCGCCTGTATGCGTGGAAGCTGCTGCTGGCCAAGGAAGGCGCCATCTCATGGCTGATGCAAAGCCTGCACCTGCAGTGGCTGCTCGATGCGCTGCTGTCGGCGCCGGTGGTGGGCGGCAACTCGCTGAGTTTTTCGCCGATCGGCACCTTCATCGTGTTTGTGTACATGTGGCTGCCGTTTGTGATCCTGCCCATCCAGGCGGCCATTGAGCGCATTCCGGGGTCCTGCCTGGAAGCATCGGCCGACCTGGGGGCCAGCCCGTCACAGACCTTCTGGAAAGTCATCCTGCCGCTGGCCATGCCCGGCGTGGCGGCCGGGTCGATCTTCTCGTTCTCGCTCACGCTGGGCGACTACATCATTCCGCAGGTGATCGGTAACTCGACGCTCTACATCGGCCAGGTGGTGTTCCGCCAGCAGGGGGTGGCCGGCAACCTGCCGTTTGCGGCGGCGTTCTCGCTGGTGCCCATCGTGATCATCGCGGTATACCTGTGGCTGGCCAAGCGCAAGGGGGCTTTCGATGCGCTCTAGTGATGTCGCCCCCACGCTCCCCGCTTCGCGTGGTTCGCTGCCCCCCGAGGGGGCTGTCGCGCCTTGGGGCGGCCCGGCGGCGCGACGGCCGCGCGCCTCGCTGGGCCTGTCCGCAGCCACCTGGGCCGTGGTGCTGTTTCTTCATGTGCCGCTGGCGTTGATCATCCTGTACGCCTTCAGCAGCGAGGACAAGAGCTATGTGTTCCCGCCGCCGGGCCTTACCACCCGGTGGTTTGCCGTGGCCCTGGAACGGGAGGACGTGTGGGCCGCCATCCAGTTGTCGGCGCAAGTGGCTCTGCTGGCCACCGCCATTGCGCTGGTGCTGGGGACGCTGGCCGCTGGTGCGCTGGCGCGCGCCACTTTTTTCGGGCGCGAGGCGATTTCGCTGCTGCTGATCCTGCCCATCGCGCTGCCCGGCGTGGTGACGGGGATCGCATTGCGTTCGGCCTACCATACGCTGGAAATTCCGTTCAGCTTCTGGACCATCGTGATCGGCCACGCCACGTTCTGCGTGGTGGTGGTCTACAACAATGCGGTTGCGCGGCTGCGGCGCATCAGCCCTTCGCTGGTCGAGGCGTCGATGGATCTGGGCGCCAACGCCTTCCAGACCTTTCGCCATGTGCTGCTGCCGCAACTGGGCTCGGCGATGCTGGCAGGCGCACTGCTGGCGTTTGCGCTGAGCTTTGATGAAGTGATCGTGACCACCTTCACCGCCGGCCAGCAGACCACGCTCCCAATCTGGATGCTGCAGGAGCTGATCCGCCCCCGCCAGCGCCCGGTCACCAACGTGGTGGCAGTGTTCATCATCGCGCTCACGTTCATTCCGATCATCGCCGCGTACTGGCTCACCCGGTCCGACGAAGACAGCCACAACCGATAGCTATCCCCCCACCAAAGGAGCCGACCATGGGACATCCCACAGAACTCAGCATCAGCTTCCCCACCGAGCTGCTCATCGACCACCAGCCGGTGCGTGGCGAAGGCGTCGCCGAGCCGATCCTCAACCCCGCCAGTGGCGATGTACTGTGCGAGGTGAACGAAGCCTCGCCTGACCAGCTGCACCGCGCCGTGTCGGCCGCCAGCCGCGCTTGGGACGGCTGGTCGCAGACCACGCCCGGCGAGCGCGCGGGCATGCTGCTCAAGCTCGCGGATGTGATTGAGACGAACGCCGAAACCTTTGCCCGGCTGGAGTCCCTCAACTGCGGCAAGCCCTATGCGCGTGCCCTGGGCGACGAGATTCCCGCGATTGCCGACTGCTTCCGCTACTTTGCCGGCGCCGCGCGCTGCATGACCGGCTCGATCGCAGGCGAGTACCTGACGGGCCACACGAGCATGATCCGGCGCGACCCGATCGGCGTCGTCGCCTCGATCGCGCCCTGGAACTACCCATTGATGATGGCGGCCTGGAAAACCGCACCGGCGCTGGCCGCCGGCAACACCGTGGTGCTCAAGCCGAGCGAACAGACGCCGCTGACCGCGTTGCTGCTCGCCCGGCTGGCCGCTGACATCCTGCCCAAGGGCGTGCTCAACGTGGTGTGCGGGCGCGGCGCCAGCGTCGGCCAGCCGCTGGTCGAGCATCCCCAGGTACGCAGGGTGTCGGTGACGGGCGATGTCTCCACCGGCCGCAAGATCCTGCAAGCCGCCTCTGGCACGCTCAAGCGCACGCACCTGGAGCTGGGCGGCAAGGCGCCGGTCATTGTGTTTGACGATGCTGATCTGCAAGCCGTGGTTGAAGGCGTGCGCACCTTCGGCTATTACAACGCCGGGCAGGATTGCACTGCCGCCTGCCGCATCTATGCGGGGCCGAAGATCTACGAAAAGCTGGTGAGTGAACTGTCATCCGCCGTGTCGACGTTGAAAGTCGGTACGCAGGACGAAGACGGCGTGGAACTCGGCCCGCTGATCTCTGACCGTCAGCGCAACCGCGTAGCCAGCTTTGTCGAGCGTGCCCAGATGGCCGGCCACATGGAGATCACCACTGGCGGCAAGGTCCGGCCGGGGCCGGGCTATTTCTACGAACCCACCGTGATTGCCGGCGCGCGGCAGGACGACGAGATCGTGCAGCGCGAGGTGTTCGGCCCGGTGGTATCGGTCACGCGCTTCAGCGACGCCGAACAGGTGGTGGCATGGGCCAACGACTCCGAGTACGGCCTGGCCTCCAGTGTCTGGACGCAGGATGTGGGGCGCGCCATGAAGATCGCCAAGCAGCTGCAGTACGGTTGCACCTGGATCAACACGCATTTCATGCTTGTCAATGAGATGCCGCACGGCGGCCTGAAGTCATCGGGCTATGGCAAGGACATGTCGATGTACGCGCTGGAGGACTACACCGTGGCGCGGCACGTGATGGTCAAACTCTGAGCACGCGCTGGGCCAGGTCTGGCGGTCTGTTCCGCAGGGCGGGACAGGGCATCGGGTACCCGATCACCGCCGCGGGCTGGGTGAGGCAAAATCAATGCCCCGCTGCCAGGAGACCACCGTGGACATGAAGACTTCCCCCCTCGCGTTGTTGAAAGACCCCACCCTGCTGAAGACCGACGCACTGGTCAACGGCCAGTGGGTGCCCGGTGCCAGCCGCTTCGACATCCATGACCCCTCCAACGGCGCCAAGATCGCCGACGTCGCCAACCTGGGCCCGGCCGAGGCGGAAGCGGCAGTGGCCGCTGCCAACGCCGCGTGGCCCGCCTGGCGCGCCAAAACGGGCAAGGAGCGCCACGCCGTGCTGCTCAAATGGTTCAACCTGCTGATGGCGAACCAGGAGGATTTGGGTCGCATCCTCACCGCCGAGCAGGGCAAGCCCTATGCCGAAGCCAAGGGCGAGATTGCCTACGGCGCGAGCTTTGTCGAGTGGTTTGCCGAAGAGGCCAAGCGCGTCAATGGCGAAACCCTGCCCCAGTTTGACAACAACCGCCGCCTGCTGGTGATCAAGCAGCCGATCGGCGTGTGCGCGGCGATCACGCCGTGGAACTTTCCGCTGGCGATGATCACGCGCAAGGTGGCGCCGGCACTCGCCGCCGGCTGCCCGGTGGTCATCAAGCCGGCTGAACTCACGCCGCTGACGGCGCTGGCCGCGGCCGAGTTGGCCGTGCGCGCCGGCATACCGGCAGGTGTGCTCAGTGTCGTCACGGCCGATGGCACCAACTCGATTGCCGTGGGCAAGGTGTTCTGCGCCAGCGATGTAGTGCGCCACATCAGCTTCACCGGCTCCACCGAAGTCGGCCGCATCCTGATGGCGCAGAGCGCGCCGTCGGTGAAAAAGCTGAGTCTCGAACTCGGCGGCAACGCGCCCTTCATCGTGTTCGACGACGCCGATATCGACTCGGCTGTCGAAGGCGCGATGGCCAGCAAGTACCGCAACGCCGGCCAGACCTGCGTCTGCGCCAACCGCCTGTATGTGCAGGACGGCGTGTACGACGCCTTCGTGACCAAGTTCGCGGCCAAGGTGAAGGCGCTCAAGGTCGGCAACGGCTTTGAAGACGGCGTGGTGCAAGGCCCGCTGATCGAGGACGCGGCCGTGGAAAAGGTGCAGCGCCATGTGGCCGATGCGGTGGCCAAAGGCGGCAAGATCGTGGTCGGCGGCAAGAAGCTGCAAGGCCAGTTCTTCGAGCCCACCGTGATTTCCGAAGCCACCGCCGACATGCTGTGTGCGAAGGAGGAAACCTTCGGCCCGTTCGCGCCGGTGTTCCGCTTCAAGACCGAGCAGGAAGCCATCGACGCCGCCAACGCCACCGAGTTTGGCTTGGCCAGCTACTTCTACAGCCGCGACGTGGGCCGCATCTTCCGCGTGAGTGAGGCGCTGGAGTACGGCATGGTCGGCATCAACGTCGGCATCATCGCCACCGAGCATGTGCCGTTTGGCGGCGTCAAACAATCGGGCCTGGGCCGCGAGGGTTCGCACCATGGCATGGACGAGTACGTGGAGATGAAGTACCTCTGCATCGGCGACATTCTGAAGTAGCCTGACGCAGCCCAGATGCCATGTTCAGGAAAGGCTTGGCGACGCCTCCTTCTGCAGGCTGATTGGGTGGCGTGGCTAGCGACCGACGGTCGCCGTCTGCCAGATGGGCGCTCCAGCCGCGTTGTAGAGGACAACGTTGCCATCTGACTGGACGCGAAGAGCTGCGCTGGGGTTGCCGGCTGTCCCGGATGACCACAGTGGCGTATTTCCCGCATAGATAACTAAATTGCCGTCGGACTGCATCGCCAGACGACTGGCGCCTTTTTGTGCCGTGCCGCTGTTCCAAAGGGGTGCGCGCGCCGCGTTGTAAAGCACTAAATTTCCATCGGGCTGGAAATCCAACTGGTACCCGCCACAGGTCTTCCAGCTGTGACCAAGTGGGAAATTGATGGTTGTAGCAGTTGCCCTGACTTCATACTGGTTGCTGCATTTGGGCGGCAGGACGGCGGTGCGCATGTCGTTCAGGCTCGCGCAACCCGAAAGCAAGCCTATTGCTCCGAGCGTTAGACACAACAACGATTTTTTGCAGGCTTGGTAGTTCATGGTGTCTCCTAATGTCATTCATTAACGCATTTGGGCTACTGTCATGCAATAGGTATTCCGCTGAGGCGGTCGCTAGTCAATGAAAATCACGGCTCTTGTTGCCCAGTTGCCCCAGCCGGCCGAGCAACGGCGTGAGATCGGTCAGGCGGTGGGCCACCAGGTGCCGCACCTCGCCGCCGCTGTCCACATCGCGCTGCCATTGGCCGTACACGCCCAGCAGTCGCGCGTGCAGCAGCACCTCGCGCTGTTTTTCGCGCACGTGCTTCCACACGATCACATTGACCGGGCCGGTCTCGTCCTCCAGCGTCACAAAGATGGTGCCCTTGGCCGTCTGCGGCTGCTGGCGCACGGTGACGATGCCGCAGGCCGCCACGTGCCGGCCGCTGGGCAGGTCGTGCAACTCCTGCGCGTTGCGAAATTTCATTCGGGCCAGGCGCGGGCGCAGCAGCGCCAATGGGTGGCGGCGCAGCGTCAGGCCCATGGCGGTGTAGTCGAACAGGATTTCCTCGCCCTCGGGAGCAGCGGGCAGCGCCAACGCGTCCTCGTCGACGGGCGCGTTGCGCAACAGCGCGGGCGCGCGCTGCAAGGCCGACGCGTCCCACACCTGCTGGCGGCGATGGCCCGACAGTGACTGCAGCGCATCGGCTGCGGCCAGCGCATTGAGGTCTTTCACGTCGAGTTGTGCGCGCAGGGCCAGGTCTTGCGTGCTGGTGAACGCGCCCTGCACCCGCGCGGCGGTGATGCGCTGCGCACCCTCCGTACTCAGCCCGCCCACCAGGCGCAGGCCCAGGCGCACGGCTGGCTTCCCTTCGGGTTGAGCCCGAACGGGTATGGGCTCAGGGCGAGCGGAGATGGGAAAACAATTGGAATCTGACCCCAATTGTTTGGCTTCGAGCGTGCAGTCCCAGTCGCTGTGGGACACGTCGGCAGCGCGCACCTCAACGCCATGGCGTTGCGCGTCCTGGATCAGTTGCGAGGGGTTGTAAAAACCCATCGGCTGCGAGTTGAGCATGGCGGCCAGGAAGCATTCGGGTTCGTGGCACTTGAGCCAGCTGCTGCTGTAGGCCAGCAGCGCAAAACTGTAGGCGTGGCTTTCGGGAAAGCCGTATTCGCCGAAGCCCTGAATCTGGTTGAAGATGCGGTCGGCAAAGTCCTGCGAATAGCCGTTGGCGCGCATGCCGTCGACCAGCCGGGCTCGGAACTTGTCGACCCCGCCCTTGCGCTTCCAGGCGGCCATGGCGCGGCGCAGCGCGTCCGATTGCGACGCCGAAAAGCCCGCAGCGATCATCGAGATCTCCATCACCTGTTCCTGGAAGATCGGCACGCCCAGCGTGCGGTCCAGCGCCTTTTCGAGCCGCGGCGGGTGCTGCGGACTCTCGTGCGCGGACCGCTCGTAATCGATGGCCAACCCCTGTGCGACGCGCGCGCGCGCCTTCAGATAGGGGTGCACCATGCCGCCGCTGATGGGGCCGGGCCGCACGATGGCCACCTCCACCACCAGGTCGTAGAACACCCGGGGCTTGAGCCGCGGCAGCATCGACATCTGCGCGCGGCTTTCGATCTGGAACACACCCACGGTGTCGGCGCGGCAAATCATGGCGTAGGTGGCCGGGTCTTCAGGCGCGATGTCGTAGCGCGTGAACGGCGTGCCGCGCCGCTGTGCCACCAGGTCGATGCAGCGGCGGATGGCAGTCAGCATGCCCAGCGCGAGCACGTCCACCTTCATGAGGCCCATGTCTTCGAGGTCGTCCTTGTCCCACTGGATGATGGAGCGGTCTTTCATCGACGCGTT
>JANOBJ010000252.1:0-7451 GCA_031411575.1 Betaproteobacteria bacterium | reverse complement strand
TGCAGTGCACGCAGTTCTGCGCGTTGATCTGCAGGCGCTGCTTGCCGTCTTCCGTGCCCACGAATTCGTAGACGCCGGCCGGGCAGTAACGGCTTTCAGGACCTGCGAACTTCTCGAGGTTGATGTTGACCGGCACGCTGGCGTCTTTCAGCGTCAGGTGAGCGGGCTGGTTCTCCTCGTGGTTGGTGTTGCTGATGAACACGCTGGAGAGCCGGTCGAAGGTGAGCTTGTTGTCAGGCTTGGGGTAGATGATCTGCTCGCATTGCGCGGCTGGCTTCAGGTACACATGGTCGGGCTTGTCGCGGTGAATCGTCCACGGCATGTTGCCCTTGAGCAGGAACTGCTCGATGCCCGTCATCAGCGTGGCCACGGTGCGGCCCTTCTTGAACCATTGCTTGAAATTGCGCGCCTTGTTGAGCTCGGTGTGGAGCCACGATTTCTCAAACGCCTCGGGGTAGGCGCTGAGTTCGTCATGCTGGCGCCCGCCGATGATGGCCGCGTAGGCCGCATCGGCTGCCAGCATGCCGGTCTTGATGGCGGCGTGGCTGCCTTTGATGCGGCTGGCGTTCAGGTAGCCCGCGTCGCAGCCCACCAGGGCGCCGCCGGGGAACACGGTCTTGGGCAGGCTCAGCAGGCCGCCGGCGGTGATGGCGCGCGCGCCGTAGGCGATGCGCTTGGCCGGCTTCATGCCTTCCGTGCCTTCAAAGTACCAGCGGATGTTGGGGTGTGTCTTGAAGCGCTGGAACTCCTCAAACGGGCTGAGCCAGGGGTTGGTGTAGTCGAGCCCCACCACGAAGCCGACCACGATCTGGTTGTTGTCCATGTGGTACAGGAACGAGCCGCCGTAGGTGTTGGTGTCCAGTGGCCAGCCGGCGCTGTGCAGCGCCAGGCCGGGCGTATGGCGCGCCGGGTCGATCTCCCACAGCTCCTTGATGCCGATGCCGTAGCTCTGCGGGTCTTTGCCGTCGTCCAGCTTGTATTTGGCGATGAGCTGCTTGCCCAGGTGGCCGCGCGAGCCTTCTGCAAAAATCGTGTACTTGGCGTGCAGTTCCATGCCCAGCTGGAAGTTCTCGGTGGGCTCGCCGTCCTTGCCGATGCCAAGGTTGCCGGTGGCCACGCCTTTGACGGATCCATCCTCGTTGTACAGCACCTCGGCCGCGGTGAAACCGGGAAAAATCTCCACGCCCAGCGCCTCGGCCTGCTGGCCCATCCAGCGCGTCACGTTGCCCAGGCTCACGATGTAGTTGCCGTGGTTGTCAAAGCACTGCGGCAGCAAAAAATTGGGGGTGCGCGTGGCCGACTTCTCGCCCATGAACAGGAAGATGTCTTCAGTCACCGGCTGGTTGAGTGGTGCACCCATCGCCTTCCAGTTGGGAAACAGCTCGTTCATGCCGCGCGGGTCCATGATCGCGCCCGACAGGATGTGCGCGCCCGGCTCGGAGCCTTTTTCCAGCACCACCACCGACAGCTCGGTGCCATTGACCGCTGCCAGCTGCTTCAGCCGGATCGCGGTGGCCAAACCGGCCGGGCCGCCGCCGACCACGACCACGTCGTATTCCATGGCTTCGCGCGGGCCAAACTGGGCCAGGATTTCTTGTGGGGTCATGGGGTTCTCGCTGGGTGGGGAAGTTGTCAAACGCGAACGCGATTTTATGCGCGACAGGCGGGCCGCACTGTCACAATAAAGCCATTCGCATACTTTCGTGGAGACTCTCTAAATGGCCTACAGCATCGATCTTTCGGGGCGCGTGGCGCTGGTGACGGGCGCGTCCAGCGGGCTGGGCGCCCAGTTTGCGCGCACGCTGGCACGCGCCGGCGCCGCCGTGGTGCTGGCCAGCCGCCGGGTGGAAAAACTCAAGGAATTGCGCGCGCGCATCGAAGGCGAGGGCGGCGACGCGCATGTGATCGAACTCGACGTGACCAGCCACGCCTCCGTCAAATCGGCGGTGGCGCACGCCGAGACCGAGGTCGGCTCGATCGACATCCTGGTCAACAACTCGGGCGTGAGCACCACGCAGCGCATCCAGGACGTGAGCGAACAGGACTACAACTATGTCTTCGACACCAACGTCAAAGGCGCGTTCTTCGTGGCGCAGGAGGTGGGCAAGCGGATGCTGGCGCGCGCCAAGGGCGCGGCGCCCGGCACCTACATTGGCGGGCGCATCATCAACATTGCCAGCATGGCGGGCCTGAAGGTGCTGCCGCAGATCGGCGTGTACTGCATGAGCAAGGCGGCCGTGGTGCAGATGACCAAGGCGATGGCGCTGGAGTGGGGGCGCTTTGGCATCAACGTCAACGCCATCTGCCCGGGCTATATCGACACCGAGATCAACCACCACCACTGGCAGACCGAGCAGGGCCAGAAGCTCATTCAGATGCTGCCGCGCAAGCGCGTGGGCCAGCCGCAGGATCTGGATGCGCTGATCGTGATGCTGTGCTCCAAGGAAAGCCATTTCATCAATGGCGCAGTGATTGCGGCTGACGACGGTTTTGGCGTCTAGTGTCTTCACATGAAAATCGAGATCCCTGAACACAAGAAACGCGTCCACGAAATGACCGTCCCCATCCGCTGGGGCGACATGGACGCGATGGGCCACGTCAACAACACCAGCTACTTCCGCTACCTGGAAATCGCGCGGATCGAGTGGTTCAGCAGCATCGGCGCCATGCTCAACCCCGAAGGCGAGGGGCTGGTCATCGTCAATGCGTTCTGCAATTTCTACAAGCAGCTTGAGTATCCCGGTGACGTGCGCGTGACGATGTACGTGAGCGATCCCGGCCGCACCACCTTTGAGACCTGGTGCACGCTGGAGCGCGCCGATGCGCCGGGCGTGGTGTGCGCTGCGGGCGGCGCCACCACGATCTGGGTGGATTTCCCGAGCCAGAAAGCGCGCACCTTGCCCGAGTGGCTGCGGCAGATCGTCAGCTGACCCGTTTTTGGGTCAAATCGCCTTGATGTCCTCGTCGGGCGGTCATTTTTTGCTATAAATAATATAGCAAAAAATCACCGATCCGCTGCACAGTCCGGGCGTTCGCTGCGCCGTCACAAACGCTTTCAATCGCTTGCAGCGTGGCCGCAGCGCTTCCGCTAGGCTTGGCGTCCATGAATGTTCATACAGGATTGATTCGGTGGGCGAGCAGGGCCGGCGTTGGCTTGGTGCTTGCGGCTTTGCTGGCCCTGACCGGCTGCGGCGGCGGCGCCAGCGGCACGGTTGGCAGCACCACCGTGTCAGTGGGCGTGAACCCCGTCACCACCACCAACCCCGATGGCAGTACCCTGACCGTGCCGCTGGGCACCCAGGCGCTGACCGAGGTCGCCACCGGCCTGGGCAACCCCTGGAGCCTGGCCTTTTTGCCGGACGGCCGCATGCTCATCACCGAACGGCCGGGCCGCTTGCGGCTGATGGCGGCGGACGGCAGCGGCTCGGCCTTCGTCACCGGCCTGCCCGCAGTGGACGCGGCCGGGCAAGGCGGCCTGCTCGACGTGGTGGTGGACCCGGCATTTGCCAGCAACCGGCGTGTGTACTTCAGCTTCTCCGAGCGCGATGCGGCCAACGCCGCGCTCAACGGCACCGCGGTGGCGCGGGCAGAGCTCGACGTCGCCACCCGTACGCTGGGCAACCTCACCGTCATCTACCGGCAGAGCCCCAAGGTGGCGAGCACGGGCCACTATGGTTCTCGGCTGGTGTTTGATACTGCCGGTCATCTGTTCGTCACCATGGGCGACCGCCAGCTCGACACCCAGCGCGGCTTTGCGCAAGACGTGGCGCGCGGCAACGGCAAGGTCGCGCGCATCACCACTGACGGCGCGCCCGCGCCTGGCAATCCGCCATGGAGCACGCCCGGCGCCCAGGCGGCGCTGTGGAGCTACGGCCACCGCAACCCGCAGGGCGCGGCCCTCAACCCGGCCACCGGCGAGCTGTGGACGAACGAACACGGCCCGCAGGGCGGCGATGAAGTGAACCGCACACTGGCTGGGCGCAACTACGGCTGGCCGGTCATCAGCTACGGGCAGGAGTACGGCACCACCACGCCGGTGGGCGTGGGCACAGCGCAGGCGGGCATGGAGCAGCCGGTGAGCTACTGGGAAACCATCAATGGCTCGGCCTGGACCGGCGGCGCCAAATCGTCGATGGCGCCCAGCGGCATGGCCTTTTACACCGGTGACCGCATCCCCGAGTGGCGCGGCAGCCTGTTTGTCGGCGCGCTCGCGGGCACGTCGCTGTGGCGCCTCACGCTCAGCGGCAACACCGTGACCGCGCGCGAGCGCCTGCTGGCCGATCGCGGCGAACGCATCCGCGATGTGCGCCAGGGCCCCGATGGTGCGCTGTGGCTGCTCACGGACGACGCGGCCAACGGCAAACTGCTGCGCATCGCGCGCTGAATTCAGGCGGTGGTCGCGACTCTGCGGGGAGGCGCTAGAGGCTTCTGGCGCAGCGAAACCCGATGTAGACCACCGCGGTGTCGGCGGGTTTGGCCTGCACGTGGTCGCCACGCATCTGCTCCGAGCCATACCACCACGAACCGCCGCGCGTGCGTTGGTCGCTGCCGGGCCCGCTGTCCACCCATTCCCAGGCATTGCCACCCATGTCGTACAGGCCGTTGACGCCAGCTCTCGTGGTGCCAGCTTCGGCATGACCGCGCCCGCGCGACGTCACAGCGGCGGCCACCGTTTTCACCGTGCCGCAGTCTGTGCAGTTGGCGCCCTGCGGGCTGTCGCCTGTGGGGTAGCGGTAGGTCTTGCCGGTGACGAAACCCGCCGGGGGTGATGCCCGGCGTTCGGTGTAGGCCGCTTCGCCCCATTCGGCGTCAGTGGGCAGGCGCTTGCCGGCCCACTGACAAAAGGCTTGCGCCTCGCTGTGCGTTACGTGCACCGCGGGCTCGTTCGGGCCTCCTGGCTTGCCAAAGGGTGCGCGCCAGGTCCAGCCCTTGCGCTGTTCCCAGCCGGCTTCGTAGGTGC
This sequence comes from Betaproteobacteria bacterium, assembly GCA_031411575.1. Classification (GTDB taxonomy): domain Bacteria; phylum Pseudomonadota; class Gammaproteobacteria; order Burkholderiales; family Burkholderiaceae_C; genus JANOBJ01. The sequence goes on along the minus strand of JANOBJ010000252.1, from coordinate 2,491 downwards.
TGCCGCCACCGGCTTTTTCGGCGGCGGTCACGGTCGCCGTGGCGGCCACAAACCGGGCAAACTGGCCGATGGTGACTTCAGCGCGGTCCATCGCAAAGCGTCCGACCGGCTGCATGCTGTCGCCCGGCGCAGGCACCGTTTGCGCCAACGCCGCGCCGATCCACAGCAGCCAGGCGGGCGCCAGCGGGACCGACCGCCTCCAGATGCTTTTCATCCTCAGTTTCATGCCAAAAGTGCCTATCGTCCTTGTACAGCGGTCATTTATTGCTATATAAATAGTAGCAATCACTTCGCCTTCGGCACCCGCCCCATCAGATAAAACTCGGGGTTGGGCAGCATGTTGCTGAAACTGGCCATGCGGTTTGACAGACCAAAGAACGCGGTGATGGCCGCGATATCCCAGATGTCTTCGTCGGAAAAGCCGTGCGCGTGCAGCGGCGCAAAGTCGGCGTCATTGACCTCGTCGGAATGCAGGCAGACCTTCATCGCGAAGTCCAGCATCGCCATCTGGCGCGGCGTGATGTCGGCCTTTTTGTAGTTGACGGCCACCTGATCGGCCACCAACGGTTTCTTCTCGTATATGCGCAGGATGGCCCCGTGCGCCACCACGCAGTACAGGCAGTTGTTGGCCGCGCTGGTGGTGGTGACAATCATCTCGCGGTCGCCCTTGGTCAGGCCGCTGGTGCGCCCGACCGATTCCGGCACCATCAGCGCGTCGTGGTACGCGAAGAACGCGCGCCATTCGGCCGGGCGCCGCGCAAACGCCAGGAACACGTTGGGCACGAAGCCGGCTTTCTCCTGCACCTCCAGTACCTTGGCCTTGATGTCGTCGGGCAGGTCGGCAAGGGCCGGGGCGGGGTAGCGGTTCATCGTGGCTCCGTTCATATTTAGATAAAAACTATCGTAACAATCGGTTCAATTGACTTCACAAATTGACGCTGTCTCGGCACCATTGCCTGTCGGAAGCTTACCAACTGCCACCAAGGAGACCCCTGATGTCCACTGAAGCGAAATGCCCTTTCAACCACGCCGCCGGCGGCGGCACCACCACCCGCGACTGGTGGCCCAACCAGTTGCGCCTGGAGCTCTTGAGCCAGCACTCGTCAAAGTCCGACCCGCTGGGGGCGGGGTTCAACTACGCGGACGAGTTCAAGAAGCTCGACTACGCCGCGCTGAAGGCTGATCTGCACCGGCTGATGACTGATTCACAGGACTGGTGGCCGGCCGACTTCGGCCACTACGGCCCGCAGTTCATCCGGATGGCCTGGCACGCCGCGGGCACCTACCGCACCGCCGATGGGCGCGGCGGCGGCGGCCGTGGCCAGCAGCGCTTTGCGCCGCTCAACAGCTGGCCCGACAACGTCAACATCGACAAGTCGCGCCGCCTGCTGTGGCCCATCAAGCAGAAGTATGGTCAGAAGATCTCCTGGGCCGACCTGTTCATCCTCACCGGCAACGTGGCGCTCGAGTCGATGGGCTTTCGCACCTTCGGCTTTGCGGGCGGCCGCGCCGACGTGTGGGAACCCGACCACGATGTGAACTGGGGCAGCGAGAAAACCTGGCTGGGCGACGACAAGCGCTTCAGCGGCGACCGCGCCCTTGACCGGCCGCTGGGCGCCACCCACATGGGCCTGATCTACGTGAACCCCGAGGGCCCCAACGCCAGCGGCGACCCGGTAGCTGCGGCCCACGACATCCGCGCCACCTTCTACCAGATGGCGATGGACGACGAGGAGATCGTGGCGCTGATCGCCGGCGGCCACACCTTCGGCAAATCCCACGGCGCCGCGCCCGAATCGCACAAGGGCCCCGAGCCCGAGGGCGCCGGCCTTGAGGCGCAGGGCCTGGGCTGGAACAGCAACTACGGGCAGGGCCATGGCAAAGACACCATCTCCAGCGGCCTGGAAGTCACCTGGACCACCACGCCCGCGCGCTGGAGCAACGACTACTTCGAGCACCTGTTCAAGTTCGAGTGGGAGCTGACACGCTCGCCCGCTGGCGCCAAGCAGTGGGTGGCCAAGGACGCGCCCGAGATCATTCCCGACGCGCACATACCCGGCAAGATGCACAAGCCGACCATGCTGACCACCGACCTGACGATGCGGATGGACCCGGCCTTCGAGAAAATCTCGCGCCGCTTCCGGGACAACCCGCAGGCCTTTGCCGACGCCTTCGCGCGCGCCTGGTACAAGCTCACCCACCGCGACATGGGCCCGAAGGCTCGCTACCTCGGCCCCGAGGTGCCAACGGAAGAGCTGATCTGGCAAGACCCGCTGCCCGCGCCCACGCACGAGCCGACCGCGGCTGACATTGCCGACGCCAAGGCGAAGATCGCGGCTTCCGGCCTGACGGTGTCGCAGGTGATTGCCACCGCCTGGGCCTCGGCCTCCACCTTCCGTGGCGGCGACAAGCGCGGTGGCGCCAACGGTGCGCGCATCCGCCTCGCGCCGCAGAAGGACTGGGCGGTCAACAACCCGGCTGAGCTGGCCAC
>JANOBJ010000251.1:0-4646 GCA_031411575.1 Betaproteobacteria bacterium | reverse complement strand
GATGCGGCGCTGCTCGCGCGGGTTGTGCACCGCGCTGACCCTGACACCGCTTTGCAGCGACAGCGCCTCGATCAGCGTCTTGCTGACCGCGTGGCTGGTGATCAGCGCAGGCGGCACCGGCACGCCGATGTAGTGCTGCGCGATGAAGGCTTCCAGCACCTGCACCTCGACCGGCGTTGCCTTGGTGCCCTCCCCGCTATCGTCACCATCGCCCTCATCTTCCGCCCCCTGCAGCGCCGTGGCGTCTTCCACATGCGTGGGAAAGTACGGCCGGTCGCCCAGGTGCCGGCCGCCGCGCACCATCGCCAGGTTGACGCAGGCGCGCCCGCCCTGCACCTTGACGGCCAGAATATCCACATCCTTGTCGGACACGTTGTCCACGCTTTGCTGGTGCAGCACGCGCGACAGCGCGGTCATCTGGTTGCGCAACTCGGCCGCCTGTTCAAACTCCAGCGCGGCGGCGTGCGCCATCATGCGGGCCTCGAGTGCGTCCAGTACCTGCTGGGTTTCGCCGCGCAAAAACTTCTCGGCGTTGGCCACATCCTGCGCGTAGTCGTCGGGCGAAATATGCGCCACACACGGCCCCGAGCAGCGCTTGATCTGGTACAGCAGACACGGCCGCGTGCGGTTGTTGAACACCGTGTCTTCGCAGGTGCGCAGGCGAAACACCTTCTGCAGCAGCTGGATCGACTCTTTTACCGCCCAGGCGCTTGGGTAGGGGCCGAAGTAGCGGTGCTTCTTTTCCACCGCGCCGCGGTAGTAGGCCACGCGCGGGTATTGACCAGCGGACGGGGCCCCGCCCCCGCCCGCGTCCTGCGCCGCCGTGAGCTTGAGGTAGGGGTAGCTCTTGTCGTCGCGGAACAGGATGTTGAACTTGGGGTTCAGCGTCTTGATCAGGTTGTTTTCGAGCAGCAGCGCCTCGGCCTCCGAGCGCACCACCGTGGTTTCCATCCGCACGATCTTGCTGATCATGTGACCGATGCGCGTACCACCGTGGTTCTTCTGGAAGTAGCTCGAAACCCGCTTTTTCAGGTTGCGCGCCTTGCCCACGTACAGCACCTGGCCGTCCGCGTCGAAATAGCGGTACACGCCCGGCATGGCCGGCAGCGCGGCCACCTCGCTCAGCAATTGATCGGAATGCACGTCGGACATGGTGGCGTATTGTCTATCGGCGGCCAGGCAAGGGCTGGCCAGTCACGCCAGCCATGGCCAATCTCGGGTCAGGCCCAATCAGGTCAGGTACACCAGCGCCAGCCCGATGGCCGCCGGCACCGCCTGCACAAACAGGATCTTGCGGCTGGCCGTGGCCGCGCCGTACAGGCCGGCCACCAGCACGCAGAGCAAGAAGAAAATCACCACCCCCGTGCCCGCCGCGCCCAAGCTCAGGCCCCAGAACAACCCCGCCGCCAGAAACCCGTTGTACAGCCCCTGGTTGGCCGCCAGCACCTTGGTGGCGGTGGCCGCCGCCTGCGTCATCCCAAACGCGCGCATGCCGGCCGGCTTGTCCCACAAAAACATCTCCAGCACCAGGATATAGACGTGCAGCACGCCCAGCAGACCCACAACGACATTGGCGGCAGTAGACATGTGTACTCCTTCTAAAGGGGCTCCAGTGTTTCATACAAACGTGGGCGCCAGCCGGAACGAGCCGACTTGCGTCTGCACCACTCCCCCTATAGTCGGCTGATCAAAAACTGCTGACTTGCTTCTGCCTCACCCCCGCATGACCGCCCCGCCCCTGCTCTGGGACCTTTTCTGCAAAGTCGTCGACAACTTTGGCGACATTGGCGTGTGCTGGCGGCTGGCGGCAGACCTGGCCGCGCGTGGCCAGCGGGTGCGGCTGTGGGTGGACGACGCCTCGGCGCTCGACTGGCTGGCGCCGGGCGCGCGGCAGGGCCGGGTGCCGGGCGTGCAGGTGCTGCCATGGACGCAACCGTGGACCTGGCCATCTGATCCCGGCACCTTGGCCAGAACGTCGCCCGGCACCGCAACCGCGCTGCCGCCGGCCGATGTGTGGGTGGAAGCGTTTGGCTGCGAGATTGCTCCTGAATTCATAGCACACTATGACCATCTGACAAGCACCACAGGCCCAAAATACTCCAAAAACCCGGGCTGGATCAACCTGGAGTACCTGTCGGCCGAGAGCTACGTGGAACGCTCGCACGGCCTGCCCTCGCCTGTGCTCGCCGGGCCGGGCGCGGGCCGCACCAAACACTTCTTCTACCCCGGGTTCACGCCGCGCACGGGCGGGTTGCTGCGCGAGGCTGATGTGCCGGCGCGACAAGCCGCCTTTGACCGGCACGCCTGGCTGGCGGCGAACGGCATTCCCGCGGCCGATAGCACCCCCGATGCCGCGCGGGGTGCCGCAGACGGCGCGAACGGCGAGCGGCTGGTGTCCCTGTTCTGCTACGAACCCGCCGCGCTGGGCGGCTTTTTGGCGCAGCTGTCGGCCGGCCCGCAGGCCACGCGCCTGCTCGTCACGCCGGGTCGGGCTGCAGCAGCCGTCCAGGCGGCTTTTTTGCATCAAAATGGCCAGATGTCCTCATCGGATGGTCATAGTTTGCTATCAATTTCATACTTGCCCGCCTTCACGCAAACCGATTTTGACCACCTGCTCTGGGCCTCTGATCTGAACTTCGTGCGCGGCGAAGATTCGCTGGTGCGCGCGCTCTGGGCTGGCCAGCCGTTCGTCTGGCAGATCTACCCGCAGCACGACGGCGCGCACGCGGCCAAGCTGGAGGCGTTTTTGGACTGGCTGGACGCGCCGCCCACGCTGCGCGCGTTTCACCGCGTCTGGAACAGCCTGGCGCCGGGGCCGCTGCCCGCACCTGATCTGCCGGCCTGGGGGGCCTGTGTGCATGCGGCCCGGGCGCGGGCGCAGGCCGTGCCTGATCTTGCCAGCCAGTTGCTCGATTTCGCGCTGGAAAAGCGTTAAAATTCAAGGCTCTGCGGGAAACGCGACGGCGCAGCTCAGGCTCTATTGGGGCTTGATGCCAGCCGACCAGCCCGCCCTGCCGCCCTCTGGCACCCAGGTTTGAACCCGGGCGCACGCGGCCAAACCCTGGAACCGTTATGAAAATCGCTCAAGAAATCCGCGCAGGCAACGTGATCATGCACGGCAAAGACCCGATGGTCGTGCTCAAGACCGAATACAGCCGCGGCGGCCGCAACTCGGCCACCGTGCGCATGAAGCTCAAAAGCCTGATCGCCAACTTCGGCACCGAAGTGGTGTTCAAGGCCGACGACAAGATGGACCAGGTCATCCTGGACAAGAAGGAGTGCACCTACTCCTACTTTGCCGACCCGATGTACATCTGCATGGACGCCGAGTTCAACCAGTACGAAGTCGAAGCCGAGAACATGGGCGACGCGCTCAACTACCTCGAAGACGGCATGTCGCTCGAAGTGGTGTTCTACGACGAGAAAGCCATCTCGGTCGAACTGCCCACCAGCGTCGAGCGCGAAATCACCTGGACCGAACCCGCCGTCAAGGGCGACACCTCAGGCAAGGTCCTGAAGCCCGCCAAAATCGCCACCGGCTTCGAAATCGGCGTGCCGATCTTCGTGGCACAGGGCGACAAGGTCGAAATCGACACCCGCACCGGCGAGTACCGCAAGCGCGTCTGAGCGGCTTCGGCGCGCGATGAAAAAAGGCTCCGTTGGGAGCCTTTTTGTTGGGTGCGGCGGCCTGCAACCGCCAGATGCGCCGCAACCGACCACGGTTGGAAGAGCGGCTACTTGGTTGCGACGGCGAGCAAGGCCTTCGGATTCGTGCGCGCGATCGTCAGCAGTGTGCGTGCGGCGCCGCTGGGTTGCTTACGGCCCTGTTCCCAGCCTTGCAGTGTGCGCACGGACACGCCCAGCAGCGCAGCAAACTGGCTTTGCGAAAGGCCCGTCTTTTCCCGCGCCTCCGCGGCCGGGCTGTAGACCACGCGCGTCTTTCCAGCCTTCATTTCGCGGATGGACTGAAGCAGCTCGGCGCCCAGGTTACGGCCGGCCTCGAACTTGGTGAGTTCGCTGGGGGAGAGAGGTTTAGTTTTCGAGGGCACGACGGATCTCCTTGAGTACAGCACCGGTCAGGTTGTCGGTCTTGGATTTTGCGTACAGCGTGAGCAGCACCAACTCCTCCGCTTCATTGCGGGTGAAGTAAATGACCCGCACGCCGCCCGACTTGCCCGTACCCTGGCGTTTCCAGCGCACCTTGCGGATACCGCCCGATTCCGGCACCACATCGCCAGCTTCGGGGTTGGCAGACAGAAAGGACGCAAACTCGCCACGCTCCTCCTCTGTCCAGTACGCGGGCCACTGCTTCTGAAAAAGCGAAGTCTCGACCACGGTAAACATGCTTTGATTATACGCCCAAGGCGTATACAAGTCGAACTGCCCACCAGCGTCAAGCGCGAAATCACCTAGACCGAACCCGCCGTCAAGGGCGACACCTCGGGCAAGGTCTTGAAGCCCGCCAAAATCGCCACCGGCTTCGAAATCGGCGTGCCGATTTTTGTGGCGCAGGGCGACAAGGTGGAAATCGATACGCGTACGGGCGAGTACCGCAAGCGCGTCTGAGCGGCTTCGGCGCGCGATGAAAAAAGGCTCCGTTGGGAGCCTTTTCTTGTGGGGTGGTGCGTTTGCGTGGGTCACGCGTG
>JANOBJ010000250.1:0-8048 GCA_031411575.1 Betaproteobacteria bacterium | reverse complement strand
GTGCGTGACGTGCACGTCACGCACTTCGAAGCCGGCACGCTCGCGCGTCAAACCACCCGGGCCGAGGGCCGACACGCGACGTTTGTGCGTGATTTCGGACAGCGGGTTGGTCTGGTCCATGAACTGAGACAGCTGCGACGCACCGAAGAACTCCTTGAGTGCCGCGGAAATCGGCTTGGAGTTGATCAAGTCATGCGGCATCAGCGGCTCTTGTTCAGCCTGGCCCAGACGCTCCTTGACGGCCTTTTCGATACGCGCCAGGCCCGTGCGGTACTGGTTCTCGGCCAGCTCGCCGACGCAGCGCACACGGCGGTTGCCCAGATGGTCAATGTCGTCCACTTCGCCGCGGCCATTGCGCAGGTCCACCAGGATCTTCACGACCGCGAGGATGTCCTCATTGGTCAGCACCATCGGGCCGGTCGACTCATCGCGACCCACCTTGGCATTGAACTTCATGCGGCCCACGCGCGACAGGTCGTACGTGTCGGGGTTGTAGAACAGGCGCTGGAACAGGGCCTGCACCGCGTCTTCCGTCGGCGGCTCGCCGGGACGCATCATGCGGTAGATGGCGACACGAGCGGCGAATTCGTCCACGGTTTCGTCGATGCGCAGCGTGTGCGACATGTACGCGCCCTGATCGAGTTCGTTGGTGTAGATGCACTGCAGGTCTTGCACGCCGGCTGTGCGCAGCTTCTTGAGCAGCGCTTCGGTCAGCTCGTCGTTAGCCTTGGCAATGATCTCGCCGGTGTCGGCGTCCACGATTGCCCGGGCCACCACGCGGCCGACCAGGAAGTCTTCGGGCACGCTGATGTGCGTGGTACCGGACTGCTCCATCTCGCGGGTGTGGCGAGCGGTGATGCGCTTGTCCTTGGCGACCACCACCTTGCCCGATTTGTCGGTGATATCAAAGCGAGCCACTTCGCCGCGCAGGCGTTCGGCCACGAACTCCATCTGGCCGCCGCTGTCCATCAGGCGGAAGTTGTCATTGACGAAGAAGTTGGCCAGGATCGATTCCGGGTTCAGGCCGATGGCCTTGAGCAGGATGGTCACCGGCATCTTGCGGCGGCGGTCGACGCGGAAATACAGGATGTCCTTCGGGTCGAACTCGAAGTCGAGCCAGGAACCGCGGTAGGGAATGATGCGTGCGGAGAACAGCAACTTGCCCGAGCTGTGCGTCTTGCCCTTGTCGTGCTCGAAGAACACGCCGGGCGAACGGTGCAACTGCGACACGATCACGCGCTCGGTGCCGTTGATGATGAACGAGCCCTTGTCGGTCATGAGCGGCACTTCGCCCATGTAGACCTCCTGCTCTTTCACTTCCTTCACGACCTTGGATTGAGGCGTGGAAGACTCTCGGTCATAAATGATCAGCTGAACCTTGGCGCGCACCGCCGAGGCAAAGGTGAGGCCACGGGTCTGGCACTCGCGCACGTCAAACGCGGGCTTGGCGAGGTTGTATTCGAGAAATTTCATCTCGACAAAACCATTGTGCGAGACGATCGGGAAAGCGGCATCAAACGCGGCTTGCAAGCCTTCGATGGTGCGCTTCTGGGGGCCAATGTCGGCTTGCAGGAACGCGGTGTATGCGTCTTTCTGCATCTGCAGCAGGTAAGGAACTTCCAGCACGCTGTCGCGGCTGCCGAAATTTTTGCGAATCCGCTTGCGTTCGGTATATGAATAGGCCATTAGATCTTCTCCACGGGACTTGAGAGGTCTGCAGCAACTGTCGTGTCGAGCTCTCGACGATCTTGGTGGGTTGGCCACTACCAACCATGGCGGACAGCCATGCATTGCACAGGGCCCGAACCAAGGCATCTTCTGCAGTCGGGGTCAGAAGACACTCAAAAAGCGCCTCGGAGGGTTTTCCGTCGACCTGTTGGCCTTCGGGAAAGCGGCTCCGAGCCGGTTTTTGGGTGCTCTCTGCAAGCACCAAAGGCTGGAGGCCCCCGGGGGCACTCCAGCCTTTTGAGTTGAACCCAATTACTTGAGTTCGACTTTCGCGCCAGCTTCTTCGAGCTTTTTCTTGGCTGCGTCGGCGTCGGCCTTGGCGATGGCTTCCTTGACAGCCTTCGGAGCGCCGTCCACCAGGTCCTTGGCTTCTTTCAGGCCCAGGCCGGTGATTTCACGCACGGCCTTGATGACCTGCACCTTGTTGGCGCCGGCTTCCAGCAGCATCACGGTGAACTCGGTCTTCTCTTCCACCACGGCAGCGGCGGCGCCACCACCGGCAGCGGGTGCGGCCATGGCGGCTGCGCTCACGCCAAACTTCTCTTCGATGGCTTTCACCAGATCGTTGAGTTCCATGACCGTCATGCTGTCGAGCGCGGTCAAAAATGCGTCTTTATCGAATGCCATTTTGATTTCCTAAAACTTGATGTTGGGTTAAAGCCGCGCCGTTCAAGCCGCGACAGCCTCTGGGGCGACTTCAGCGCCACCGCCTTTTTTTGCTGCCAGTGCACCGAGCACCACGGCGGTGCGCGAGATCGGCGACATCAGCAGGCCACAAAGCTGCGCCAGCAACACTTCCTTGGAAGGAATGTTGGCCAGCTGCTTCACGCCGTTGACGTCCAGGGCCTTGCCCGCGAATGCGCCACCGCGAATCACCAGCTTGTCGTTGGTTTTCGCGAAGTCAGCCACCACTTTTGCGGCGGCCACGGCATCCACAGAGAAGCCATAGATCAGCGGACCGGTCATCTGGTCACCAACCACTTCAAACGCGCTACCGGCGACAGCACGGCGGGCCAGGGTGTTTTTCAACACACTCAGGCTCACACCCTTGCTGCGCGCATCGGAACGCAGTTTTGTCATGTCGGCGACCGTGATGCCGCGGTATTCCGCCATCACCAGCGTCTGCGCTTTAGCGGCGAGGCCCGTCACCTCATCGATGACGGCTTGTTTCTCACTGCGATTCAGACTCAAGGTCTACTCCTTAAAAAGTGCCTTCGGGTTTGCACCCTCCGACACGCCCTTACTGCAGCGACCAACTGTTTTCCGGATCAAATCCATCTGCAGCGGGGTCGCCATCTGCGTTGGCCCGGACCCTCGGGCAAGCCTTCGGGTCCTGTGATTAAGTGCAATCACCTTGCACACCAACGGTCCTGGATGGCCTGCCGGGCGTTGCATGCCCCGACAGCCCACCACACCGGGCTGCCCTTGCAGGCAGCCCGAGTTTCTTGCGGTTTACGTCAGCAGGGTCTGGGTGTCCACGCGAACCCCCACGCCCATGGTCGACGAGACCGCCACTTTCCTGAGGTAAATACCTTTGCTCGAGGCCGGCTTGGCCTTGTTGAGTGCCTCGATCAGCGCAGCCAGGTTGCCCTTGAGCTTGTCTGAATCGAACGAGCGACGACCAATGGTCGAATGCACGATGCCGGCCTTGTCGACACGGAACTGCACCTGGCCAGCCTTGGCGTTCTTGACCGCGGTAGCCACATCGGGTGTCACGGTGCCGACCTTGGGGTTAGGCATCAGGCCTCGCGGGCCGAGGATCTGGCCCAGCGTACCGACCACGCGCATGGCGTCGGGCGCGGCGATCACCACATCAAACGGCATGTTGCCGGCCTTCACCATGGCGGCGAGGTCGTCCATGCCGACGATATCCGCACCGGCCGCCTTGGCTTCTTCAGCCTTCGCGCCTTGGGCAAACACCGCAACGCGCTTGGTCTTGCCGGTGCCGTTGGGCAACACGACGGCGCCGCGCACGACCTGGTCAGACTTCTTCGCGTCGATGCCGAGTTGCACCGCCACGTCGATCGACTCGTCAAACTTGGCGGTCGCGGCTTCCTTGACCATGCCGAGAGCGTCATTCAGCGGGTACAGCTTGTTGCTGTCGACCTTGCCCTGAAGGGCTTTTTGTTTCTTGGTGAGCGTGGTCATTTAGAGGCCCTCGACCGTGATGCCCATGGAACGGGCGGAACCAGCCAACGTACGGATGGCGGCGTCCACGTTCGCGGCGTTCATGTCTTTCAGCTTGGTCTTGGCGATTTCCTCGAGCTGGGCCCGAGTGATCTTGCCAACCTTGTTGCTGTGCGGGGTAGCCGAACCCTTGTCCAGCTTGACGGCCTTCTTGATCAGGACGGTCGCAGGCGGCGTCTTGATGATGAAGGTAAAGCTCTTGTCCGCGAAGGCGGTGATCACCACCGGCAGCGGCAAACCGGGCTCGACGCCCTGGGTCTGAGCGTTGAACGCCTTGCAGAACTCCATGATGTTCAGGCCGCGCTGACCCAATGCGGGGCCGATGGGCGGCGACGGATTGGCTTTACCAGCTGGCACTTGCAGCTTGACAAAACCGACGATTTTTTTCGCCATGGTTTCACTCCTTGCGGGTACAAACGCCTCGGATTCTTCCGAAGCTCCCCGGGGTTAACGACTCGGTTTTCTCAAACCCTGCGCGGAGTCGAAACGCGCAAAGCCGTTGTCAGGTCTTTTCGACCTGACTGAATTCGAGTTCGACCGGTGTGGCACGACCAAAAATCGTGACCGACACGCGAACCTTGTTCTTCTCGTAGTTGACTTCTTCAACCGTGCCGTTGAAGTCGGTGAACGGGCCGTCCTTGACGCGCACGTATTCACCCACCTCGAATTCGACCTTGTGACGCGGCTTCTCGGTGCCTTCCTGCATCTGGTTCACGATCTTCTGAACGTCTTCTTCAGAAATCGGAGCCGGCCGATTCTTGGCGCCACCCACGAAACCCGTGACCTTGTTGGTGTGCTTCACCAGGTGCCAGGTTTCATCGTCCATCACCATCTCGACCAGCACGTAGCCCGGGAAAAAGCGGCGCTCGGTGGTCTTTTTCTGGCCGTTCTTGATCTCGACGACCTCTTCGGTCGGCACCATGATGCGGCCGAACTTGCCCTGCATGCCGGCGCGGTTGATGCGCTCGGTGATGTTGCGCTCGACTGCCTTTTCCATGCCCGAGTACGCGTGCACCACGTACCAGCGCAGGTCGGGATTGACCGGCTTCTGTTCCGCCGCGGGCGCGCCTTCGGCGGGGGTCGTCTCTACAGCGTCAGTCATTATTTCTTCCACCCCAGGATCAGGTCGTAAAACACCCACTCGAGGGTCTTGTCGGTCAGCCACAGGAACAGCGCCATCACCACCACGAACGCGAACACGTAGGCGGTCATCTGCATGGCTTCCTTGCGGGTGGGCCACACGACCTTCTTGACCTCGCGCCAGGCATCGCGGCCAAAGGCCACAAACTGCTTGCCGGGCTCGGACGTCATGAATACGACGACGGCCGCAGCCAACCCGACCAGCAAGGCGCCCCACTGCGCAACCTGGCCCTGCTTGGCCAGCAGGTAAAAGCCCACCAGCGCGGCCAGCACCAGCGCCACGGCAATGGCCAGCTTGGCCTTGTCGGCGGCGGTACTGACGGTTTCAACTTGCGAAGTGGCCATTTCCAGCGTGTTCCTGCTTCAAATTCCGGGCGACTCTTGAGGCGCCAAACCCGCCGGGTTGCGGCGGGTTATTGTTTGACCCCGCCGGGTTACCCCCGGTGGGTTCTTTTTTGCGACCCGCTTGGCAGCGGGTTTTTGTCCATCCGACCCACCGGGTCAGGTGGCAGGGGCGGAGGGCATCGAACCCCCAACCTCTGGTTTTGGAGACCAGCGCTCTGCCAATTGAGCTACGCCCCTGTGCTTTCGTTCCCTGTTGGCCCGTCGATTACTCGAGGATCTTGGCCACGACACCCGAGCCGACGGTTTTGCCGCCCTCGCGGATGGCAAAGCGCAGGCCTTCTTCCATGGCGATCGGGTTGATCAGCTTGACGGTGATCGACACGTTGTCGCCCGGCATCACCATTTCTTTGTCCTTGGGCAGCTCGATGGCGCCGGTGACGTCGGTGGTGCGGAAGTAGAACTGCGGGCGGTAGTTGTTGAAGAACGGCGTGTGACGGCCACCCTCGTCCTTGCTCAGCACGTAGATCTCGGCGGTGAAGTGGGTATGCGGCTTGACGCTGCCGGGCTTGCACAGCACCTGGCCGCGCTGGACTTCTTCGCGCTTGGTGCCGCGCAAGAGGATACCGACGTTGTCGCCGGCCTGGCCCTGGTCGAGCAGCTTCCTGAACATTTCCACGCCGGTGCAGGTGGTCTTGACGGTGGGGGTGATGCCCACGATTTCGATTTCCTCGCCGACCTTGACGATGCCGCGCTCCACGCGGCCGGTCACCACGGTGCCGCGACCGGAGATGGAGAACACGTCTTCCACGGGCATCAGGAAGGCGCCGTCAATGGCGCGCTCGGGCGTGGGGAAGTAGCTGTCCATGGCGTCGGCCAGCTTCATGATGGCTTGTTCACCGAGTTCGCCCTTGTCGCCTTCCATGGCCAGCTTGGCTGAGCCGTGGATGATGGGGGTCTTGTCGCCGGGGAAGTCGTATTTGTCCAGCAGCTCGCGCACCTCCATCTCGACCAGTTCGAGCAGTTCGGCGTCGTCCACCATGTCGCATTTGTTCAAAAACACGATGATGTGGGGCACGCCGACCTGGCGGGCCAGCAGGATGTGTTCGCGGGTCTGGGGCATGGGGCCGTCAGCGGCCGAGCAGACCAGAATGGCGCCGTCCATCTGGGCGGCGCCGGTGATCATGTTCTTCACATAGTCAGCGTGGCCGGGGCAGTCGACGTGGGCGTAGTGGCGGTTGGCCGTTTCGTACTCGACGTGGGCGGTGTTGATGGTGATGCCGCGGGCTTTTTCTTCCGGTGCGGCGTCAATCTGGTCGTAGGCCTTGGCTTCGCCGCCAAATTTGGCCGACAGCACGGTGGTGATGGCCGCCGTCAGGGTGGTCTTGCCATGGTCCACGTGGCCAATCGTGCCCACGTTGATGTGCGGCTTGTTACGCTCGAATTTTCCTTTTGCCATTCTCAATTCTCCAAAGAGCAGTGCCCGTGTCCGTTTAACGTCTCCAGCAAAGGCCTCGCCACGGGCAGCGGGCCAACCACACAAGTGGCGCCAAAGACACTCTCAATTCCAGTGCCACCGTGGAACCGGCTTTGCCGGGCCACTGGTGGCGCCCCACTTGGGGGGAGGCGGCCAAAGGCCGCTTCGGGGGAGCCTTTACTTCGCCCGGGCCGACACGATGGCTTCCTGCACGTTCTTCGGGGCTTCCGCGTAGTGCTTGAATTCCATCGTGTAGGTGGCACGGCCCTGCGACATCGAGCGCAGGGTCGTGGAGTAGCCGAACATCTCGGACAGCGGTACTTCGGCCTTGATGGCCTTGCCGCCGCCAACCATGTCGTCCATTCCCTGCACCATGCCGCGACGGCTGGCGAGGTCGCCCATCACGTTGCCGGCGTAGTCCTCGGGCGTTTCCACTTCGACTGCCATCATCGGCTCGAGGATGACAGGGCCGGCCTTGCGGCAGCCTTCCTTGAAGCCAAAGATCGCCGCCATCTTGAACGCCAACTCGTTGGAGTCCACGTCGTGGTACGAGCCGAAGTGCAGCGTGACCTTCACGTCCACCACCGGGTAGTTGGCCAGCACGCCCTGCGTGACGGCTTCGTTGATGCCCTTTTCGACCGCGGGGATGTACTCGCGCGGCACCACGCCACCCTTGATCGCATCGACAAACTCGATGCCCTTGCCCGGCGGATTGGGTTCAATCTTGAGCACAACGTGGCCGTACTGGCCCTTGCCACCGGACTGGCGCACGAACTTGCCTTCGGCTTCTTCGATGGTCTTGCGAATGGTTTCGCGGTAGGCCACCTGTGGCTTGCCGACGTTGGCTTCCACGCCGAATTCGCGCTTCATGCGGTCGACAATGATTTCCAGGTGCAGCTCGCCCATGCCGGCGATGATGGTCTGGCCGGATTCTTCGTCCGTCCGCACGCGGAACGACGGGTCTTCCTGTGCCAGGCGGTTCAGGGCAATGCCCATCTTTTCCTGGTCAGCCTTGGTCTTGGGTTCGACGGCCTGCGCGATCACAGGCTCGGGGAACACCATGCGCTCCAGCATCACGATGGCCGAGGGGTCGCACAGGGTCTCGCCCGTGGTCACGTCCTTCAAACCCACGCAGGCGGCGATGTCGCCGGCGCGGATCTCGTCCACTTCGAGG
>JANOBJ010000249.1:0-5350 GCA_031411575.1 Betaproteobacteria bacterium | reverse complement strand
ACTCATAATCCTTTGGTCGTTGGTTCAAGTCCAACACGGCCTACCATGCTACAATTCAAGGCTACGCGGCTGTAGCTCAGTTGGATAGAGTACTTGGCTACGAACCAAGGGGTCGTGGGTTCAATTCCTGCCAGCCGCACCAAAATGAAAAGCCTGCAGTCTCCGGATTGCAGGCTTTTTTCTTGGTTGGCCGTTCACTGTGCCAATGCGGAGATGTCAGCATGAGCAAGGCGTTCACGCGCGAGACCGATTCCGACGACGATGACCTATCGCTGCCGCCCTTGCCTGTGGGCGGCAAGAACTACGTCACGCCCGCGGGCTACGCTCGCTTGCGCGCCGAACTGCTGGAACTCATGGACACCGAACGCCCCAAGGTGGTGGAAGCGGTGCATTGGGCGGCAAAAAACGGAGATCGGTCCGAAAACGGAGACTACCTTTACGGGAAAAAGCGGCTGCGCGAAATCGACCGTCGCATCCGTTTCCTGACCAAACGCCTGGAAATCGCGGAGATCACCAATCCAGCGGTGCACCATGGCCAGGAGCAGGTGTTTTTCGGCGCTACCGTAACCTATCTGGAACCCGGTGGCACCGAGCGCACCGTAACCATTCTCGGCATCGACGAGGCCGACAGTACGCAAGGGCAGGTGAGCTGGATATCGCCGATTGCGCGCGCATTGCTCAAGGCCCGCGAGGGAGACGTGGTCAAACTGGTCACGCCTTCGGGCGTTCAGGACATTGAACTGCTCGACGTCCGCTACCCGGCGCCCAGCTGAATCAATCTCTAGTTGGACGGGTGCGCGCGCGCGACCCGCAGAACCGACGGCGTACGCTTCAGGTTGCGCAGAACAGCATCCAGGTGCGTGCGGTCTCTCACCGCCACAATGAAGCGCAAATCGGTGGCGTCCTGACCCGTTTCATCGCCCATGTCGACGTGCGTGATGTCGGCCTCGGCGCTGGTCAGGACGGAAGCCACGCGCGCGAGCACGCCCTTGCCGTTGGCAACGGTGACCACGACGCCGGTCTCGAACGTGCGGACTGGCTCGTCCGTCCACTCAACCGCAATGAACCGCTCGCTATCCTTGGCTTTGAGGCGGCGCGCGACCGAGCAGTCCGCGGTGTGGACCACCAAGCCTTCGCCCCGTCCCAGGTAGCCCAGGATGTCGTCCCCCGGGATGGGGCGGCAGCACAGCGCGTACTGGACAGAAGCATTCTCGCTGCCGTCCAGCAGCACGGCACCCTGGGACACGGACTCGTGCGCGGTGTAGCGCTCGCGCGTCATGAGCAAGGCGTTTGGCTTGCTGCCGAGTTCACCCATCAGCGTCATGAGTCGCTTGGCCACGATACTCGCAATGCGCTTGCCCAAGCCCAGATCTGTCAGCAACTCCGCGCGCGTGCGGTTGCCCGTGAAGCGCAGCAGCTTGTCCCAGATGGGCTGAGCGGCGGGGCTGTCGTCGGGCAGTTTCTCAATGCCTTCCGCCCGCAGCGCCTGTAGCAGGAGTTTTTCGCCCAAGCCTTGGGATTCATGCTGGGCGAGTGTTTTCAGGTGATGTCGAATTTTTGAGCGCGCCCGGCCTGTACGCACGAAGCCCAACCAGGCCGGATTGGGCGTGGACACTGGCGCCGTGATCACCTCAATCACATCTCCGTTGGTGAGCTCCGTGCGCAGCGGCACCTGCTGGCCGTTGATCTTCGCGGCGACGGTGCGGTCCCCAATGTTGGTGTGGACGGCGTAGGCGAAATCCACCACGGTGGCGCCGCGCGGCAACGCCATGATCTGGCTCTTGGGCGTGAACACGTACACCGCATCCGGGAACAGATCGACTTTGACGTGGTCCCAGAACTCGGCCGCATCATGGGTTTCATTCTGGATGTCGAGCAGCGATTGCAGCCACTTGGTCCCCAGCCGGTCTGAATTGGAACCGTCCGGATCATTGGCCTTGTAAAGCCAATGCGCCGCCACGCCGGACTCCGCCACCACGTGCATGGCTTCGGTGCGCATCTGGAACTCGATGTTGATGCCCGATGGGCCAACCAGCGTGGTGTGCAGCGACTGGTAGCCGTTGACCTTGCCGATGGCGATATGGTCCTTGAATTTGCCCGGGACGGGCTTGTAGAGCTGATGCAGCACCCCCAGCGCGGTGTAGCAGTCGGTGACGGCTGGCACGATCACGCGGAAACCGTAGATATCGGTAACCTGCGCGAAGCTCAAGTGTTTCTCGTCCATCTTGCGGTAGACCGAATACAACGTCTTCTCGCGGCCGGCGATGCGCACCGTCATGTTGTTGGCGGCGAACGCGGCCTCGACGTCGCGCTGCACCTTCTGGATCAGGTCGCGTCGTCGGCTGCGTGCCTTGGACACCGCCTTGTTCAGCACTGCATACCGCCACGGGCGCAAATGCCGGAACGACAGATCCTGCAACTCGCGGTACGTCTGGTTCAGGCCGAGTCGGTGCGCGATCGGGGCGTAGATGTCCAGCGTTTCCGACGCGATGCGCACCCATTTTTCGCGCGGCACATCCGACAGCGTGCGCATGTTGTGCGACCGGTCGGCCAGTTTGATGAGGATGACGCGCACATCACGCGCCATTGCCAGCAGCATCTTGCGAAACGACTCCGCCTGGTTTTCCTCGCGGGTGGTGAAGTGCAGCTTGTCCAGTTTGGTCAGGCCATCAACCAGTTCAGCAACCGGAGCACCAAATCGTTCAATCAGCTCGGGCTTGGTAACGCCGCAATCCTCGATGGCGTCATGCAGCAATGCGGCCATCAGGGCTTGCGCATCAAGCTTCCATTCGGCGCATTGGGCGGCTACGGCAATGGGGTGAGTAATGTAGGGTTCGCCGCTGTTGCGGATCTGTCCCAGATGGGCTTCGTCCGCAAAGCGGTAGGCTTGGCGAACCTGCTCGATTTCGGCGGGGTCCAGGTAACCCAGTTTCGCGGTGAGCGCAGCGAAGCTCGCGGCGGCCGCGTTGGCGGCTGCCGGACTGGCCACGACGGGCGCGCCTCTTGCGGGCCGTGCCGGGCCTGTCGGCATGGGGTAGAGCACCGCGTTCATGCCCTAAATGTAGCGTGGACGCGAAAAAACCGTGCCCAGCAACAAAAAAGCACCGCCAGGCGGTGCTTTTATTGATGTTTCGAGGTTGAAAACCGGTCAAACCCTCAGCTCGGGACTTTCTTGAGCATCTCAATGCCAATCTTGCCTTCGGCAATTTCGCGCAGCGCGGTGACGCCCGGCTTGTTCTTGCTCTCAATCTTGGGGGCGTGGCCCTGGCTCAGCATGCGCGCGCGGTAAGTGGCGGCCAGCACCAGCTGAAAGCGGTTAGGGATGTGCACGAGGCAGTCTTCAACGGTAATGCGGGCCATGAGGTTCTCCGGAACACTAAGAGATGTTGAGCGCTTGGAAGGTCGCGGCACGGGCCCGGCGCTGCGCCGAGAATTTGAGCCGCTGGGCGTGGACGATAGATTTCAGGTCGAAAACCGCCCGGTCGAATAACTCATTGATTATAACGAAGTCGAATGCCCGGGCCTGCGCCATCTCAAGAGCGGCATTCTGCAGGCGCAGATCAATGACGTCAGGTTCGTCCTCGCCCCGGCGCTCCAGCCGCGAGCGCAGTTCTTCCCAACTGGGCGGCAGGATGAAGATGAGTACGGCGTTGGCAAATGCCTTGCGGATCTGGATGGCGCCCTGGAAGTCGATCTCCAGGATCACGTCCGCGCCCTGTGCGATCCGTTCCTCGATCGCCTTCTTGGAGGTGCCGTAGCGGTGGCCGTGCACATGGGCCCACTCAACAAAGGCATCCGCCAGCACCATGGCGTCGAACTCTTGCTGCGACACAAAGAAGTACTCGCGACCGTGCTTTTCCTGGCCGCGCGGCGCCCGAGTGGTGTGTGACACCGAGGGTTGCACCCGCGCATCCAGTTCCATGAGCGCCTTGACCAGGCTTGACTTGCCAGCGCCGCTGGGGGCCGCAACTACGAACAAATTTCCTGGGTAGTCCATGTCAGCTGGTCATTGTTTGCTATAGAAATTATAGCTTTATTCGATATTCTGTACCTGTTCGCGCATCTGCTCGACCAGTACCTTCATGTCCACCGACACGCGGGTCAGTTCCAGCGCTGCGGACTTGGAACCGAGCGTGTTGGCCTCGCGGTGCAGTTCCTGGATCAGGAAATCCAGGCGTTTGCCGACCTCGCCGCCTTTGCCCAGCAGACGCTCGATCTCGTCCAGGTGCGAACTCAACCGCGTCAGTTCCTCTGCCACATCGATGCGAATGGCGAAGGCCGGTTTTCCAGGAAAATAGGCCGCTGATGGATTACCCCGGAAACCTCTTCGTCGTCGCCGCCCCCAGCGGCGCCGGCAAGTCCAGCCTGGTCAAGGCCCTGCTGGAACTCGACTCGCACCTGGCGGTGTCGGTGTCGCACACCACCCGCGCCCCGCGCGGGCAGGAGCGCCATGGCCGCGAATACTGGTTCATCAGCCCGGACGAGTTCCGAGCCATGGCGGCCCAGGGCGACTTCTTCGAATGGGCCGAGGTGCACGGCAACCTCTACGGCACCTCGCGCCGCGCGGTCGAGCAGCGCCTGCACGCCGGCGAGGATGTTGTGCTGGAGATCGACTTCCAGGGCGCCCTGCAGATCAAGCAGTTGTTCACCCATGCGGTGCTGATCTTCATCCTCCCCCCGGGCTGGGACGAGCTGCGCCAGCGCCTGACACGCCGCGGCGAGGACCAGCCCGAGGTGATCGAGCAGCGCATGGCCAATGCCCGCACCGAGGTGGCCCAGGCCCGGCACTTCGACTTCGTTATAATCAACGGTTTGTTCGAGACGGCGCTCTTCGACCTGAAGACTGTCGTCCACTCCCAGCGCCTGCGCTACGCCGCGCAGCTTCGCAACAAGTCGCAGGTGTTTGCGGCGCTGGACCTGATCTGATCCCTACCCACGAAGGCAAGCCCATGGCCCGCATCACCGTCGAAGACTGCCTGAAGCACATCCCCAACCGCTTCCAGCTGGTGCTGGCCGCCACCTACCGCGCGCGCATGCTCAGCCAGGGCCATGCGCCCAAGATCGAGAGCAAGAACAAGCCCGGCGTGACCGCCCTGCGCGAGATCGCCGCCGGCGAAGTGGGCGTGGAGATGCTGCGCCGCGTGCCCGTCTGAACTTTGCTGAAATCGGGCACACCGTGCCCGGCCTGAAGAGGCGCCCGCGGGCGCCCTTTTTCATGGTGGCACCGTCCAGCCTGCACCGTATTTGCGCAGGAACGGGCGGGCCGATCCTGCGCTGCAGCAAAGCAGGCTAAATTCGGGCATGGGCATCCGATCCTTTGCCGCCGAACTGCTGCTGCCAGCCGTGCTGC
>JANOBJ010000248.1:0-21650 GCA_031411575.1 Betaproteobacteria bacterium | reverse complement strand
GGTGTCGACGTGAGGCGTATAAATGGCCTTGTGTTTGCCGCGCAAACGGAGAGCAACTTCGCTGGCTACTCGTCCGAGGACCTTGTCGGTCGCGTCAATCACAAACCACTCGTGCGTCACGTCAGCGGGTTTGGCGCTGAACGTTTTCATGAGTTTTCTCTTCAGAAATAAAGGTTTGGCGGATTCTTTTCCACGGTCGGCGTTCTTCTAATGAGAACCTCTTAGGTGGCCAGCAGGTGCGCCAAGTGCAGGACAGCGTCCCAAGCCAAGCATTCCCCACCTCTGCCGCGGAACCACATAGGCGCTGCAGAGCCTTCGATTATATGAAAAATCAAGCACTTACGTCAATCGCCCGAGCCCACCCGTTACCATAGCGCCATGTTTTCCTACCGCCACGCCTTTCACGCCGGCAACCATGCGGATGTGCTGAAGCACACCACGCTGATCGCCGCGCTGTCGCACCTGACGCAAAAGGCGACCGGGCTGACGGTGATCGACACCCACGCCGGTGCCGGCCTGTACCGGCTGGACGGCGATTATGCCGAGACCGGGGGAGAGGCCAAGGACGGCGTGGTGAAGCTGTTTGCCGCGCTGGGACAGGCCAAGGCCCCGGCGGCGCCAGCAACGCCTCCAGCCCCTGCTTCGGCATCAAAAGGCGCCAAGGTCCCCGCCACTGGGTCATCTTTAGCTATTGATTCAATAGCGCCCGCGATCCTGGCGTACCGCGACCTGATCGCCAGTTTCAACGCGGGCGGCAAGCTCAAGGTGTATCCGGGATCGCCGTTTGTGATCCACCGGCTGCTGCGCACCGAGGCGCGCGACAAGCTCAAGCTGTTTGAGCTGCACCCGACCGACAGCAAATCGCTGGTAGCCAATATCGCGCAGTTGCAGGCGGGCCGGCAGATCGCGGTGGACCGCGCCGACGGCTTTGAGGGCCTGAAGGCGTTTTTGCCGCCGCCGAACCGCCGCGCGCTGGTGCTGATCGACCCGAGCTACGAGCTGAAGAGCGATTATCCGAAAGTGAGCGCCTGCATACAAGACAGTCTGCGGCGTTTTCCGACCGGCACCTACGCTGTCTGGTACCCGATCATTCCGCGGCCCGAGGCGCATGACCTGCCGCGTCGGCTGAAAACCCTGGCCACGCAGGCCGGCAAACCCTGGCTGCACGCCACGCTGGCGATCGGCCAGGACCCGACGCACGGCCCCGATGACCGGCCAGGGCTGACCGCCAGCGGCATGTTCGTGATCAACCCGCCGCACACGCTGAAGGCCGCGCTGCAGCCGGCGCTGCCGCAGTTGCTGGCCCTGCTGGGCCGGGGGCGGGGCCAGTCGTCGAGCCTGGACTCAGGCGGCTGAAAACCGCCTTTTCTGAGTCAAATCGTGCTCTGGTCGGCGTCGGCCGGTCATAGTTTGCTATACTTATAGTAGCATTCCGGTTTTGATCACCAGGTTGAACGCGGCTCGTCAAGACCGCCGGTACGCGTGAGAGCCGCCCTCCCGGGGCCGTGATACCTCTGCAGCGGGCGGAAAACGCACGGCCGGGCGGTCGGCGCCACGGGGCTTGTCATGCCGCCTTTCGCGGGCGCTGGCTGGGCGCGTTGGCGCCAGCCGTGCCGCCATAATTTCTCAATCCGGGCAGGTCGAGTATGGTGACGCCGCCGAACTCGATGCGCAGCAGGCCCGCGTTGTTCAATTGCTGCAGCGCACGGTTGGCACGTTGGCGCGACAACGCGGACAGGTGGCCGATTTCCTCCTGGCTGAGTTTGACGAAGCGGCCGGTCTGGGGGTAGATATCGGGGTTGAACAGGCTGGCCAGGCAACGCGCCACGCGAGCCTCTGGCCCCAAGAGCCGGTCGTATTCCACGAGGCTGATGAAAAGGCCGAGTCGCGCGTTCAGGTGGGACAGCAGGAAATGGTTGAACGGCAGGCTGGTTTGCACCAGCCGCTGGAACGTCGCACGCGGGACGCAGACGATCCGGGAATCGCGTACGGCGATCGCGTTGTACCGCCAGTGACCGTTTTTCAGCAGCGTGCCCTCACCGAACCAGCCGCCGTTGGTGACCCCGGTAAACGTGGACTCCTTGCCGTCAGCCGAGCACACCGTCATGATCAGCACCCCTTCGCCGACGCCATACCAGCTGTTGGCGATGTCGCCAATCCGGGTGACGTGCGTCCCCGCACTCACACGCTGCTCTGACGACTCGGCGCAGACCTGGGCCAGCTCCCGCGGCGTGAGTGTTTCAGCCCAGAGGCTGGATTGAAGTGTCTCCTGCAGGCTTGTCATGTTCAGTTTTGGGAACAGCCTGACTTTACGCAACTCCCTGCGGGCCGGATTCAGGGGTTTCCTCGGGGCGGACCTGTCGTTGCAACGACAACCCTAACGGGTGCACCGCCATAAGCTGGCGCTCATTCCGATGGCAGCAAAAGACAAGGAGACCTTCATGGACGATCCGGAAACCCCGATGACAACCAACGAATCGGCTCACGGCACGCAGCCCCCGGCGCTGAGCCGGCGCCAATGGATCGCTTGCGCCGTTGGCACGCCGGTCCTGACGGTTGCAGCCGGGTTTGGCGCAAATCTGGCCGCCCCGGCCGCCGCCAACGCCCAGTTGCTGAGCCTTGTGCCACGCCTGGCATTGCCGCCTTTGCCACTGACCCCGCCCGACACGGTGGACTATTACGACATCGGTGACGCCATCGCCCAGACGTCCCTGCCGACCATGCCGCTGGTCAAGCTGACGATCGGCCTGGACAGCCGGGTCCGCCTGGAGCTTCCGCGCATGGAGTCCGGACAGGGCATCGACACCACCAGCGCCATGATGGTGGCCGAGGAGCTGGATGTACCGCTGAGCATGGTGGACGTGGTTCTGTCGGACGCGCGCCCGGAGTTGATCTTCAACCAGCTGACGGGTGGCTCCTCGTCGGTGCGATCACTGGATCTGGGGCTGCCAACGCTGGCAGCGCTGGCCCGGGCCCGCCTGATCAGCGCGGCATCGATCCGGTTCGGGGCGTCGCCGTCGACACTCACCATTAACGCCGGGGTCGTTGTAGGCCCTGGGGGAGTCAGCGCGACCTTCGGTTCGCTGACCAGCGCGGCCGCGGCGTTGCCCCTGCCGACCAACGTGCTGCGCAAACCAGCGTCGCAGTACAAGGTGATCGGCACGCGCACCCGCCGTCAGGACGCACGCGACATCGTCACCGGCAAAAAGAAGTTCACGATGGACCAGGACGTGCCCAACGCCAAGCCAACCATGATGCGGATGCCGTCGCAAGTCCGGGGCACGGTTGTCAGCGTCAACAATCTGGCGGCCGTGCGCGGCATGCCCGGTGTGCTCGAAGTGGTGGTGGTTCCGCCGGGCGGCGCCATCACGCCGCGACAGGTCGGGGTGGCCGTCATGGCCGAGACGTTTGGCCAGGCGTGGGCCGCGGCCAACGCGCTGGACATCACCTGGGGCGACGGACCGATCAAGGGCCAGACCAATGAGACGATCCAGGCCAACCTGAGAAAGTCGATCGTGCCGTTCGCCATTCCGCCGCTGGGTTCGCTGACGGTCGAGGGCGAATTTGAAATGGCGCCCGCCTCCCATGCGCCGCTGGAAGTCGATTGCGCCATTGCCGACGTGCGCGCCAACACGGCCGAGATCTGGGCCGGCCTGCAATCACCCATCATCACGCAGCAGGCGATTGCCGCCGATATCGGTCTGCCCGTCAGTGCCCTCAAGGTACATGTGGTGCCGAGCGGTGGCTCGTTTGGCCGCCGCCTGTTCTGGGATCCGGTGCAAACCGCAGCCTACGTCTCCAAGGTCACCGGTCGCATCTGCAAACTGATGTACCACCGCTCCGATGACGTGCGCCATGGCCGGATGCGGCCGCACCAGTACCAGAAAATCCGCGCCACGCTGGTGGCGGGACAGGTGGTCAGCTACCAGCATCGCGGCGCGGCGCCGCGCGTTGACACCCGCCACGGCTTCGCCGAGGTGTTCACCGCCGTCGCCGCTTCCGCGCCGCCAAACGTCCAGCAAACCATCGGCAATCTCGCAGTGGAGCTGTCATTGTTCAAGACGATGGTGGCCTCGCCTTACAACTGGGGGGTTCATTCGAAAGAACTGCTGCCCTACGCGCTCGACCTGAACACCGCCTCCTTCCGTTCGGTGCACATCCAGCCATTCCGCGCGACCGAGGAGATCATGGTCGACGAGATCGCCAGGGCGTTCAACCAGGACCCGGTGGCTTTTCGTCTCCAGTACCTGCGCCTGCCACGGGCCCGCGCGGTGTTGCAGGCGGTGGCCCAGGCCGGGAACTGGGGCAAAGCCATGCCAGCGGGTTTCGCGCAGGGCGTAGCGGTTCACCAGGAAACCCGGGCATTCACGGCCACACTCGTGGAAATCGACGCCCGTGACCCGCAAAACGCCAAGGTGGTCAAGGCCGTCATGGCCATTGACGTGGGCCGGCCGATCAACCCTTCCGGCATTGAGGCCCAGATGCAGGGTGGACTGTCTGACTCGATCTCGCTGGTCCTGAATGCCGGGCTGACGTTCAGGGACGGCCTGCCCCAGGAGTCCAGCTACGCAAACTATCGATTTTCGAAGATGAAGGATTTTCCCAAGTCTGTGCAGGTCATCATCATGCCGAACGTGGGTGATCCCGTCGCCGGACTTGGCGAAGTCGGGTTTTCGGCCAGCTCGGGCGCCATCGCCAACGCGTATGCACGCGCCACTGGCATCAAGCCGCGCAAGTTCCCGCTCAATGCCCAGCCGTCGTTTGCGCCCGTTGCTGCCGGCAGGCTTCCTGATCCGGTTTTCGTTCGCTAAGGAGACACCCCATGCCCAACTACAGTTTCACCGTCAATGGCAAGGCCGTCAGTGTGGAGGCGCCCGCAGACCTCGCCCTGCTGTGGGTACTGCGTGACAAGCTTGGCATCAATGGCCCCAAATACGGTTGCGGCACCGATGTTTGCAAGGCCTGTACTTGCCTGATCGACGGCAAGGCGATGACGACGTGCGCGACACGGGTTGCCTTCGCTGCCGGAAAAAACATCACCACCATTGAAGGTCTTGCCAACGGCGACACCCTCCACCCGGTGCAACAGGCATGGCTGGATCGCGATGTCCCGCAATGCGGCTTTTGTCAGCCGGGGCAGATCATGGCGGCAGTCGACCTCTTGAGCCGGACCAGGAATCCCACCGATGCCGATATCGACGCGATCGAGAACGTGTGCCGCTGCGGGACTTACGGGCGTATTCGGGAGGCCATCAAGGCGGCGGCTGCGATGATGCCCTAGCGCCGCCCCAGTTCCATCGTCCAGTAGGTGCCGTAGGTGCTGCCCGCGCGCTGCACGCAGGACACGGCCACGTCGGCGTAGCTCGCCCGCATGATGTTGGCGCAGTGGCCGGGACTGGCCAGCCAACCCGCCATCACGGAATCAATGCCGTTGTAGCCGGCAGCAATGTTTTCGCCGGTGGAGCGCCAGGCGTAGCCTTCGGCGGTGACGCGGTCGGCCGGCGAGCGGCCGTCCAACCCGGTGTGCGAGAAATAGTTGTTTTGCGCCATGTCGGCCGAGTGTTTGGCGGCGGCCGAGAACAGCGGGGCGTCCCAGGCCAGCGGCGTGGTCGCCGGGTAGGCGGTGGTGCCGCAGCTGCGGGCGGCGGCGCGGGCTGCATTGATTTGTTGCAACATCACCGTCTGGAAGTTGGCAATTCCGCAACTGCTGGCGGCGTCCAGCGCCACCGTGCCGGCGGTCGGCGGCGTGGCGGGGGTGGTCGCGGTGCCGGTGATGGCGGGCGGCGCGGCGGTCAGGGTGCCGCCGGTGGCCGCGGCGGCAGCGGGGGCGGCGGGAGCATCGCCACCGCCGCCGCAGGCCGCGAGCAGGCTCGGCACGGTGACCGCGGTCAGGGACACAGCCAGCAAAAAGGCATGGCGCCGGGTTTTGGTGTTGGGTTGTGGGTTCATTGCCTACGAGCCTACGCAGGGGAAGCGCCCGGTCGGTAAGCAGATGTGAGGCCGGCGCGCATCAGAATCGTCGCGCGACCTCGGCTGAAAACGCCATGAAACCGTCGGGAATTGAATTAACCGACCAGTCGGTCGGTTAATTCGCTATACTTTGGGTCAAGGCGCGGTTAGTCTGCGCACTGGAGCTTGCGATGTACACCCAATCCCTTGACGTTCCGGACGGCCAGAGCCCCACGCTGAAGTCGGTGGCGGCGCCTGCTGATGCGCTGGATGCGGCCCGGCAAACCGCGTTCGACGAAAAAATCGACGCCGACGGCAAGATCGAGCCGCGCGACTGGATGCCCGAGGCCTACCGCAAGACGCTGGTGCGCCAGATCAGCCAGCACGCGCACAGCGAGATCGTCGGCATGCTGCCCGAAGGCAACTGGATCAGCCGCGCGCCCAGCCTGAAACGCAAGGCCATCCTGATCGCCAAGGTGCAGGACGAAGGCGGCCATGGCCTGTACCTGTACAGCGCCGGCGAGACGCTGGGCACCAGTCGCGACCAGATGATCGACGCGCTGCACAGCGGACGCGCCAAATACAGCAGCATCTTCAACTATCCCACGCTGACCTGGGCCGACGTCGGCGTAATCGGCTGGCTGGTGGACGGCGCTGCCATCATGAACCAGGTGCCGATCTGCCGCTGCTCGTACGGTCCGTACGCGCGCGCCATGATCCGCATCTGCAAGGAAGAAAGTTTTCACCAGCGCCAGGGCTTCGAGAGCCTGATGAGCATGATGACCGGCACCGCAGCGCAGCGCGCCATGGTGCAGGATGCCGTCAACCGCTGGTGGTGGCCGGTGCTGGCGATGTTCGGCCCGCCCGACGCCGACAGTCCCAACAGCGCGCAGGGCATGCGCTGGGGCATCAAGCGCATCAGCAATGACGAGTTGCGGCAGAAGTTCATCGACGCCACCGTGCCGCAGGCCAAAGTGCTCGGCGTCACCCTGCCCGACCCTGACCTGAAGTGGAACGAGGAACGCCAGGCACACGACTACGGCGCGATCGACTGGGACGAGTTCTGGGCCACCGTCAACGGCAACGGCCCCTGCAACAAGGAGCGCCTGGCCACCCGCGTGAAAGCCTACGCGGACGGCGCCTGGGTGCGCGAAGCCGCCATGGCCTACGCCCGCAAGCAACAGGCGCGCGCGCTCAAGGAGGCCGCATGAGCACGCCAGACACCAAAGCCCTGAGCGAGTGGCCTTTGTGGGAAGTGTTCGTGCGCAGCAAGCAGGGCCTGGAGCACAAACACTGCGGCAGCCTGCACGCTGCCGATGCGCGGCAGGCGCTGCAGATGGCGCGAGACGTGTACACCCGGCGCCAGGAAGGCGTGAGCATCTGGGTCGTGCCTTCAGCGTCGATCACGGCCAGCGCGCCCGACGACAAGGCCGAGTTCTTCGAGCCATCGGCCGACAAGATCTACCGCCACCCCACGTTCTATGAGATCCCCGATGAAGTCGGGCACATGTAGGCCAGGTGCGCTGCCATGATCCCCGCTCACATGACACCTGCTCACACGACTGTCCACGCCCGCGCCGACTATCTGCTGCACCTGGCCGACAACGCGTTGATTCTGGGCCAGCGCAATGCCGAGTGGTGTGGCCACGGCCCGGTGCTGGAGGAAGACATTGCGCAGGCCAACATCAGTCTTGACCTGATCGGCCAGTCGCGGCTGCTGTTGCAGCACGCCGCAGCGGTGATGAACGACGGGCCGACGGGTGCTGATACGCCGCGCGTGACCGAAGACACGCTGGCCTACCTGCGCGAGGCGGCCGAGTTCCGCAACTACACGCTGGTGGAGCTGCCGCACTTTCCGGCCGAAACCGGGCTGCTGGCCGCCACCGCACAAGCCGACCGCGACTACGCGACCACCATGGTGCGCAACTTCCTCTACAGCGCGCTGATGGTGCTGCTGTGGCACACGCTGGAAACGTCCAAGGACGCGCAACTGGCGGCCATCGCGTCCAAGTCGCTCAAGGAAACCCGCTACCACCTGCGCCACGCGCGCGACTGGCTGGTACGCCTGGGCGACGGCACGGATGCCTCGCATGCGCGCATGCAGTCCGCGCTGAACCACCTGATGCCCTACACCCAGGAGTTCTGGACCCCTTCACCGGTGGAGGCCGCGGCCGCGCTGGACGGCACCGGCACGGAGGCGCGCCACCTCAAGGCGGCGTGGGATCTGACGGTGAACGAGGCCCTGACCGAGGCCACCCTGAAGCGCCCGCCCGATGGCGGCTACGTGACGCGCGGCAAGGTAGGCCTGCACTCCGAACACCTGGGCTTCCTTCTGGACGAGATGCAGGGCCTGGCGCGCCAGCACCCCGGGGGCGTGTGGTGATGGTGGTGACGACGCCCGTCGACACCGGCAGCGCGCTGCGCGACCGCGCCTGGGCCTTGCTGGAAGGCATTGCCGACCCTGAGATTCCGGTGGTGTCGATCCGTGAGCTGGGTATTCTGCGCGCGGTCAATGAGCGCGACGGCGAGCTGGAAGTGGTGATCACGCCGACCTACAGCGGCTGTCCCGCCGTGGGTCAGATCGAAGACGACTTCCGCGCGGCGCTGGCCCGCGAAGGCCTGCGCGGCCATGTGGTGACGCAACTCGCGCCCGCCTGGACCACCGACTGGATGACCGCCGAAGCACGCGACAAACTGCGCCGCTACGGAATAGCGCCGCCAGCGCGTTGCGCAGACAGCAGTGGCGCCACCCCCAACGTGATCCAGTTTGCTACTAAATCAATAGCTAACAATGACAAGTTGACGGTGACGTGCCCGCATTGCGGCTCTGAAAACACGACCGAGACCTCGCATTTCAGCTCGACCGCCTGCAAGGCGCTCTACAAGTGCCTGGCGTGCATGGAACCGTTTGATTATTTCAAAAGTTATTGACAAGACCACCCCCGAAGCGGCCTGGCGGCCGCCTCCCCCTCAAGGGGGCGCCGCCAGCGGCCCGGCAAAGCCGGTTCCGCGGTGGCCACTTGTGAAAGCCCTTCGCCGATGAGTACCCAATTTCATTCCTTGCCCGTTGCCCGCGTGACGCCCGAAGCCGCAGGCGCGGTGGCGGTCACATTCGCGGTGCCGGAAGCACTGGCTAACCAGTTTCACTTTGAGCCGGGGCAGTTCCTGACGTTGCGTGCGCAGATCGGCGGGCAGGACGTGCGGCGCAGCTATTCGATCTGCAGCACGCGCAGCCGCTTGGCGCAGGCGCGTGAGCTGGAGGTCGGCATCCGGCCGATGGAAGGCGGGCTGTTTTCCAACTGGGCTGTGGGGCAACTCAAGGCCGGCGACACGCTGGCGGTGATGCCGCCCGACGGACGCTTTGTCTCCAGAAAGCCGCGTGCGCTGCACCGCGTGGGCTTTGCGGCGGGTTCGGGCATCACGCCGATCCTGTCGATCATCGCGAGCACGCTGGAAGAGCAGCCGCAGTCGAAGTTCACCTTGGTGTACGGCAACCGCCACATGAACAGCGTGATGTTCAACGAGGCGCTGCAAGACCTGAAAGACCGCTTTCCCGACCGGCTCACGCTGATCCACATTCTCTCGCGCCAGGCGCAGGAAGTGGATTTGCTGCAGGGCCGCATCGACGGCGACAAGGTGCGCGCCATCATCGACGCGCTGCTGCCTGTGGCCAGCATGGACGAGGTGTTCATCTGCGGCCCCGAAGCCATGATCGAGGCCACCGAGTCAGCGCTGCTGGCGGCCGGCGTGCCGGCCAACCGCGTGCACACCGAGCGCTTCAGTTCGCCGCTGCTGGACGCATTGGCGCCTGCTGAGCGGCAGGCGGTATTGGCGGGCGGCCGCAAGGCTGCCACCCTCAGCGGGCAGATCGTCCTGACGGTGGTGCTGGACGGCAAGGCGCAAGAACTGTCAATGGGTGCTGACGACCATGTGCTAGATGCGGCTCTGGCCGCCGGGCTGGACCTGCCGTATTCGTGCAAGGCCGGCGTCTGCTGCACCTGCCGCGCCAAGGTGCTGGAAGGCGAGGTGCACATGGACAAAAACTTCACACTGGAAGCCGACGAGATGGCCCAGGGCTTTGTGCTGACCTGCCAGGCCCGCGCACTGACGCCCCGGCTGGTAGTGAGTTACGACGAGCGCTGAGGCCGGCTACCGCAGTGCCGGGTCGGCTGGCAGTGCCTGGGCTCGGGGTTTGGGCAGCATTTTCGCGCGGGCTCGTCCCGTCCCCCGGCTGCGTGGTGGCGAGGCCTCGACCACCGGGCTCGCCGACGACAGCACCACCTGCTTGATCCCCATGCCCAGCATGTCCAGCGCCTCGGCGGCGGCGTGGCTGAGGTCGATGATGCGACCGCCTACATAGGGGCCGCGGTCGTTGATGCGCACATCGACTTCGCGCCCGTTGACCAGGCTGCGCACCCGCACCCGCGTGCCGAACGGCAGTGTCTTGTGCGCGGCGGTCAGGGCGCGCATGTCAAAACGCTCGCCGTTGGCGGTGCGGCGACCGTGAAACTGCAGGCCGTACCAGGACGCCGCGCCGCGCTCCAGTTCCTGCAGGCTGCGCTCGGTCGGCAGCGCGTCGGACGGCGTGGCGGTACCCGATGGCAACACGGACGCGGCAGATTCCCCTTCGGCAACCAGCGGCGCGGCCGCGGGAACCGGTGCGCCGGGGCGGGCGGGTGGCGGCGACGCGACCTCACCTCTGGCTGCACCCACCTCGCCGGCTGAACCGGAACCGGTCGATGCCGCAGGACCTGCGGGCGTGCCCGAAGCAGCACCCTTTGGCGAGCCCGGCGCTCCAGAGGATTGCGTGGCGCAGCCGCTGAGCATCAACACGGCCGCAGTGACGATTGCCACGGCCAGACGGGAGGTCATGAACAGGCGCATCAGCGAACCGTGTCGCGCGTCAGGCTAGCTGCAACCGGCGCACGATCTCGGTGGTCGCACCCGCCTGGTTCATGGTGTAGAAGTGCAGCCCCGGCACGCCGCCATTGCGCAACTGGTCGCACAGGTCGGTCACCACGTCCAGGCCAAAGGCCTTGATCGAGGCCGTGTCGTCGCCGAACGCCACCAGCCGCTGGCGGATCCAGCGCGGAATCTCGGCGCCGCAAGCGTCTGAGAACCGCATCAGTTGCGACGAGCTCGTGATCGGCATGATGCCCGGCACCACCGGGATGTCGGCGCCGAGCTGGTAGGCATCGTCGACGAAGCGGAAGTAGGCGTCGGTGTTGAAAAAATACTGGGTGATGGCCGAGCTGGCACCCGCGCGGACCTTGGCCAGATAGGCCTGCAGGTCGGCCTCGGGCGATCGCGCCTGGGGATGCACCTCGGGGTAGCAGCCGACCTCGATGTGAAAAGCGTCGGCGGTCTCGGCGCGGATGAATTCGACCAACTCGCTCGCGTACTTGAACTCGCCAAAGGCGCCGTAACCTGAGGGCAAGTCGCCACGCAGCGCCACGATGCGCTGTATCCCCGATGCCTTGAACTTGTCCAGCTGTGCCCGCACGCTGTCGCGCGTGGCGCCAATGCACGAGAAATGCGGCGCGGCATCAAACCCCTCGGCGATGATGGCTTCCACCGTCTGCATCGTGCCGTCCTGCGTGGAGCCGCCCGCGCCATACGTCACGCTGAAAAACTGCGGTTTCAGTGCGTAGAGCTGCTGGCGCACGCCCACCAGTTTCTGGGTGCCCTCGGGTGTCTTGGGCGGGAAAAACTCAAAGCTGACCGGAAGGCCGTGGGTCTTGTTGTGGTCAGCCATGGCTGCCTCCTGAATTCGGTTCTGCGTGGACAAAAAATTCGCGGTTGCCGTCGCCGCCAGTGATCGGCGAGTCGATCCAGTGCCGCACAGCCAGGCCCAGCCCGGCGCAGCAGTCGCGCAGGCGCTGCTCGACCACGGCATACAGCGCCGCATCTTTCACGATGCCGCCCTTGCCCACCTGACCGGGCTGGAGTTCGAACTGCGGCTTCACCAGCATCAGCAACGTGCCATTGGCACGCAACAGCGGCACGAGGGCCGGCAAAACCAGCGTGAGCGAGATGAACGACAGGTCACCGGTTACCAGGTCGAATCTGGGATCGGGTTTTGGATCTGATTTGAGGTCAAATGTGCCTGTTGACGGCTTCCCGTGGTCATTGTTTGCTATAATATTTATAGCATTCGAGAGTGCGTCTGCATGCCGCGCGTTGACCTGCTCGATGGCCACCACGCGTGCATCGGCGCGCAACTTGGGGTGCAACTGGCTCTGCCCCACATCCACACCCACCACCCGCGCCGCGCCGCGCTGCAGCAGGCAATCGGTGAAGCCGCCGGTCGACTGGCCCACGTCCAGACAGTCAAGCCCGGACACGTCCAGCCCCAGTTCGCGCAAGGCACCTTCGAGCTTGAGGCCGCCGCGCGACACATAGCGCGCTTCGGCCTCGTCCACCAGCTGCAGCTCGGCCGCCTCGCCCACCTCGTCGCCGTTCTTGGCCACTGTGCGCCAGCCGTTCGGCCCCAGCCAGCGGACGCCCGAAGCAATCAGCCGCTGAGCCTGCGAGCGCGACGACGCCAGACCGCGTTCAACGAGGAGCTGGTCGATGCGCATGCAAGAGGGTCGAGACGCGACGAGAGCGACGCTGCGTAGCGGGCGGCTCTGGATAAAGGCGCGGGTGTCAGGCCACCGGAACGACCTTCAGGGTCGTGAGGATGGCCTGATCGGGACCCGCAACGCCGAGCCAGAGCCGCGCGGTAGCCGCCCAGCTCAGTAGCGGTAGCTGTTGGCCTTGTACGGCCCAAGCTTGCTCACGCCGATGTAGTCGGCCTGTTCCTGGGTCAGCTCGGTCAGCATGGCGCCGACTTTCTTCAGGTGCAGACGCGCAACCTTTTCGTCCAGGTGCTTGGGCAGCACGTAGACCTGGCCCACCTTGTAGTCCTTGCTCTTGGTGAAGAGCTCGATCTGCGCGATGGTCTGGTTGGCGAACGAGGACGACATCACAAAGCTCGGGTGACCGGTGCCGCAGCCCAGGTTCACCAGGCGGCCCTTGGCCAGCAGAATGATGCGCTTGCCGGGCTTCTTGCCCTTGGCCGGGAAGATCACGTGGTCAACTTGGGGCTTGATCTCTTCCCACTTGTATTTTTCGAGCGAGGCAACGTCGATTTCGTTGTCAAAGTGTCCGATGTTGCAGACGATCGCCTGGTCCTTCATGGCGGCCATGTGGGCGTGGGTGATCACGTTCTTGTTGCCCGTGGCCGAAACGAAAATGTCAGCCTTGTCAGCGGCGTATTCCATGGTCACCACCTTGTAGCCTTCCATCGCGGCCTGCAGGGCGTTGATCGGGTCGATCTCGGTCACCCACACCTGGGCGCTCAGGGCGCGCAGGGCCTGGGCGCTGCCCTTGCCCACGTCGCCGTAACCGGTAACCACAGCCACCTTGCCGGCGATCATCACGTCAGTGGCGCGCTTGATGGCATCAACCAGCGATTCGCGGCAGCCGTAAAGGTTGTCAAACTTGCTCTTGGTCACCGAGTCGTTGACGTTGATCGCGCGCAGGGCCAGCGTGCCCTTGGCCGACATTTCATTGAGGCGCAGCACGCCGGTGGTGGTCTCTTCTGTCACGCCAATGATGTTTTTCAGGCGGCGGCTGTACCAGGTCGGGTCCACGCGCAGCTTGGCCTTGATGCTGTTGAACAGGCAGGTCTCTTCCTCGCTGGAGGGCTTGGCCAGCACCTTGATGTCCTTCTCGGCACGGGTGCCCAGGTGCATCAGCAGCGTGGCGTCACCGCCGTCGTCCAGGATCATGTTCGGGCCCTCGGTCTTGGAACCCTTGGCACCGAACTCGAAAATGCGGTGGGTGTAATCCCAGTAGTCCTTGAGCGTTTCGCCCTTGTAGGCAAACACCGGCGTGCCCTCGGCCACCAGCGCGGCGGCGGCGTGGTCCTGTGTGGAGAAGATGTTGCAGGACGCCCAGCGCACCTGCGCGCCCAGGGCCTGCAGCGTTTCCACCAGCACGGCGGTCTGGATGGTCATGTGCAGAGAGCCCGTGACGCGCGCGCCCTTGAGGGGCTGTGCTTTGGCGAACTCTTCGCGAATGGCCATCAGGCCGGGCATCTCGGTTTCCGCGATACGGATTTCCTTGCGGCCCCAGTCGGCGAGCGACAGGTCGGCAACGGCGTAATCGGTGTTGTGCAGGGGTTTCAAAACAGCGCTCATGGTTAGCTCCAAATATGAGTTGAACAACCACGGTCTGGAGATACCTCTCACCTCACACGAACCGTGGGTGAGCGCCGTTGATGCAGTGGCGTCCCCGACCAGAAGTCGGTGCGGCAACCATGCTGTCCGAGCCTCGTTCACGCGTGGTGAACTGCAACGCTCCTCGGAATCTTCGATTATACAAAATGGGAATGGTTGCGTCACCCCCGGGGTGATCGTGCTGCTGGCTGATCGGGTGGGTTCAGGGCTGGATCAAACCCCAGCGCAAGCCGACCAGCGTCAGCTCGGCCTGATTCGCGGCATTGAGCTTTTGCTTGACGTTGTAGAGATGGGTGCCCACGGTACTACTCGCCACGTTGAGGTTTTCGGCAATCTGCGCCACGGTGCGCCCTTGCGCCAACTGGATGAACACCGCAAATTCGCGTTCCGTCAGCACGTCAGACGGACTCGCTTCGCCCTGGATATGTGCCAGCGCGAGGCGTTGCGCCATTTGGGGGTCGACGTAGCGGCGCCCTGCGGCCACGGTGCGTACCGCGTCGATCAGTGCCTCGGGCGCGCTGCGCTTGGACAGATAACCCAGCGCGCCCGCCTTCAGCACGCGCTGGGGGTAGGCCGTGGCCTCGTGCGCCGAGAGCGCGAGTATGTGCACGGCGGCGTCATGCGCCAGCAGGCGGCGCAGGGCCTCCAGCCCGCCCATGCCCGGCATGGAGAGATCCATCACCACCACGTCGGGCTGAACCTGCGGGTAGTCGCGGCAGGCCTGTTCGCCGCTGTCGGCCTCGGCCACCACGTCAATGGCGGCCGTGGTGAGCAGCATCCGGAACCCCATGCGCACCACGGCATGGTCATCCACCAGCATCACGCGAATCATGTTGCCTCCAGAGGCAGCACCGCACGCAGCTCGGTGCCGCCGTCCACCCGATTACCCACGACAAGCTGGCCGCCCAGGGCTTCAGCCCGCTCCGTCAGCCAGCGCAGGCCGAAATGCCCGGTGCGGCGCCAATCGTCGGGCAATCCCACGCCATCGTCCTGCACCGTCAGGATCAACTGCCCGGCCTCGCATCCGACGATCACCTGGATATGACGGGCTTGGCCGTGGCGCAGGGCGTTGGTGATCCCTTCCTGCACGATTCGGTAGGCCGCCAGCGCCAGCCCGCCCGGCAATACGCCCGGAAATGACCCCGCCTGCAAACTTGCCTCTAGCTCGGGGTGGCTCGCCCGAATTCGTTCCAGCAACTCCTCAAGCGCATCCTGGAGGCCCAGGGTGTCCAGCGCCATCGGCGCCAGCCGGGGAATCATGCCGTGCATGTGGTCGTACAGCCGCCCTGCCTCTTCGGTGATCACACGCGCGGCCTGGGCCGTCTGCACATCGCCGCTTTCGCAGCGGCGCGCCACCGACATTGCCAGGCTGCGGATGGCGGTGACGGACTGGCCCAGTTCATCGTGTAGCGCCCGGGCAATCTCGCGCCGCTCGGCTTCAATGTGTGCCTCGATCAGCCCGGACAGTTCGCGTGCATCGGACAACCTGCGTTCGGCCTCAAACGCGCGCTGCCGGTTTTCGAGGTTTTCCTTGAGCACAGCCGTCATGCGGTTGAAGGCGGCACCGATGGCGCCGGCTTCCTTGCCCGGCAACGGCGGCAGTGAGGCGTCGAAGTCACCCGCCTGCAACCGGTTCAGCCCGTCCACGATCTGCGGAAACGGCCGCAATGCGCGCCCCATGGCCCAGAACACCAGTGCGTTGATCACCAGCAGCGCGGCCGCGCCGGACGCGGCCAGCGTCACCAGGTCATCCCAGCCATCCAGCACCGACCGAGACGGTTCGGCATCGATCGTCAACTGGCCGCTGGGCAGGGCAATCACCTGCCGCGCCGCCTCCGGCACCATCAATGCGGCAAACCATGCGGGGGCTTCCCGGCCCTTCTTGTAAGTCGATGGCGGCGAACGGTAGAGCACCTCACCCGAGGCATCGGTCAAGGTGATGTCGTTGGCGCGTACTCGGCCCAGTTGCTGCAGGAAACGCACCAGGCTTTGCGGGCCATCGATTGCCGTGATCCAGCCCATCCGGTTGAGCAACTGCGCCGTCACGCGGTGGGTCGCCACGACTTCCTCGCGCACGGCGCGCCGCACGCTGTCGAGCTGCAACCCGATCATCGCGGCAACCAACAGCGCAATGACGCCAGCCACTATCAGATTGATCTTGATTCGCAGGCTCATGTGGATTTTTCTCCAGCTCCAAAGTGCCCCTGCCGGGCAAACGCCGCCAACGCACCTTCCATCGCCGACACCATTGCCGGATGAAACGGGTTGTGTCCGGCGCCTTCGACCCAACGAAACCGGCTGCCGGCGAGCGCTTTGTGCACTTTCCACGCCGCGGCAGGCAGCAGACCGCATCCTCACGGCCATGCAGAAACTGCACCGGCAGGCCCTGCACGCCAGCGCAGGCCTCGTGCATGCCCACTTCGTCCAGCCAGCAACGCTGCGCCAGGTAGTACGCCTGTACGCGGTAGCGGTCGATCGCCGCCTCAAGGGCTTCGCCGGTCAGCGCCGGCACGGCAGGCGTGTTAGACAGCACGCTTTCCCAGTCCATCCACGCTTGCGCCGCCCGCTGTTGTTGCGCCCGGTCGGTGCCGGCAAACACCCCGGCAAGCCAGCCCAGCAAGTCGTCCTGCTCAGCCGCCAGCGCAAGTTCGGCCAAGCGCTTCCAGGCCGCAGGGTACTCGGAACTCGCGCCGCGAAAGAACCAGTCCAACTCCGCCCGGGACGGCACAAACAGCCCGCGCAGCAACGCACCGCTCACCGCAGTCCGATGCCTGGCCGCGTAAGCCAGCGCCAGCGTCGCACCCCAGGAGCCACCGACGACGAGCCAGCTCTGGATGCCAAGATAGTGGCGCAAGGCCTCGATGTCGTCGATCAGCAACGCGGTCGTGTTGTCGCGGGTTTCACCGCGCGGTGTACTGCGGCCGCAGCCACGCTGGTCAAACGCCACCACGCGGAACGTCGCCGGATCAAAGTAGCGCAGCAGTGCGTCGGAAAATCCTGATCCCGGGCCACCGTGCAACACCAGCGCTGCCACACCATCGGGCGCGCCCCAATCCTGCCAGTACAAGGCGTGCCCCGCGCTCACGACCAGTTGCCCGGTCTGGCGAATGGCGTCGGAGGCATGGCAAAAACGGGAGGCGGACATGGCAAGCCATGCTATCAGTCGACCAATTCATGAAAATCATGAGGTTGATCTCCATACAGGCACTACAACCGGTACCTCTGCACAGCGTACTCTCGGCTGGTGACGTGCATCCGCCGTTTCCAGAACACGCAAGCGTTCTGTCCTTTGCTGACCTTTTAGGAGACCTACATGACTTGGGAAACCCCACAAGCCTGCGACTTCCGTTTCGGTTTCGAGATCACGATGTACGTGGCCGCTCGCTGAACCGCTTCACTGACAGATGACAAAGCCCGCCTGTGCGGGCTTTGTCATCTGTCAGCGCCACGACGCAATCTGTTTTCCGGTTGCCCGGCGTTCCGGGCTTGGGGTTCCATGCACATTCGAGTTTTAGGCGCCGCCGCCGGTGGCGGTTTCCCCCAGTGGAATTGCAACTGCGTCAACTGTGCAGGCCAGCGCGCGGGCACCCTTCGCGCCCGCGCACGCACCCAGTCATCCATCTGCGTCAAAGGAGATGCAGGGCAGGACTGGGCCTTGATCAACGCCTCACCCGATATCCTGGAGCAGATCCGCGCCACGCCGGCGCTGCAGCCCAACCGCACGACCCGCGACACCGGCATTGCGGGTGTGCTGCTGATGGACGGCCAGGTCGACCACTCCACCGGCTTGTACATGCTGCGCGAACGGGGCAAGAAGCTCCCCCTGTGGTGCGCCGATCCGGTATACGAAGACCTGACCCAGGGCAACCCCATCTTGCGTGTACTGGAGCACTATTGCGGGGTAGACCGTCGCACGGTGCCGTTGGATGGCCAGACTTTCACCATGGATGGGGTAACCGGCATCGAGTTTTCCGCGCTGCCACTGGCCAGCAAGGCCGCGCCCTACTCGCCGCATCGTGAACAGTCGGTGCCAGGCGACAACATTGGCCTGACCGTCATCGACAGCGGCACCGGCCGACGATTGTTTTACGCGCCGGGCCTGGGCGCCCGCGGGCCAGATGTCGATGCTGCCATGCGCGCGGCCGACTGTGTATTGGTGGACGGCACCTTCTGGACGGACGACGAAATGATCGCTCTGGGTTTCAGCCAGAAGACCGGCCGCAGCATCGGCCATCTGCCTCAGTCGGGGCCGGACGGCATGCTCGAATGGCTGGACAGCCTGCCTGCACGCACGCGCAAGGTTTTGATCCACATCAACAACACCAACCCGATCCTCAACGAGGACTCACCACAGCGCGCCGAGTTGAGCCGGCGCGGGGTGGAAGTGGCCCATGACGGCATGGTGATTGAACTCTAGACCGGCCATGCCAACCACCACCCGAGGGGACTGAAAATCGCACTCATCGACATGTCGCTCGCGCCGCCGCTGGCAGCCAGCACCGACTCCGCCTGGACCCGCGCGGAGTTCGAGGCACAGTTGCGCGGCAAGGGCGCGGCGTATCACATCCACCATCCGTTCAACGTGATGCTGAACAGCGGCAAAGCGACCCCTGAGCAGATCCGGGGCTGGGTAGCCAATCGCTTTTATTACCAGATCGCGATTCCGGTCAAAGACGCTGCCGTGCTGTCCAACTGTCCGGACCGCGAGGTGCGACGCGGCTGGGTGCAGCGCATCATCGACCACGATGGCTCGCAGACGGGCGATCAGTTCGATGCGGGCGGCATCGAGGCCTGGATTCAATTGGGCATGGCCACCGGTCTGACGCGCGAGGAAATCACCGACTTGCGCCACGTCGTCCCGGCGATCCGCTTCGCGGTGGATGCCTATGTGAATTTCGCGCGGCGCGCGCCATGGCAGGAGGCGGTTTGTTCATCGCTCACCGAGATGTTCGCGCCCGAAATCCACAAGCAGCGACTGGCCAACTGGCCAGAACATTACCCCTGGATCGAAACCACCGGGCTGCAGTATTTCCGCAACCGGGTGAGTCAGGCGCGACGCGATGTCGAGCAGGGCCTGGCCATCACGCTCGACCATTTCACCACCCGATCGCAGCAGTTGCGCGCTTTGGATATCCTGCAGTTCAAGCTGGACATCCTGTGGGCCATGAACGACGCCATGGCGCGTGCGTACGGGGTGACGCCATGAGCACGGCCGGCCTGTCGAGCCGCCCTCGCGTGGCCGTTGGCTTTCGGCTGCAGTGGGAAGAGGTTCAAAACTGCCATGTGCTGCTCTATCCCGAGGGCATGGTCAAGCTCAACCAGAGCGCGGGCGAGATCCTGAAGCGCTGCGATGGCGATCAGGATGTGTCCGCCATCGTGGCCAACCTTGAGCAAACCTTCAAAGCGAGCGCGCTCGAAAAAGAAGTACTGGCGTTTCTGGACATTGCGTTGCAACAGAAATGGGTGGAAATCACATGATCACCGCTGAAAACCTGGCGGACTCTGTCGGAACCCCAGGCCCACCGCTGTGGCTGCTGGCCGAGGTGACCTACCGCTGCCCCCTGCACTGCGCCTTTTGCTACAACCCGGTCGACTTTGCCAGCCATGCCAATGAGTTGTCCACAGAGGACTGGCTGCGCGTGCTGCGCGAAGCGCGCGCCCTGGGTGCCGTGCAGTGCGGGTTTTCCGGCGGCGAGCCCCTGGTGCGCGACGACCTTGAGCTGCTGGTGGCTGAAGCACACCGTTTGGGCTACTACACCAACCTGCTGACATCGGGCGTCGGCCTTACCGAGGCCCGGGCGACAGCGCTCAAGTCAGCGGGGCTGGACCACGTGCAGCTCTCGTTTCAGGACTCAACCCGCGAGATGAACGACTTTCTCTCGCACACCAAAACCTTCGACCTCAAGCAGCGAGTGGCGCGCACGATCAAGGCCAACGGCTGGCCGATGGTCCTGAACGTGGTGATCCACCGGCTCAACGTTGACCATATCGGCCGCATCATCGAAATGGCGGTTGAGATGGGCGCCGAGTACCTGGAACTGGCCAATACCCAATACTACTCATGGGCCCTCGAAAACCGCGACCAGTTGCTGCCCACACGAGCCCAGCTGCAACGCGCCGAAGCCATCACTGACGAATGGCGGGCCAAGCTCGGCAACGACATGCGCATCTTCTTCGTGGCGCCTGACTACCACGATGCCACGCCCAAAAAATGCGTTAACGGCTGGGGCAGCATGTTCATGACCATCACGCCGGACGGTACTGCACTGCCTTGCCACACGGCGCGGATGCTGCCAGGGCTGGAGTTTCCCAACATGCGCAACACCAGTGTGCAAAGCGCCTGGCAGGACTCGGAAGGCTTCAACCGCTACCGCGGCACCGGCTGGATGAAAGAGCCCTGCAACAGTTGCGAGCACAAGGAAAAAGACCTTGGCGGCTGCCGTTGCCAAGCGTACATGCTCACGCGCGACGCCGAAACTGCTGACCCGGTTTGTCCGAAAAGCCCCCATCACAGCCTGGTGCTGGACGCTGTACGCCGTGCCGAGTCGGGCGAGTTAGCGGCAAGGCCTCTCGTGTTCCGCGACCCCAAGGCCTCCCGGCAGTTCATCGAAGCGGGCAACGCGGTTTCAATGCCCGGCTGCCACACTTGAGCGCCCGACGCGACCGCTGGAGCTGTGCGGGCTTGGCGCCTGACCTGCGACAATCCGGGGCTTGCATGTTCTTCCCGGCCTTACCGTGTCATTTGTCTCCGAAACCCGCCGCCGCCGCACCTTCGCAATCATCTCCCACCCCGATGCGGGCAAAACCACGCTGACCGAAAAGCTGCTGCTCTTCTCCGGCGCGATCCAGATCGCTGGCTCGGTCAAGGCACGCAAGGCTTCGCGCCACGCCACTTCTGACTGGATGGAAATCGAGAAGCAGCGCGGCATTTCGGTGGCCAGCTCGGTCATGCAGATGTTGTACCGCGACCACGTCATCAACCTGCTGGACACGCCCGGCCACAAGGACTTCTCGGAGGACACCTACCGGGTGCTCACCGCCGTCGATTCGGCGCTGATGGTCATCGACGCGGCCAACGGCGTCGAGGCGCAGACGCGGCGCCTGATCGAGGTCTGCCGCCAGCGCAACACGCCCATCATCACGTTCGTCAACAAGATGGACCGCGAGGTGCGCGAGCCGCTGGACATCCTGGACGAGGTGGAGCGCGAGCTGGGCATGCCCTGCGTGCCGATGACGTGGCCGGTGGGCAAGGGCAAGAGCTTCGGCGGCATCATGAACCTGCGCCGCGGCGAGATGACGGTGTTCGAGTCGGGCAGCGAACGCCGGCCGCAGGACTTCGAGACCATCCCGCTGTCCGACGCCGACGCACTGCGCAGGCGCTTTGCCAGCGAGTACGACGGCGCGGCCGAGAGCATGGAGCTTGCCGCAGGCGCGTCGCCTGAATGGGACCAGAAGGCGTTCCTGGCTGCGAAGCAG
>JANOBJ010000247.1:0-6147 GCA_031411575.1 Betaproteobacteria bacterium | reverse complement strand
ATCCAGATCGCGGCGGATCGCGGCCTCGTCAAATGGCTCGATCCGGAAACAGAAATGGTCCACGTTTCGGCCCTGCGCGCCCGCCGCGGCGCCACCGGCCCGGCCGAGCGGGCCGTCCACCGGCACCAGATCCAGCATCGACCGCCCGGCGCGCAGCTGCACCAGGCCCAGCTCATCCTGGCGCCGCTCGACCGTGCAGCCCAGCACGCTGCAGTAAAACAGCACCATGGCGTCCAGGTCGGTGACCCGCAGCACCAGGTGGTCGATGTCACGAATGCTGATCATGGCGGCACTCCATCAAAAAAAGGCGGCAACCCGGGTTGCGCGCGGGGCCCGGGCGTGCGGGCGGTACGCGCCGGGCGGGTGGGTTCAACGTAGCTTCCAGGGTCGGGTATCTCATGCCCAATCACCCGCAAACCCGGTGCTAGACTGATTTTGTCCTCATTTCCGACGAAAGATGGCCATGACTGTAGCCCCGGGCGATACCCGCCGCCGTTTTCTGGCGACCACCACGGCGCTGGGCGCCAGCGCCCTCGTGCCCGACGCGATGGCGCAGGCGCCCAAGTGGCCCAACAAACCGATCCGCATCGTGGTGGCGTTCCCGCCGGGTGGCCTGACCGACGCCTACGCGCGCATGTACGCCGAGCAGCTGACCGCCAAGTTCGGCGTGCCGGCGCTGGTGGACAACCGGCCCGGCGCCGGCGCCATCATCGGCATTGACGCCGTGGCCAAATCACCGGCTGACGGCTACACGCTGCTCATGACGACGTCGGGCACGGTCTGGCAAAACCGCGTGCTCTATACCAAGCTGCCCTACAACCTGGACAAGGACCTCACGCCGGTCGCCAACTTCCCTTCAGGCCCGCTGGTGGTGGGCGTGTCCGAGAAGGTGCCGGCCAAGAACATGCGCGAGTTCATCGAGTTCGCCAAGACCAATACCGCGTCAATGGGCACCTACGCGCCCGGCTCGTACCCACACATGGTGGCCGACCAGACCAACCGCGCCCATGGCACCAAGATCCTCGCCGTGCACTACCGCGGCGAATCGCCGATGTGGATCGATGTGGCGTCGGGCCAGACGCAGATCGCCATTGGCAGCTACCAGGCGTTTGCCACCGTGCAGTCGCGCGGCGTGCGCCCGATCGGCGTGACCGGCAGCTACCGCTCGCCCAAGCTGCCCGATGTGCCGACGCTGGTCGAGCAGGGCATCCCCGGCCGCCTGGTCAGCCTGGAAGGCGGCCTGCCGCTGATGGCGCCGGCCGGTACGCCCGAGGCGGTGCTGCAGGCGCTGTCGCGGGTGGTGGTGGAGGGCGCCAACACCGAGCGCGCGGCCAAGCTGCGCGAGACCTTTGCCATCCCCAACAAGCCAAAAAACCTGGCGG
Organism: Betaproteobacteria bacterium; assembly: GCA_031411575.1. Lineage (GTDB taxonomy): Bacteria > Pseudomonadota > Gammaproteobacteria > Burkholderiales > Burkholderiaceae_C > JANOBJ01. Next base: position 4,765 of record JANOBJ010000247.1, on the reverse strand, counting down.
ACACCCGCCGCGAGTGGGAAGAAACCGTGCCGGTCTGGATCAAGCTGGCGGTCGATCTGGGCATCAAGCTCGACTGAGTGTGGGGCGCCTGGCGCCGCGTCGGGCCGCAGCAGGCCAACGCCGGTGACTCAGGCATTTTTAGCCGATTTTCAAGCAAAATCGTGCTCTCGTCCGCACCCAGTGGTCATAGTTTGCTATATAAATAATAGCAAACTGGATGCGCCTGTTGAACCACCGCCTGGCCCCGGCAGCGTGCGCTAAGGCCGCACCCCCGGTGTTTCCAGCGGCATGCCGCGCGAGCGCTGGGCCAAATGCAGTTCCAGCTGCACTGCTTCGGTGCTGCCAAACCCATATGCCTCGGCGCGCACCCCGGTGGTGCAGTTTCGCAGGCGCCGCTGCAAGGATCCCACGCCCTGCCACTCCAGCCGGTAGATCGGGTAGCCATTGATGTGGCCCTGCGGGATCACGCTGCCGGCCAGCCGGCGGCCGGCCAGTTCGTCGTGGCACTGCGCGCACGACAGGTTGAGCTGGCCGATGCGCTGGCTGAACAACGCCTCGCCGCGCTCGCGCCAGGGCGTCAGGCGCGGGTCAACCGGCGGCGCCAGCGGCAGGCCGCGCGACTGGTGCGCCACATAGCTTTCCAGGTTCAGCAGGTCGCGGCTTTCGACCGGCAGCGGCATGATGATCTGGTAGCGCTCGCGGCACTGGTTGATGCGCTGCTGCAGGTTGATCGGGCGTGCCAGCCGCTCGTCCCAGGCCGGGTAGCGCGCCGCCACGCCGCGCATCGATTGGGCAGCATCGCCGTGGCAGCTGACGCAGGCTGACCGGTTGCCGGGACCCATGTCGCGCTGCCAGGCCACCTCGCCGTCGGCCACCCACAGCATGCCGGGGTTTTGCGTGTCGTCGCGCTGCATCGCCTGCACCGGCGCGCTCATGTCGTCAAAGCCCGAGCGGCGGGTGTCGGGCGTGGTGGGCGCCTGCGAGCCGGCCAGCGTGACCGCGCCCGCGAGCGCCACCAGCATCGCCAGCGCGCCCAGCCGCCTCATGTGACCTGGATCGCAACCGTCTCGGTTTGCGAAAACCCGTTGTCGCCTTCCCAGGTGAAGGCCAGCGTGCCACTGACCGTGGCCACGGTGTGGAACGCGATGTACGGGTTGGCCGAGATGGCCGAGAACAGCTCCGCGCTGAACACCAACTCGCCGTTGTAGCGGCACGAAAAGCGCTGAATGATGTCGCGCGCCAGCCGCTGGCCCTCCGCGCCGGCGCGGAAACCGGTTTCCATCGGGTGGCCGATCAGCGTGCGCACCTCAAACACCTCGCCGCGCTTGACGGACTTGGGGACGGTGAGGAGGGTGCGGGCCATCAGTTGGTTCCGATCACGTGTTCTCGCCTTCAATGCAGGCTGCCAGTGTCACGATGACATCCACCGTCTGCGTCCAGAAGCTGCCGTCGTTGAGTTTGGCCACGGCGGTGAGCTTCTGGCTGGTGGCCAGCCGGATGCGCGTGGACACCACGGCCTTGCCGGCACGGGGGCCGAGCGTGAGCTTGACCACCTCGCGCTGCGGGTTGCGTTCGTTGAAAACCGCGATCGCCGTCACATGGCTGGCTTCGGTCATCGGGCTGTCCACACTGATGGTCATGGGCACCGCGTTGCCGTTGTCGATGAGCTTGGCAATCTCGAGCGTGACCTTGCCGGCCTTGGTGGGCGCCCCACCGGTGTAGGCGGCCACCGCGGCCGCCAGCGGGTCGGACTGCGCCTGCGCCGGCCGCACCGTGACCCACAGCGCCGCACCCGCGCCCAGCGCCAGCAGGTGGCGCCGCGATGCGGGTAGCGCATCAAGGGGCAGGGCAGTAGCGGGAAGTCGGCGCATGGTCATTTCAGCGTTTGAAGGAAGGCTACTACATCCTCGACCTGCTGGGCCGACAGTACCGGCTGGCCCTGCCAGTTGCGGCCCACCCGCATCAGGCCATCGGCGCGGTAGTACGACGGCATGAGCGCGTTGGGGTTGAGCCGCCGCGGGTCGGCGATGCGCAGGCGCAGCTGGCCCGCCGACCAGCGCGCCCCCGCACCGGCCAGATCGGGGGCGAGGTTGCCCTGAAAGCGCTCTTCGGGGAATGGCCCGGTGTGGCACAGCAGGCACAGACCCGTCTGCCGGTCGGCCACGATGGCGCGGCCGCGCGTGGCATCGCCGGGCGTGTCGGTCAGCGGCTGGGCAATGGCGTCGGCCACCACCACGAGTGGCGGCAGCGGCCGGGGTGCTTCGGCCTGGCTGGTGCCGGCCAGCAGCGCGGCGGCGGCGCACAGCAGCAGGGCTCCCGCGCGCCGTGCGAAGCCACGCCCCACTGAACCGATGCGCCGCCCGCTTTCCGTCATGCGCGTTTCAGGTTCTGGTTGCGCAGCGGCAGATCGCGGATGCGCCGGCCCGTGGCCGCGTAAATCGCGTTCAGCACCGCTGGCGCCGCCACTGCGATGGTCGGCTCGCCCACGCCGCCCCAGAAGCCGCCCGAGGGCAGGGTGATGGTTTCCACCGCCGGCATGTGCTGCATCTGCACCACCGGGTAGGTGTTGAAGTTCTCCTGCTCGATGCGGCCGTCCTTCACCGTGCACTCGCCAAACAGCGCGGCCGACAGGCCGTAGGCAAACGAGCCTTCCACCTGCGCCTCGATCTGCTGCGGATTGACCGCGTGGCCGGGGTCGGTGGCCGCGATGATGCGGTGGATTTTGAGCACCCCATCGCTGCTGACCGACACCTCGGCACAGGCCGCCACATAGCTGCCAAAGCCCATGGTCTGCGCCAGCCCGCGAAACACCTTCTGCCCGCCCACGTCGGGCGCGGGCGTGCCCCACTTGGCGCGCTCGGCCACCGCGTTGAGCACGGCCAGGTGTTTGGGGTGGCTGGCCATGAGCTTGCGGCGCAGCGCCAGCGGGTCTTGCTGGGTGGCGGCGGCGATCTCGTCAATGAAGCTCTCCATGTAGATCGCGTTCTGGTTCAGGTTCACGCCGCGCCAGAAGCCCGGCGGCACGTGCGGGTTGCGCATTGCGTGGTCGATCAGCAGGTTGGGAAAGCTGTAGCCGATCGACGCCTCCGGCCCGGGCGCGTTGAGGCCCTGGAACACCACCGGATCAAGCCCGTTGCGTATGTTCTGGGGAAACACGCCGGCCAGGATTGACTGGCCCGAAATCCGCATGTGCAGCGCCGTCACGTTGCCCTGCGCGTCCAGACCGGCGGTCATCTTGCATTGCGTGATCGGGTGGTAACGGCCGTGCAGCATGTCTTCTTCGCGGCTCCACAGCAGCTTGACCGGCACACCCGGCATTTCCTTGGCGATCAGCACCGCCTGGCGCACCCAGTCGTGCACCGCGCCGCGCCGGCCAAAACCGCCGCCCAGGTGCAGCTTGTAGACCTCGCACTGGGCCTGCGGCAACCCGGCCGCCTCGGACGTGGCCGCCAGCGCCGCTTCACCGTTTTGCGGGGGCGTCCAGACTTCGCCGCGCGCCGGCGCGCCGGCGGCCGCCAGCGTGAACTTCGCCGTGGCGTTCATCGGCTCCATCGTCGCGTGGTTCTGGTACGGGTACGAATACACCGCCTCGAGCTTGCGCGCGGCGGTTGCCAGCGCGGCCTTGGCGTCGCCGTTCTGGTTGCCCACCACCGCATCCGGCGCATCCAGGCCTGCCTTGAGCATCTGCGCGATGCTGGCGCTTGAGACTTGTGCGTTCGGCCCGTTGTCCCACTCGATCGGCAGCGCGTCCAGCGCTGTCTTGGCGCGCCACCAGGTGTCGGCCACCACCGCCACTGCGCTGTCGCCCACCCGCACCACCTTCTTCACGCCGGGGCGTTTCTCGATGGCGGCAGCGTTGATGCTTTTAATCTTGCCGCCAAACACCGGGCAGTCCTTGATAGCCGCGTTGAGCATGCCCGGCAGCTTCAAATCCGCGCCATAGACCTGCTGGCCGGTGACCTTGTCCACCGTGTCGAGCCGCGCCAGCCGCTTGCCGGCGAGCTTCCAGTCTTTCGGGTCTTTCAGCTTCACGTCGGCGGGCGGGGTGAGCCTGGCGGCCGCTGCCGCCACCTTGCCGTAGGTGGTGGTTTTACCGCTGGGGGTGTGGGTGATCACGCTGTCCACCGCCTTGCATTCGGCGGCCGGCACCTTCCACTCGTCGGCCGCGGCCTGCACCAGCATCAGCCGGGCGGTGGCGCCGCCCTTGCGCACGTAGTCATGCGACTCGCGGATGCCCCGGCTGCCACCGGTCGAGAAGTTGCCCCAGGCGCGGTTGCGCGCGAGGTTCTGGCCCGGCGTCGGGTATTCGGTGGTGACCTTGGCCCAGTTGCAGTCGAGTTCTTCGGCCACCAGCTGCGCCAGCCCGGTCAGCGTGCCCTGGCCCATCTCGGAGCGGGCGATGCGGATGACCACGGTGTCGTCCGGCTTCACCACGACCCAGGCATTCACCTCGGGTGGCGTGGCCGTCTGCGCCTGCGCGTTGGCAGCGAACGGCACGTGGAAGGCCACCATCAGCCCGCCAGCGGTGGCCGACGCCATGAAGCTGCGGCGCGACAGTTCAGTCGTGTTCAGGGCGGCGCTCATGTCGTGCTCCCGTCAGCGTGCTGGATCGCCAGTGCCGCGCTCTTGGTGTCGCCGCCTTTGGCCACCACCTTGATCGCGGCGCGGATGCGGTTGTAGGTGCCGCAGCGGCAGATGTTGGTCATGGCCTCGTTGATGTCGGCGTCGCTCGGGTTCGGCTTGGCCTTTAGCAGGGCCACGGCCG
>JANOBJ010000246.1:0-3775 GCA_031411575.1 Betaproteobacteria bacterium | reverse complement strand
CCCATGATGAGCAGCACCACCGGGCGGCCCTGTTGCGAGCCATCGGCGCCGGTGTCTTCCACCTCGATATCAATTCCGTTAGCTCTTATTTTCATAGCATACTATGTCCACGGGAAGCGGACAACAGGCCTTTTCTAGTTAAACTCACGCTCTCGGAGCCATTTGGTGGCGATCCACTTCTCGCCGGCGATCACACTGGCGCCGCCGTGCAGCGTGCGGGTCGAAGGATGCGGGCGTTCGTAGCTGAAGAACACCGCGTTGCCGCGCTTGGGCGCGACCTCCAGGTGCACGTCGGGGAAGGTGGTGCCGCCGCCCTTCTCGGGTTCGTGCAGGTACATGATCAGCGTGGCTACACGCTGGCCGCCACGCTTGAGGATGGTCGGCGTGCCGGCTTCGGCGGGGTCAAAATAATCGTAATGCGGCTTGTACTCGGCGCCGGGCCGGTAGTGCAGGATCTGCAGGCCTTCGCCATTTTCCAGCGGCCAGTTGAGCAGCCGGGCGATGCGCGCCTCGACCCGGCGCACCACGTCGTTCTCGCCGCGCAGGAAGAACATGCCGCTGCTGGTGCGGTCGGTGTTGACCTCTTCGCCGCCGGTGCGGGTCTCCACCGTGAGCGAGCGCGCCATGCGCGGGCGCGCGGCGGCGATCAGGGCCTCGCATTCCTCGGCGCTGAGCAGATCGCCGAACACCACAATCTGCGGGGCCGCCATGACGCTCAGCACCTGCACCTGGCGGTCGCCCGCATCGAGGTACAGCGCCGATTCAGACAGATCCGGCTCGGGCACGGGCACGGCGGGCGGCAGGCCCATCGCCACGGCCTTGCTTTCCAGATGGGTCTTGAGGGTGGCCTCCATCGCTTCCACGGCGATGTCCTCGTCCCAGCCGGACGCGATCATGGCGCGGAGCACCACGTCCGCGCCGAAGCCAGCCTCGGCCTGCGCCACGATCCATTGGCGCAGCTCGGGCGTGATCAGCTGTTGCGTGCCGGTTTTTCCCATGTCGGGGTTGCTCCTCGGCGTCAGGCCGCCTGGCGCCGGAACACCAAGCGCTCGGGCAGCGATGCGGCGGGGTCGAAAGCATAGCCTTCGAGGTTGAAATGTTCCAGCTTCCTGGGCGAGGTGATGCGGTGCGTGGCGGCGTAGCGCGCCATCAGCCCCCGCGCGCGCTTGGCCATGAAGCTGATGACCTTGTACTGGCCGTTGCGGTATTCCTCGAACACACAGTCAATCACACGCGCCTTGAGTGCCTTGCGGTCCACCGCCTTGAAATACTCCTGCGAAGCCAGGTTCACCACCGCGGGCACTTTTTCGCCAGCCAGCCGCTCGTCGAGGTAGTGCGCGATGCGCGGACCCCAGAAAGCGTAGAGGTTGCGCCCCTGGTCGGTGGCGAGCGCGGTGCCCATCTCCAGCCGGTAGGGTTGCATGCGATCGAGCGGGCGCAGCACGCCGTACAGGCCGCTCAGAATGCAGACGTGCGACTGCGCCCATTCCAGGCTGGCACGCGGCAGGGTTTTGGCGTCCAGGCCGCCGTACACATCGCCGTTGAAGGCGAGCACGGCCGGCTTGGAGTTGGCGTCGCTGAAGGTAGGCCGCCAGGCCTTGTAGCGCGCCACGTTGAGCGCCGACAGCGGCTCGCTCAGGTTCATCAGCTCTGCAATCTCCTCTCGCGACTTCTTTTTCAGCACCTTGATCAGCGCCGCCGATTGCCGCACAAACAGCGGCTCGGAGGGCGGTACGTCGCCCGCAGGCGTTTCGTAGTCGAGCGATTTGGCGGGGGACAGCAGGAAGAGCATGAAGGGGCAAGAAAAAAGGCTTCGCAGGGGAAGCCTTCATTATCCTGAATCCGGAACACCACCGCGCTACCGGAGGTCTCCTGCCAGGCTGGCCAGCGTCTCAGGGGCGATAGACACATGCGCCGGGTAGTGGGTGTGGTCGCAGCCGAGCTTGACGCCGGCACCGGCCTTGACCGACTCGCGCATGGCGGGCGTGAGCTCGAAGCGGACGAAGTGCACGGCCGAGGTTTTCTCGTCGTTCTCGCGGTCCAGGTCTTCGTCGGCGATGGCGTAGACGCGGGCGTGGCCTTCGACCTCCACGAACATGCGGTCTTCCACGCCGATCAGGCGGGCCAGCTCGCGCTTGCGTTCATTGATGTCGGTGTACTCGATCAGCAGGGTGGCTTTCCAGTTGGTACCGCCCGGCACCATCGGCGCGTAGGTTTCGATCTCGTGCTCGATGCCTTCTTCTTCGAAGATCTTTTCGATGCGCAGCATTTCCTGGATCTGGTAGCGCACGGTCAGCTCGCTCTCGAACTGCACGTTGAGATGCTCGCCCAGGTACACGCTGCGCAGCTTGCGGTGCGCCACGATCTCGGCCTTGTGGGCCTTGCGGTACTTGCTGTAGGCCTCCAGCGTCATGAGGCTGTCGCGGGTGATGTGGCCAGTGACTTGCATGGTGTTTTCTCCGATGAGACCGTGAAGGGTGTTTACTTCAGCCCGTAGGCCTTGCGTACGAGTGTCAGCGGGTGGTTGAGTTCCGGCGCGCCCAGGCCATTAACCTCAAAGCCCTGCTTGATGTGGTGGCCGCCCAGCGGGCAGTCCGAGCTGATGTAGTCGGGCTTGGCGCCGTCCTTCATGCTGGCCATCTGCTTGAACACGGGCTTGCCGATCTTCATGGCCTGCTGGTGGTAGGCCTTCTTCACGCCGAAGGTGCCGGCATGGCCCGAGCAGCGCTCTACCGTGTTGATCGTCGTCAGCGGGATCATCTTGAGCATCTCTTCGGTCTTGCGCCCAATGTTCTGCACCCGGCCGTGGCACGGGATCTGGTAGCTCACGTTGCCCAGCGGGGTGCTGAACTCGGTCTTGAGCAGGCCGTCGCGCTTGCGCTGCATCAGGTATTCAAACGGGTCCCACATGTGCTCCTTGACGAGCTGCACGTCGGCTTCGTCCGGGTACATCAGCGGGATCTCCTGCTTGAACATCAGGGTGCAGCTGGGCACTGCGCTCAGGATGGCGTAGCCCTCTTTCGCGTAGCGCGCCAGCACCGGGATGTTGGCTTCCTTGCTGCTGTTGACCGAATCCAGGTCACCCAGCTCAAGCTTGGGCATGCCGCAGCATTTTTCCTTGTCCACGATGACGTAGGGCACGCCGTTGTGATCCAGCAGCTTCAGCAGGTCATGCCCGATGCCGGGTTCGTTGTAGTTGACATAGCAGGTCGCGAAGATCGCCACCTTGCCGGGCGTCTTGGCGCCGTCGGTCACCACCGTGGACGTGGCCTTGGGCGTGCCCGAGCGGAATTTTTTGGTGGCCAACTCCGGCAGCCACGCGTCCTTGTCCACGCCCAGCATGTTTTCCATGATGCCGCGCGCGATCTTGGTCTTGTTCACCGCGTTGGCCGTCTGCACCACGATCGGGATGCCGGCGAACTTGCCATGCACGTCGGTGGAGGCCAGAAATTTCTCGCCGGCCGTGACTTCGCCCTTCTTGAACTTGATGGCCTTGGCACGCAGCATGGTGTGCGGGAAATCCAGGTTCCACGGGTGCGGCGGCGTGTACGGGCACTTGGTCATGTAGCACAGGTCGCACAGGTAGCACTGGTCCACCACCTTCCAGTAGTCCTGCTTGTCGACGCCATCGACCTCCATGGTCTTGCTGGCGTCCACCAGGTCAAACAGCGTGGGAAACGAGCCGCACAGGCTCACGCAGCGGCGGCAGCCGTGGCAAATGTCAAAAATGCGCTCGAGCTCGTGGAAGGTCTTCTCTTCGTTATAGAAGTCGGGG
>JANOBJ010000245.1:0-2556 GCA_031411575.1 Betaproteobacteria bacterium | reverse complement strand
CTCGAAGACATCAAGGCGCCGGACTGCTTTTATGTCGAACGCGAGCTGCGCAAGCGCATGAAGATTCCTGTTTTTCATGACGATCAACACGGCACGGCCATCACGGTGGGCGCGGCCATGCTGAACGCGCTGAAGGTAGTGGGCAAGGACCCGAAGCAGGTCAAGCTCGTGACCTCGGGCGCGGGCGCGGCGGCGCTGGCCTGCCTGGGGCTGTTGCTCAAGCTGGGCATCCCGCGCGAAAACATCTACGTGACCGATCTGGCCGGCGTGGTGTACGAGGGCCGCACCGAGCTGATGGACGAAGACAAGCTGCAGTTCGCGCAAAAGACCACGGCCCGCACGCTGGGCGAGATCATTGAAGGCGCCGACATTTTTCTTGGCCTGTCGGCGGGCGGCGTGCTCAAGCCGGAGATGGTGCGCAAGATGGCGGCCAAGCCCATCATTTTTGCGCTGGCCAACCCCAACCCCGAGATTTCTCCCGAAGACGCGCATGCGGTGCGCGGCGACGTGGTGATGGCCACCGGCCGCACCGACTACCCCAACCAGGTCAACAACGTCCTGTGCTTTCCGTACATCTTCCGCGGCGCGCTGGATGCGGGCGCCTCCACCATCACGATCGAGATGGAGATCGCGGCGGTGCACGCCATAGCCGAGCTGGCGCAGGCCGAGCAGAGCGAGGTGGTGGCGGCGGCCTACGTCGGCGAGAAGCTGGCGTTTGGCCCCGAGTATCTGATTCCCAAGCCGTTTGACCCGCGCCTGATGATGAAGATCGCGCCGGCGGTGGCCAAGGCGGCCGCCGACAGTGGCGTGGCGCTGCGCCCGATCACCGACATGGACGCCTACCGCGACAAGCTGCAGAGCTTTGTGTACGCCTCGGGCACCACCATGAAGCCGATCTTCACCGCGGCCAAGGCGGCGCTGAAAAAACGCGTGGCCTACGCCGAGGGCGAGGAAGAGCGCGTGCTGCGCGCCGCCCAGATCGTGGTGGACGAAGGCCTGGCGCGCCCGACGCTGATCGGCCGCCCGGCCGTCATCGCGCAGCGCATTGAGAAGTTCGGCCTGCGGCTAAAGGAAGAGCTGGACTACGACATCGTCAACGTCGAGCAGGACCACCGCTACCGCGACTTCTGGCAGACCTACCACCGCATGACCGAGCGCAAGGGCATCACGGTGCAGATGGCCAAGATCGAGATGCGCCGCCGTCTGACGCTGATCGGCGCCATGTTGCTGCACAAGGGCGACGTGGACGGCATGATCTGCGGCACCTGGGGCACCACGGCGATGCACCTGTACTACATCGACCAGGTGATCGGCAAGCGCGCCGGCGGCAGCCCCAGCACGCCGCAGGACGTGCAGATTTACGCCTGCATGAACGGCCTGATGCTGCCGGGCCGCCAGGTGTTCCTGGTCGACACGCACGTCAACTACGACCCCACCGCCGAGGAACTGACCGAAATCACGGTGATGGCGGCCGAGGAAATGATGCGCTTTGGCCTCAAGCCCAAGGCCGCGCTGCTCTCGCACAGCAACTTTGGCCAGAGTAACCATCCCAGCGCGCTGAAGATGCGCCGGGTGCTGGAACTGTTGCGCGCCGAGGCGCCCTGGCTCGAGGTGGACGGCGAAATGCACGGCGACGAGGCGCTGGACGGTGCCTCGCGCGCGGCCATCATGCCGCACAGCACGCTGATCGGCGACGCCAACCTGCTGGTGCTGCCGAACATCGATGCAGCTAATATTTCGTACAACCTGCTCAAGACGGCGGCCGGCGGCAACATCGCTGTCGGACCGGTGTTGCTGGGTGCGGCCAAACCGGTGCATGTGCTGACAGCCAGCACCACCGTGCGCCGCATCGTGAACATGACAGCCTTAACCGTGGCTGACGCCAACGCCGCGCGATAAGCCCCTTTTAGACAGCAAGCACTAACTTATTGACCACATAAAGTCCTTTCCGACTGCTCATTAATTGAGCAGCCGCTTGCTTTTTTGTGGCACTTCGGTCACACTACCTAACTGAAATCACCGGGTAAACCCGGGGTTTTAGAAAGGTGTTTGTCCATGTTGGGTGTCGCGGCGTTGAGGTCAAGTAAGTTAGGGCTTGCTTGCGTTATTTGGGCTGCGACGTTGGCCTCTCCTGGTCTGGTACATGCCCGCACCGCCTTCGCCAAGGACGACAGCGCGACCATTTCGGTCGCCGAGTTGCCACGGCAAGGCCGCGAGACGTACCAGTTGATCCTCCAGGGTGGCCCGTTCCCGTATGACAAGGACGGTTCGGTGTTCGGCAACCGTGAGCGCTCGCTCCCGGCCAGGCAGCGCGGGTTTTACCGCGAGTACACCGTCAAGACGCCAGGATCGCGCGACCGGGGAGCCCGGCGCATCGTGTGCGGTGGCCAACGGACAACGGCACCGGACGCGTGCTATTACACGGCCGATCATTACGCGAGTTTTCGCCAGATCGTGAATTGAACGCAACCAGAAGGCCGGAATCATGTTGGATTACGCAGGTTTCTTGACTACAGAAAGACGAGCGGAGATGGACACGCCACTTCGTAAAGACCA
>JANOBJ010000244.1:0-14769 GCA_031411575.1 Betaproteobacteria bacterium | reverse complement strand
TGGTACAGGCGGCTTCAGCTTCGGGCGAGAGCAGGCCTACCAGGGTGGCCGCGACCAGCAAGGCGAGGGTTTTCATCGCACGCTCCCGCTGCCCGCCTTGGCGCTGGTGGAGACCAGCTGGAACGAGCCTCCGTCCGGCCTGACCACGAATTTCTGCGGCCCGCTGCCCTGGTAGCGCAGCTTCAGGTCCACCGGCTGCGGCTTTTCCGGGCCAATCGAGCCGGCCGTGGGGTAGAAGTTCAGGCTGAACACCTGGCCGCTCACGAACGGCGTGTTGCGCACGATGGCGAAGTGGTAGTCGCGCACCGGGTGCGCCGAGCGCTCGTTGCGCATGGTTTCGCGGTAGTAGAGGTCGTCTTCGGTGGCGACGATCTGCTGGTCCAGCGACAGGCCGATGATGGTGCCCTCGAAGGTGTGGCGGTTCAGCTGGGCATAGATCCACCAGCCGACCGACACGAAGACGAGGATGATCCCGCACACCACGGCGGCCATGAAGAACATCCGGTAGGTGCGCTTTTCCTCGGGCAGCGCGGGCGGCTCGGCACGCCGGCTCACGCCTTCGTAGTACACGTGCGCGATGCGCGTGATCACCAGCATGAACAGGATCGAGAAGAAGAACGGCCCCCATAGAAAACTGGCGGTCGCCAGCCCTTCCAGCCATTGGAGCGATTCAGCGGTTGCAGCGGTTTCCACGGTGCGCCTCCTTGACAACGGGCCTCTCGGGGCGGCACTGGCAAGACACGACAGCCCGAACCCCGACACGGTTTCATTGTGGTTGGCAGGCGCCGCGATTGCGTCCCCAGAATGGGGGAGGTGCGGCAGTGCATATTCACGCGGCGCCTCACCTACAAAACGCACACGCGCGCGCACATGCGCTATGCGGGCCTCCTGCGGCGACGTGCTCAGGGCGCGGTTGACGACATGACCGGCGCGGGCAGCGTGAGCGGGTGCACGTTCCAGATCTCGTTGGCGTACTCGCGGATCGTGCGGTCCGAAGAGAACGGCCCCATCGCGGATACGTTGAGGACGGCGCGCCGGGCCCATTCCGCCGGCAGCCGGTACAGGTCATCGACCTTGCCCTGGGTGGCGATGTAGTCGGCGTAGTCGGCGAGCAGCTGGTAGTAGTCCGACTCGAGCAGCGTGCGCACGATGTCACGGTAGCGCTCAGGCTCCTCGGGGCTGAACGCACCCTCGGCGAGCCGGTCGATGGCGTATTTGAGATCGAAATTGTTGTCGTAGTAGCGCCGCGCCTGGTAGCCGCTGGCGCGCAAGGCCGCGACCTGCTCGGTGCGGTTGCCGAAGATGAAGATGTTCTCTTCGCCCACGTTCTGCGCGATCTCGATGTTGGCACCGTCCCAGGTGCCGATGGTCAGCGCCCCGTTGAGCGCGAACTTCATGTTGCCCGTTCCCGACGCCTCGGTACCAGCGGTGGAGATCTGCTCGGACAGGTCGGCCGCCGGAATGATGATTTCGGCCAGCGAGACGCGGTAGTTCGGAATGAACACCACCTTGAGCTTGTCGCCCACGCGCGGGTCGTGGTTGACCACGCGCGCCACGTCGTTGATGAGGCGGATCACCAGCTTGGCCATGTAGTAGGCCGAGGCAGCCTTGCCGGCAAAGATCACCGTGCGCGGCACCCAGTTGGCGTTGGGCTGCGCCAGGATGCGGTGGTATCGCGTGATGACGTGCAGCACGTTGAGCAGCTGGCGCTTGTACTCGTGCATGCGCTTGACCTGCACATCGAACAGGCTGTCGGGGTTGAGCGTGATGTGCAGCTCGCGCTGCACCAGGTCGGCCAGCCGCTTCTTGTTGTGCTGCTTGGCCAGGCGGAACGCGTTGTTGAAGGCCGGTTCGTCGGCCAGCGGCGCCAGGCCCGACAGTTCATCCAGGTTGCCGCGCCAGCCGGTTCCGATGCGGCTGTCGATCAGCGCCGCCAGCGGCCGGTTGGCCAGCGACAGCCAGCGCCGAGGCGTAATGCCGTTGGTCTTGTTGCAGAAGCGCACGGGAAAGATCCTGGCGAAGTCGGCAAAAATGGTCTGCACCACCAGGTCGCTGTGCAGCGCCGACACGCCGTTCACCTTGTGGCTGGCCAGCACCGATATGTAGGCCATGCGCACGCGCCGGTGGCCGCGCTCGTCGATCAGCGACACGCGGCGCAGCAGGTCGTTGTCGCCCGGGAAGCGCACATGCACGTCCGAGAGGAACCGCGCATTCATGTCGAAAATGATGCGCAGGTGCCGCGGCAGCAGGCGCCCCATGAGTTCGACCGGCCAAGTCTCGAGCGCCTCGTCCATGAGGGTGTGGTTGGTATACGAGAAAATCTTTCCGCACAGGCTCCAGGCCTTGTCCCAGTCGAGCCGGTGGTCGTCCAGCAGGATACGCATCAGTTCGGGCACGGCCAGGGCCGGGTGCGTGTCGTTCAGATGCACTGCAATCTTGTCGGCCAAGGTGTCGAGGCTGCCATGGGTGCTCAGGTAGCGGCGCAGGATGTCTTGCAGCGAGGCGCTGACAAAGAAATACTCTTGTCGCAGACGCAGCTCTTTGCCGTGCTCGGTGCTGTCGTCCGGGTAAAGCACGCGGGAAACGTTCTCGGACTGGTTCTTGGCCTCCACGGCGCGCATGTAGTCGCCCTTGTTGAAGGCGTCGAGGTTGATGCCGGCCGAAGCCCGCGCCGACCACAGCCTGAGCGTGGCCACACTGCGCAGGTCATGCCCGGGCACAGCGCTGTCGTAGGCGGTGGCGATCACGTCTTCGGTGTCAACCCATTGCACGTGGTCGCCGTCCTGCACCAGGCGCCCTCCGAAGCGGATGGTGTAGCTGAACTCGGGCCGCATGAACTCCCAGGGGTTGCCATTGACCAGCCAGGTGTCGGGCTCTTCGACCTGCCGGCCGTCGACAATGCGTTGCGCAAACATGCCGTAGTCGTAGCGGATGCCATAACCCATGCCGGGTAGCCCGGTGCTGGCGATCGAATCCAGGAAGCACGCCGCGAGACGACCCAGACCGCCGTTGCCCAGACCGGCGTCGGGTTCGAGGTCAATCAGCGCATCAAAATCAGCGCCGAGCTGCGTGCACGCCTCCTTGACGCCGTCATAGATGCCTACCGACAGCAGCGCGTTGGTGAGCGTGCGGCCGGTCAGGAACTCCATCGACAGGTAGAACACCCGCTTGGCGTCCGTGTCGCGCGACGCGGTGAGTGTGTCGCGCCAGCGGTCCATGACGCGGTCGCGCACGGCGTGGAACACCGCAAACAGCCAGTCGCGCCGGGTGGCGGCGCGCACGTCCTTGCCGACGGCGTAGACCAGCCGGTTGGAGATGGAGCGGCGCAGCGCTTCGACAGTGTTGGTCGGGTGGTCAAAGACGAAGGGGCTGGCCTGGGTCATGGGTGTCTCTGCAAATCGGTTGAAAAGGGGCGCAAACGCATGAGCAACTTCCGTGCGCGGTCGGGTCAACAGTGCACCGTTCTGGTGTTCGGTCGCAAATCACGGTAGAGCGCGCCATACGCCTGGGCTGCCACCTGCCAGTCAAAGCGCTGCCGCATCGCGCTCTGCTGCACCGCAGCCCAGTCGGCCGGCCGCGCCCGCAGGGCAAACGCCCGCCGCACCGCCGCCTGCAAGCCGCGGGCACTGAATTCGTTGAACACAAAGCCGGTGGCGCTACCATCGTGCAGGTTCTCGAGCGTGCTGTCGGTGACGGTGTCGGCCAGCCCGCCTACGCCCCGCACCAGCGGAAGCGTGCCGTACCGCAGGCCATAGAGCTGGGTCAGGCCGCAGGGTTCGAACAGCGATGGCACCATGATCACGTCAGACCCTGCCACCACCATGTGCGCCAGCGGTTCGTCGTAGCCCACGTGCAGGGCCACGCGCCCGGGGTGGCGGTCTGCCGCCCCCCGCAGCGCCTGCTCGATACCCGCATCGCCTGCCCCGAGCACCGCCAGCTGACCGCCCCGCGCCACGAGTTCGTCCAGCACCGGCGGGACCAGGTGAAGCCCTTTCTGCTCGGTGAGGCGACTGACCACGCCAAACACCAGCGCGTCGGGGGCCGCGTGCAGGCCGAGCCGCTGCTGCAGTTGCGCCTTGGCGTGGGCTTTGCCTGCCATCCGGTCGTGATCGTAGGGCTGCGCCAGCAGCGCATCCGCCTGTGGGCTCCACACAGCGTAGTCCACGCCGTTCAAGATGCCCGACAACACCGACGCCCGCGCGCGCAGCACGCCATCGAGCCCCCAGCCCTGCTCGGGCGACAAGATCTCGCGTGCGTAGGTGGGACTCACGGTGGTGATGCGGTCGGCGAATTGCAGCCCCGCCTTCATGAACGACACCTGGCCGTGGAACTCGACCCCGTCAATGCCGAACATCGCCGACGGCAACCCGAGCAGCGCATACGTCGCGGAATCGAACACGCCCTGGTAGGCGAGGTTGTGGACCGTGAACACGCTGGCCGGCCCGGCCAACCGGCGCGCCTGCGCCTGGGCACGCACGTAGGCGGGCGCCAGGCCCGTGTGCCAATCGTGGCAGTGCACGACATCGGGCGTCCACGCCGGATCGAGACCAAAGCCCAGAGACGCGGCGGCCCAGCCCAGCAGCCCAAACCGCTGCGCGCTGTCGGGCCACTCGCGGCCACTGGCATCCACGTACGGGTTGCCCGGTCGTTCGAACAGCGCCGGCGCATCGACCAGGTAGACCGTGAGCCCGTTGCCCTTGAACTGCCCACGCAGCACCTGCGCCGCCGGGGCCACCGGGCCTGCTGGCAGCGCCGCAACGGGCTTGCGCCTCTGTGTGCCGTCCAGAATGGCCGGGAACGCGGGCATCACCAGCCGCACGTCGCACCCCTCGGCCAGCAGGGCCGGCGGCAGCGCCGCACTCACGTCCGCCAAGCCGCCGGTCTTCAGCAGCGGGAACAACTCCGCGCAGGCGTACAGGACCTTCATGCGGGCGCAGACTCCAACGCGTCCAGCATCGTCCGGGTGACCAGCACCACGCCGCTATCGGTGCGGTAGAAGCGGCGCGCGTCTTCGGCGGCGTCGTAGCCGATCGACATGCCTTCGGGAATGTGGCAACCGTTGTCGATGACCACCTTGCGCAGCTTGCAGTGCCTCCCCACCTCGACCTCCGGCAGGATCACCGCCTCTTCGACCAGGCTGAAGGAATGAACGCGAACTTTCGAAAACAGCACCGACCGGCGCACCACCGAGCCCGAGATCAGGCACCCACCCGAGACCAGCGAATCCACCGCCGAGCCCCGCCGGTCGTCGTCGTCGAACACGAATTTGGCGGGAGCCAGCTGTTCCTGGTAGGTCCAGATCGGCCACTCCTTGTCGTACATGTCGAGTTCGGGCACGGTGGCCGTGAGGTCGATGTTGGCGGCCCAGTAGGCGTCGATGGTGCCGACATCGCGCCAGTACGCGGGGGCGTCAGGCGTGCTCTTGACGCAGGACTGGCCAAACGGGTGCGCCACCGCGTGCCCCTTGGCCACCATGGCCGGGATGATGTCCTTGCCGAAATCGTGGCTGGACGCCGGGTTCTCGATGTCGGCCTTGAGCGCGGCAAACAGGTATTCAGCATCGAACACGTAGATGCCCATGCTGGCCAGTGCCATGCCGGGATTGCCGGGCATGGCCGGCGGATTGGCCGGCTTTTCCACGAAGCGCGTGATCTTGCGGCTCTTGTCCACCGCCATCACGCCGAACGCGGTGGCTTCGGCCAGCGGCACCTCGATGCAACCCACGGTGCACATGCCGCCCTGGGTCACGTGGTCGGCGATCAGGTTGGCATAGTCCATCTTGTAGATGTGATCACCGGCCAGCACCAGGATATAGGCCGGCTTGTGCGCGCGCAGGATGTCCAGGTTCTGGTAGACCGCGTCGGCCGTGCCGCGGTACCACGACTCCTCGTCCACGCGCTGTTGCGCCGGCAGCAGGTCCAGGAATTCGTTGAACTCGCTGCGCAGGAACGACCACCCGCGCTGCAGGTGCCGCAGCAGGCTGTGCGATTTGTACTGGGTCAGCACACCAATGCGACGCACGCCCGAGTTCAGGCAGTTGGACAGCGCAAAGTCGATGATCCGGAACTTGCCGCCGAAATACACGGCGGGCTTGGCACGCCGGTCGGTCAGCGCGTGCAGGCGCGACCCTCGGCCTCCCGCCAGAACAAGCGCGATGGTCTTGCGTACCACGGTGCGGGGATTGACGGTGTGCATGGCCATGGTTGTCTCCTGGTTGAATTATTGAAGCCGCCGGGTTGTCTCATTTCGGTGCCGCCCCGTCAGGCCCCGTTGCGGCCGTGAGCGCGGGTCATGGCGGCCAGCCTCTGTGCAGGCGCGTCGCCCACATCGGCCCATTCAAAACGCCATTCCCAGCAGCCCTGCGCCAGGCCCGGGGTGTTCATGCGGTGCGTTTCGTCCAGGCCCAGCACGTCCTGGAACGGGAAGATCACCATGTTGGCCACCGACTGCGACACCGACTGCATCATCGCCCAGTGGACACCGGCGTCCACCGCTGTCACCAGATAGTCGGCGGCGGCGGCGCGCTCGGCGGCATTGGCGGCCTTCCACCAGCCGACCGACGTGTTGTTGTCGTGGGTACCCGTGTAGGCCACCGTCTGCGTCACGTAGTTGTGGGGCCGGTACGGGTTGCCAGGCGTGTCGCCGAATGCGAAGTGCAGGATGCGCATGCCGGGAAAGCGGCATGCCAGCCGCAGCTCGGTCACCGCCTCGGTGATGAAACCCAGGTCTTCGGCAATCACCGGCAACGGGCCAAGCGCGGCTTCCAGCGCGTCGAACAGCTCGATGCCAGGCCCGCTGCGCCACTGGCCCGCCACCGCGGTAGGCTCGCTGGCGGGGATTTCCCAGTAGCTTTCGAAACCCCGGAAGTGGTCAAGCCGGATCACGTCCACGCAGTTCAGCTGGTGCGCCATGCGCGCCTTCCACCAGGCGTAACCGTCAGCGGCCATGACGTCCCAGCGGTACAGCGGGTTGCCCCAGCGCTGGCCGGTGGCACTGAAGTAGTCGGGCGGCACGCCGGCCACCACCGTGGGTTCGCCCTGCGGGTCCAGAAAAAACTGGTGCGCGTTCGCCCACACGTCGGCGCTGTGGTGCGCCACGAAGATCGGGGCGTCGCCCACGATGCGCACGCCACGCGCATGGGCGTGCTCCCGCAGCCGCTGCCACTGCACCATGAAACGCCATTGCACGAAGGACCAGAAGCCGATGGTGTCCACGTATTGTTCGCGCGCGGCCGCCAGCGCCTCGGGTTCACGCTGCGCCAGCGCCTCGGGCCAGCGGGTCCAGCGGGAGCCGTGGCGCGCATCCAGCGCCATGAACAGCGAATAGTCGTCCAGCCAGCTGGCCTGCCCGGTACGGAACGCTGCAAAGGCCTCGCGATTAGCGTCGTTGGCGTTCTGGCGGAACCCCTTCCAGGCCGTTCGCAACTGGCCCATGCGGTAGGGCGCAACGCGCAGGTAGTCGCAGCGCCTGGTCTCCAAACCCAGCGGCGGCATCCAGTCGAGCCAGCCGCAATGGACCAGGTCTTCCAGATCGACCAGCAGGGGGTTGCCGGCAAAGGCAGACGCGCTCTGGTAGGGCGAGTTGCCCGGCCCCACGGGCGTGAGCGGCAAGACCTGCCAGAGCGACTGGCCTGCGGACACCAGCCAGTCCACAAAGTGCCGCGCACCGGACCCGAGGTCACCGGCACCGTGCGGCCCTGGCAGCGATGTGGGGTGCAGCAGGACGCCGCTGGTGCGCTCGGCAAAGATCGGAAACGGCGTGTGGTTCATGGCTGGGGCAACTCGGAAGGCAGGGACTGCGTGAGCATCAGCACAGTCCGTGCCGGCACGCCACACCGTTTCAGCACCGGCTCGCCGGGAGTCGTTGCGGCTGCGGCGCTGTCCAGCACCGGCACCCAAGCGCCCGGCGGCAGCGCCAACTGCTGCGGCTCATGTCCCGGGTGGAACACGAGCAGCAGCTTCTCCAGTGGCGCCGCGCCCGGCTCCCCGGCCACGATCACGCAGGCGAGACTGCGCGCCTGGGGATCATCCCAATCGGCGGACGACAGCGGCGCGCCGTCCAGGCGCCGCCAGCTGATGTCAGGGTCGCTCGCGCCAGCCAGGGGCTGCCCGTCGAACCACCGCACCTGCCGCAATCCGGGATGGCGCTGCCTCAGCCACACCAGGCCCCCCACAAAGACCGACAACGCCGCATCGCACCGGGTCCAGTCCAGCCAGGTGAGCGGGTTGTCCTGGCAGTAGGCGTTGTTGTTGCCGTGATGGCTGTGCCCCATCTCGTCGCCCGACAGCAATTGCGGGATGCCCTGGGCGAGCAGCACCGTGGCCAGCAGCGCGCGCCTCCATTCACCCCGGACCCGCAGCACCGCCGGGTCATCGGTCGGCCCTTCGACGCCGGCGTTGGCGCTCAGGTTGTGCCCGTGGCCATCGCGGTTGTCCTCGCCATTGGCCTGGTTGTGCTTGTGGGCGTAAGCCGTCAGGTCTGACAGATTGAAGCCATCGTGCGCGGTCACCATGTTGACGCTGGCCACCGGGCCACGGCCAGGGGGCTGGAACAGGTCGTTCGAACCGGTCAATCGCCGCGCGAAGTCGCCGCGCGTGCAGGGATGACCGAGCCAGAATGCGCGCACCGTGTCGCGAAAGCGGTCGTTCCATTCGTGCCAGCCGGTCGGGAACTGCCCCACCCGGTAGCCGCCATACCCGATGTCCCAGGGCTCGGCGATGCGCTTGACGTTCGACAGCACCGGGTCCTGGGCCATCGCCACCAGCAGGGCAGCGCCCGGGTGGAAACCGTGCTGCAGCAGCGGATCGCGCGCCAGCGTCGTGGCCAGGTCGAACCGGAACCCGTCCACGCCAAACGCCTGAACCCACCAGCGCAGGCTGTCCATGACCATCTGCACCACGCGCGGCTCGCCCATATTCAGTGCATTGCCGCAGCCGGTGGGGTTGAGGTAGGTTCCGCCCTCACCCAATGCGTACCAACTGGCGTTGTCCAGGCCGCGCCAGCACAGCGACGGCCCCAGCGCGTCGCTTTCTGCGGTGTGGTTGTAGACCACATCAAGCACGACTTCGATGCCGTTCTGGTGCAGCACATTGACCATGTGCCGGAATTCGTCGCGAGCGCTGGCCCCCGTGGCGCTCGCGTAGCGCGGCTCAGGCACAAAGAAACCAAGTGTGTTGTAGCCCCAGTGGTTGTGCAGGTTGGTCCGGAGCAGGTGCCGTTCGTTGATGTGCAGGTGCACCGGCAGCAGGCACAGCGTCGTGATGCCGAGCTGCCCGAAGTGCCGGAGCATCGGCTCGCTCACAAGCCCGGCGTAGGTACCGCGCAGGTCGTCCGGCACCTCTGGATGCAACCGGGTCAGGCTGCGAACGTGCGTTTCGTACAGCACCGTGCGGTCAGACGGCACCCGGGGTCCGGGCGTGAGCGCCGCGCCCGCTGCGCGTTCGGCATCGCTGTCGATCACCACGGCCTTGACCATTCGCGCGGCGTTGTCCTGCGGGTCTGGACCACGCTGCGCCGGGTCGGCACGGTCGAATGACACTTCATCGGAAAGCCGGCTGAAGTCACCCTCCATCGCCTTGGCATACGGGTCGAGCAGCAGCTTGGCGGGGTTGAACCGGTGTCCTTGCGCAGGCTGCCACGCGCCGTGCGCGCGAAACCCGTAGCGCTGCCCTGCCGCGAGGCCCGGCACAAAACCGTGCCACACGCCCTCGCTGTTCGCGGGCAAGGCCAGCCGCGCCGTCTCGTGCCGGCCGTCGGCGGTGAAGAGACACAACTCCACACGGATCGCATGGCGCGAGAAGACCGCGAAGTTGACGCCCGCCTGCCCGCCCCAGACCATGGGCTCGGCACCCAGCGGCCAGGCCTGGCCGGCCAGACAGCGTGCGATCGGTTCACGGGCACTCAACCGGCGACCTCCGGCTCGAAGTACACCGCCCCCAGTGGCGGCAAGTTGAGCACCAGCGACCAGGCGTGGCCGTGCATCGGCACGTTGTCGGCCGTGACCGCGCCGTTGTTGCCGACATTGCTGCCGCCGTAGTGGTCCGAATCGGTGTTGAGACGCTCGATCCACACGCCCGGTTGCGGCACGCCGATCCGGTACCCGTGGCGCGCCACCGGCGTGAGGTTGAACACCGCCGCGAGCTGCTCGGCACTCCCGTGGCCAAAGCGCAGGAAGCTGAACACCGATTGCGCCCGGTCCTGCACATCAATCCACGCGAACCCGCCGGGGTCGGCATCGCGCGCGTGCAGTGCGGGGCGGCTGGTGTACAGGTGGTTGAGGTCGCGCACCAGACGTTGCACGCCGGCGTGCCCGGGCCGGTCCAGCAGATGCCAGTCGAGTTCGGCGTCGTGGTTCCACTCGCGCACCTGCGCCAGTTCGGCGCCCATGAACAGCAGCTTGCGACCCGGGTGCGCGTACATCAGCGCGTACATCGCGCGCAGGTTGGCGCGTTTTTGCCAGTCGTCACCGGCCATCTTGCCGTAGAGCGAACCCTTGCCGTGCACCACTTCGTCGTGCGACAGCGGCAGTACAAAGTGCTCGGTGTAGGCATACATCATCGCGAAGCTGATGCGGTCGTGATGGTGGCTGCGGTGCACCGGGTCGAGCGCAAAGTAGGCCAACGTGTCGTGCATCCACCCCATGTTCCATTTGTACTGAAAGCCCAGCCCGCCAGCGTCGGGCGGTGCGGTCACACCGGCAAACGCCGTGGATTCCTCGGCCACGGTGATGGCACCCGGCACCTCCTGCCCGAGCACCCGGTTGGTGGCGCGCAGGAACTCGATGGCTTCGTAGTTCTCGCGCCCGCCGTCGCGGTTGGGCACCCATTCGCCCGCCGGCCGGCTGTAATCGCGGTACAGCATGGACGCCACGGCGTCCACGCGCAGGCCGTCGATGCCGTAGCGCTCAATCCAGAACAGCGCGTTGCCGACCAGGAAGTTGCGCACCTCGTTGCGGCCGAAGTTGTAGATCAGCGTGTTCCAGTCGCGGTGGAAACCTTCGCGCGGGTCCGCATGCTCGAACAGCGCCGTGCCGTCGAACCGCGCCAGTGCGTGTGCGTCGGTCGGGAAGTGGCCGGGCACCCAGTCCAGCAGCACCTGCAGCCCGGCGGCGTGGGCCGCCCCGACAAAGCGGTGAAACGCCTCGGGCGGTCCGTAGCGCGCGCTCGGTGCGTACAGGCCAGTCGGCTGGTACCCCCAGGAGGCGTAGAACGGGTGCTCGCTGACCGGCATGAGTTCAATGTGGGTGAAGCCCATGTCGACGACGTAGGGCACCAGCTGCGCAGCCAGAAAGTCCCAGTCGGGCAACCGGCCGTCAGGCCGCCGCCACGAGCCGGGATGCACTTCGTACACCGCCATCGGCGCGGCCAGGCCGTTGAGGTGGTTGCGGTGCGCCGGGTCGATACGGACCGCCTCGGGCAGCGCGTGCACGCGCGACGCGTTGCCGGGCGGCAACTCACACTGCAACGCATACGGATCGGTCTTGAGCGTGCGCACGCCGTCGGCGCCCAGAACGTCGAACTTGTAGTACGCCCCGGCCTGAACGCCCGGCAGAAAAAGCTCCCACGCGCCACACTCTCGCCGCCGTCGCATGGGGTGCTGGCGCGCATTCCATCCATTGAAATCGCCCACCAGGGAGACCTGTCGCGCATGCGGCGCCCAGACCGCAAACGCGGTCCCCGCCGCGCCTGACATCCCGCAGGTGTGCGCCCCAAGCCGCTGCCACGGACGCAGGTGTTTGCCTTCGGCCATCAGCCAGACATCGGTCTCGCCCAGCCAGGGGCCGAAGCGGTAGGCGTCTTCGGCGTGATAGCGGGCGCCATGGATCTGAACCCGCAACTGGTAGTGCGCGCGGTGGGCGGCGTCGAGCGGCCCGGCGAACAGCCCGCCACCGTCCACCGGGTGCAACTGGGCCAGCACGCTGGCGCCGTCGGGCGACACGGCGGCCACCGCGTCGGCGCCGGGCACGTAGACGCGCAGACGGCAAACGCCCGGCTGATCGGTGTCGTGTGGGCCGAGACCGCCGAACGGGTCGTCGCAGACGCCGCTGTTCAGGGCCTGGGCCAGAGATTCATCCGACACGATGGAAGACATGGCGCTGGAATGGACTGGGTGGGGAAGACCGTTCCGGCCATTGTGGCACCTGTCGGGCACCGGGGCGAAACCACAGACGCTTCACCACTGGCGCCGCTCCGCAGACACGTGGTGCAGCATCCACCCACCCTCAAACGCTACGTTTAATGTAGCAAACTATCTATATCCGACGTGGACTTTGGGCACATTTTTTTTGAGATCCGGCCGCAGCGTCGCGGTTTGGGCCCCTACGCCCCCCGAACTCCTACCGGCGGTCGGCCGCGCCTGGGCCGACGCGTTCGCTCATCCAGCGCAGCAGGTCCACCCACATCTGGCGCATCTCGCTGTCCAGCGGCGTGCGCATGGCGTTGGGCAGTTCCACCGTGACCACCGGCACGCCCTTGTGCACGCCACCATAGTTGCCGAGCGAGCCCGGAAAGATGCCGACCTGATCGAGGTAGAGCCGGCCCAGCCTGGACGGCGGCACCGAAGGGCCGTCAAAATCCAGCACGCCGTAGGGCGCGTGGATGCTCACGATCAGGTTGGGCTGGAAGCGCTGCATCTCGTCGTGCAGAAAGCGGCTTTCCGGCTCGGACAGCGGCTTGGGGCCGGGCCAGCGGCGCGGGTCCTTGCGGGTGCGTTGCTCCCAGTACACGGCGGCGTCGCGGTCCCAGTGGGGCGTGGGGAAATTGCGGTTCAGGTCCACGCCATTGGCATTGACGCGGCGCGGCGGCTGGGTCAGCAGCCCATCGGGGTTGAGCGCGGGGATGAAGCGCCAGTGCACCGGCTGCGCCATCTGCACCGGCATGGTCGCGGCCAGCCCGATCCAGTGCAGCGCCACCGCACTGGCCGACAACTCATCGCCGTGAATACCGCCGATCACCAGCACCCGCAGCTTCGCATCGGCGGGCACGATATCGCGCTTCCACAGCGTCTGACCCTTGACCGACAGCGCGCCCGAGGGCACCAGCCGCGCAGAGTCGCACATCGCCACCGTCACATTCGGTAATTTTTGCGAGAAATCGCGGCAGGTCGGCGTCGCCTGGACATTGTTTGCTATTAATAGCATAGCAATAGAGGTCGCCATCGCCGCACCTGGCCAACCGCCCCTACACTGCGGGCCATGTTCACGCGCTGCCGCTAGTGCGGCCACGCCCCGCTGCCCGACAAACAGGCCCTGCCCGCCGCTTGCCCGGCCTGCGGCGTGATGCTGGCCAAGATGGGCCAGCCAGCGCCACGTCCGGCGCGCGCGGCTGGCGCTACCGGCAACGATGCGCCCGATGAGGCTGATACATCCGACAACTGCACGACGCGCCTGCTGCAAGTGCCCCAGCGTGTGGACGCCTTCAGCTTCTGGCTGCACGCGGCGCTGCTCGCCACGTTCGCCGTCTGGGGCGTGGTGCTGATTGCACAGGACGTGCGCAACGGCGAGATGGCCAGCGCTTTCCTGCACCGGCCGCTGCTGGTGTTTCACGAGGCCGGGCATCTGGTTTTCATGGCGTTCGGTCACCTGCCAATGGTACTGGGTGGCACGCTGGGCCAGCTCATCATGCCCCTGCTGATCGCGCTGGCGTTGCTGCTGAAAAACCGCGACCCGTTTGGCGCTGCCATCGGCCTGTGGTTCCTGGGTGTCTCGCTGCTCGACGTGGCGCCGTATGTGTATGACGCGAAAGACCCGCAGCTCATGCTGCTGTCCGGCCTGACCGGCGAGGCCGGCGGCCACGACTGGATCGAGCTGCTGTCGCGATGGGGCCTGCTGCACCGCGCCCAGGGGCTCGGGCTGCTGACGCACAACGTAGGGGCGCTGGTGGTGCTGGTGGTGCTGGTGGCGCTGCTGTGGGCGGCCTGGGTGCTGCGGCTGCAGCATGTGACTGTGGCGCGGGCTGTGCTGCGCGAGTAACGTGGCCGGTCAGAGGGCGGTGCAGCGCGGGCGCGTCACGCCGCCGGGCAGCCGGCGGGGCCGCAAGACCCGCTGGTCACACTGTCCGATGACGGTGCCTTCTCCATCCCGTGGGTCGATGCCAGCAACTGCCCCACCACCGCACCGAGCGCCATGTCGTCGATGCCGCCGAAGTGGTTGAGCCGAATCCGGCCGTCACGGTCCAGCAGCACCAGGCTTGGCGTGCCACGCAACTTCAGCGCCGCCATGGTGAGGGGTATGCCGCCTTGGCCGGATGGCTGGTCCACCGCGATCGGAAAGCCCAGGCGGTATTCGTGGATGAACACCTTCAGCGCCGCCGGACCCATCACGTCGTGGTGCTCAAAGACGGTGTGCAGGCCGATCACGGCGAGCTGGTCTTCGGGGAAGGTCTGACGGAGCTTCAGCGCCTGGGGAATGCCGTGCGCCACACAGCCCGGGCACAGCATCTGAAAGGCGTGGATCGCCACCACGCGGCCACGCAGGCCCGCAAGCGTGATCGGCGCGGGCGTGTTGAACCATTCACTGATTTGCAGCGTCGGCATCGTCGGCGAGGAGGGCATGGGTGACGTGACTCCGGGTCATACGGCTACGGTGGGGGCCTCAGAACTCGCCGTCCTTGATGTACGGGTAACTCCACAGGATCGTTTGCAGCAGCACCGACTTGACCCAGGCGGCATGCATCTTGTCGACCTCAGTGGCGGGGGCGCCCCGGCTCGGCTAGAACCGGACCCGATCAGGGGAGGGACGCCATGCAGATCGACCTGTCCGGGAAGACGGCC
>JANOBJ010000243.1:0-5356 GCA_031411575.1 Betaproteobacteria bacterium | reverse complement strand
CCGAAGACGAGGCGCGCAAGACCTTCGGCGCCGTCACGGTGTTCCGCACGGATTTCAAGCCACTCAAGCACACCTTGAGCGACAGCACCGAGCGCGTCTTCATGAAGCTGGTGGTTGATACCGCCAGCGACCGCGTGGTGGGCCTGCACATGGTCGGTCCCGACGCGGGCGAGGTGGTGCAGGGCTTTGCGGTGGCGATGCAGGCCGGCGCCACCAAGGCGGTGTTTGACCGCACGATCGGCATCCACCCCACCGTGGCCGAGGAGTTCGTGACGATGCGCACCCCGGTCGGCTGACCGGGCACCCGACCTGATCGAGAGTTCTTTCCGTCGTTTCGGAGCGTCGCGCAAGGCACTTGTCGTGGCCCGCGCCGTCCGTATGATGGCCGCATGGACGACCTGCTCAACACGGAATTTCGCACCCTGCCCGACCTGGTTCGCGCCCACGCGTTGGACGCGCCGACGCGCCTGGCACTGATCGAAGGCACCCAGCAACTCAGCTATGCCGCGCTCGACGCGCTGATGGACCGCGTGGCTGCTGGTCTGCAGCGTGACGGCCTGCAAACCGGTGACGCCATCGCCGTCTGCGCGGCGTCATCGGTGGCGTACGCGGCAGTTTTCATGGGCGCACTGCGCGCGGGTGTGGTGGTGGCACCGCTGGCACCCGGCTCCACGCCCGAGAGCCTGGCGCGCATGGTGGGCGACGCGCGGGCGCGGCTGCTGTTTCTGGACGCCGCCGCGGCCGACACGCTGGGCCGTGAGGGTGCGCCCGGTGTGCCACGCATCATGCTGGATGGATCGGCTGCCGGCCAGCCGCTGGATGACTGGCTGCCGGCCACCGGCGCGTTGCCACAACCCGCTGCGATCGAGCCCGGCTCGCCGTTCAACATCATCTATTCATCCGGCACCACCGGCGAGCCCAAGGGCATCGTGCAGTCGCACGGCATGCGCTGGACGCATGTGCGGCGCGGCAGCACCTACGGCTACGGGCCGGACACCGTGACGCTGCTGTCCACGCCGCTGTATTCCAACACCACACTGGTGGTGTTTTTGCCGACGCTCGGCTTTGGCGGCACCGTGGTGCTGATGCCCAAGTTCGACGCGCTCGGCTACCTGAAGCTAGCGCAGCAGCACCGCGTGACGCACACCATGCTGGTGCCGGTGCAGTACCACCGGCTGATGGCGCGGCCCGAGTTCGACGGCTTTGATCTTACGAGTTACCGCTTCAAGTTCTCCACCAGCGCGCCGTTCGGCGCCGCGCTCAAGGCCGACGTGCTGAAGCGCTGGCCAGGCGGCCTGGTGGAGTTCTACGGCATGACCGAGGGCGGCGGCACCTGCATCCTGGAAGCGCACCTGCACCCCGACAAGCTGCACACCGTCGGCCAGCCCGCCGAGGGCCACGACATCCGCCTGATCGACGAAGACGGCCGCGAACTGCCGCCGGGCGAAGCAGGCGAGGTGGTCGGCCATTCGGCCGGCATGATGACCGGCTACTACGGCCGGCCTGAAAAAACCCGCGAGGCCGAGTGGTTTGACGCGCAGGGCAAGCGCTTCATCCGCACCGGCGACATCGGCCGCTTTGACGCCGAGGGTTTTTTGACGTTGTTTGACCGCCGCAAGGACATGATCATCTCGGGCGGCTTCAACATCTACCCGAGCGATCTGGAAGCCGTGCTGCGCGAGCACCCGGCCGTGCATGAAGCAGCGGTGGTGGGCGTGCCGTCCGAGCTGTGGGGCGAGAGTCCGGTGGCTTTCGTGGTGCGCCGTGAGGGCGATGCCACCACGGCGGACGCGCTGCTGCAATGGGCCAACGCCCGCGTCGGCAAGACCCAGCGGCTGGCTGCGCTGCACCTGATCGACGAACTGCCGCGCAGCGCCATCGGCAAGATCCTCAAGCGCGAGCTACGCGACCGCCTCACCCAACCGATTTCCAGGGCTTCGACAGGCAACCCATGAACCCGACCCCGGCTCCTCCGGCTCCCCTCGCCTGCTGGCACGACATCGTGAAGACCCGCGACATGCGTGCGTTGGGTGAACTGCTGGCCGACGGCGTGGTGTTCGAATCGCCGGTCGTGCACACACCGCAGGTGGGCAAGCCCATCACCCGCGCCTATCTGGAAGCCGCGCTGCACGTGCTCAACAACGACAGCTTTCGCTACCTCAATGAGTGGGCGTCAGATCGGTCGGCGGTGCTGGAATTCCAGACCACCTGCGAAGGCATCACCATCAACGGCGTGGACATGATCCATTGGGACACTGACGGCCGCATCACCCATTTCAAGGTGATGGTGCGGCCGCTCAAGGCCATCAACAAGCTGCACGAGCTGATGGGGAAGATGCTGCAGCAGGGCCAGCAGTAGCTTTCGCGACCCCCATTCCAACGTCCGCCCACGTTTCGAATGCAGCCCTGAACACAGGGAACCCGGTTTTTGCGCCAGATAGGTATCGCTTACAAGAACATTGGACGCGATGATCGTTCTACACCAGCGCCGCCCCCAACATCGTCAGCCCCGCCACCAGCAGCAGACCGTCCATCAGCAGCCGGAAGCGCTCGGCGGCGAGCTTTCGGACAAAGCGCTTGGCGATGAACGACCCCGCCACCAAAGACGTGCCGATGATCAGCCCCTTGACCACGGCTTCGACCGGCAGCGCGCCCAGCGACCGGAAGGTGATGGCCTTGCTGACATACACCGCCAGCGAGCCGAGCGCCTCGGTCGACAGGTAGGCGCCCTTCACCAGCCCGTAGGCCAGGAAAAACGGCGTGTTGATCGGCCCCGTGCTGACGACGATGCCGGTCAGATACCCGACGCCCGCGCCGGCTGCCGCCAGGTGCCAGAGGCCCAGCTTCCACTGCTGCCGCGCCATCCAGCGCCGCACCAGGATCATGGCGATGAAGAACACCCCCAGCACCCCTTCCACGACGCCGGGCGGCAGCGTCAGCAGGGTGCGCGCGCCCAGGGCGGCGGCCGGGATGCCGGTGGCGCTGTAGGCGGCGGTGGCACGCCAGTCGACCTCGCGCCACCAGGCGGCCACGCGCGAGGCGTTGGCCATGATGGACGCGATCGCCATGATCGGCACCGCTTCACGCGGCCCGAACGTCAGCACCAGCGCCGGCATCAGCATGATGGAGGTGCCAAAGCCGACAATGCCGCCGAGGGTGCCGGCGACCAGGCCGATGGCAAGGATGAGAACGAAGTCCATGCAGGGCGGTGGGTAGGGCACCCAGTGTGCCATCGGCCTGCTGCTGCAGTAGCACAATAAGCCCATGCCCTACCTGCCCACCTTCATCGCCCCCAGCCGATACGCCGACCCCGCCGCCGCCCTGGCCCAGGTGCGCCTGATCTACCAGCAGCAGATTGACCATCTGCGCGACGCGATGCAGCGCTTTGTCGCGGGCGACAACATGCCCGGGCACGTGCGCGCCTGCTACCCCTTTGTGCGGGTACACACCGACACGGTGGCGCGCGCCAAAGCGCAGGATATCGCGCACCAGAGCTACGGTTTTGTGGCCGGGCCGGGCCGCTTTGAGACCACGCTCACCCGGCCTGACCTGTATGGCGACTACTACCTGGAGCAGTTTCGCCTGCTGCTGCAAAACCACGGCGTCGAGCTGGAAATCGGCACCAGCACGCAACCGATCCCCGTGCATTTTTCGTTCGCCGAGCATGACCATGTGGAAGGCAGCATGAGCGCCGAGCGCCGCCTGTTGATGCGCGACGTGTTTGATCTGCCCGACCTCGCCGCGATGGACGACGGCATCGCGAACGGCACCCATGTACCGCGCCCCGGCGAGCCGCAACCGCTCTCGCTGTTCACCGCGCCGCGGGTGGACTATTCGCTGCACCGGCTGCGCCACTACACCGGCACCCTGCCCGAGCACTTCCAGAACTTCGTGCTGTTCACCAACTACCAGTTCTATATCGACGAGTTCATCAAGCTCGGGCGCGAGGCCATGGCCGACCCGAACAGCGCGTACATCGCCTTCGTCGAGCCCGGCAACGTCATCACGCGAAGGGCCGGCCGGCCGCCCCAGCCCGGTGACGAGTTGGGCGTGCCACCGCCGCGCCTGCCGCAGATGCCGGCCTACCATTTGGTGCGGGACGACCGCAGCAGTGGCATCACCATGGTCAACATCGGCGTCGGCCCGGCCAACGCCAAGAACATCACCGACCACATCGCCGTGCTGCGTCCGCATGCGTGGATCATGCTGGGCCACTGCGCCGGCCTGCGCAACAGCCAGCAGCTGGGCGACTACGTGCTGGCCCACGGCTACGTGCGCGAAGACCATGTGCTGGACGAAGAACTGCCGCTGTGGGTGCCGATCCCCGCGCTGGCCGAGATCCAGGTGGCGCTGGAAAGCGCGGTGGCCGAAATCACCCAGTGCCAGGGCGCGGACCTGAAGCGCATCATGCGCACCGGCACCGTGGCCAGCACCGACAACCGCAACTGGGAGCTGCTGCCCGACAACCAGCCCCAGCGCCGCTTCAGCCAGAGCCGCGCCGTGGCGCTGGACATGGAAAGCGCCACCATCGCCGCCAACGGCTTCCGCTTCCGCGTGCCCTACGGCACCCTGTTGTGCGTCAGTGACAAGCCGCTGCACGGCGAGATCAAGCTGCCCGGCATGGCCAACACCTTCTACCGCGAACGCGTCGACCAGCACCTGCGCATCGGCATGCGCGCCATCGAGCTGCTGCGCGCGCAAGGCGTGGACCAGCTGCACAGCCGCAAGCTGCGCAGCTTTGCGGAGGTGGCGTTCCAGTAGGGGATAGAAAAAATTTGAATGCTATATTATTTATAGCAAACTATGACCTCTGGGCGCGCACAACAGGCCAATTTGACCTGAAATTCATCGATTTCAGGCCACCCGGGGCCTGACCTTCGACGCAGCCAGTTTGGCGCTGACGCGGGCCTGCTGCACGTCCGCGTCATGCGCCAGCGCCACGCCCATGCGGCGCTTGGTGAAGCTCTCGGGCTTGCCGAACAGGCGCAGCTCGGTATTGGGCACGCGCAGGGCTTCGTCCACACTGTCGAACACGATGCCCTTGGCCTCCACGCCACCGTAGATCACGGCGCTGGCGCCCGGGCTCTTGAGCGCGGTGTTGACCGGCAGGCCGAGGATGGCGCGCGCGTGCAGCTCGAACTGGTTTTGCCACTGCGTGATCATCGTCACCATGCCGGTGTCGTGCGGGCGCGGGCTGACTTCGCTGAACCAGACGTTCTCGCCTTTTACAAACAGCTCCACGCCAAACAGGCCCAGGCCCGAGGGCTGGCCGTCGTGGCCCACACCGAGGTTGTCGGTCACGGCCTTGGCGATCTCGCGGCTTTTTTGCAGCGCGGCCGGGTGCATGGGGTGCGGC
>JANOBJ010000242.1:0-6160 GCA_031411575.1 Betaproteobacteria bacterium | reverse complement strand
TAAAGCTCTCGCCGCCCTCGAGTGAAAAGCGCTTTTGACCGACATATTTGGTGTGCAAATAACGCTCTAGGCCTTCAGCCGCCGTCAGCGTCTGCAGAATATTTTTCTTTTGTGCCGTATTGAGTATCGGCTTGCCTCGTGTGGACTCCAGCTTTTCTTGCCACCAGCGCTTTTCGTCTTGGTTGGTCGAGTACATAAACTCCATACCAATCGTGCCGCAGTAGGTTTCGCGCAAGGCGTTGAGCAAATCACGCAAGCTCATTGTCGCCTTGCCGAAATAGGTATTGCTGGTGTCAAACACCGCTTCTTGATCAGAGTCGGAGAAACCGTAGAAAGCAGGATCTAAATCAGGAATATGGTCGCGCTCGGTACGTTTGAGCGGATCTAAGTCGGCCCAGCGCGCACCCACGTTGCGGTACGCAGCGATCAACTGCTGCACCGCAGTGCGCTTGCGGCCCATCTCGGAATCGGCGCCACTGGCCTGCACCACCCGGGTACCGCCCTGCTTGGCACGCTCGGCAAACGCATTGACGACCGGCAGGTGCGGTACGTCTTTGGTATTGCTGCCGTCGACCGCAGGCACGTGCTGCAGCGCATCAAAGTAGCCGCGCCAGTTGTCGGGCACGCTGCCGGGATTGCTCAGGTAGTTTTCATACATCTCCTCGACGTAGGGCGCATTGCCGCCGAAGAGGTAGGTGTTGTTGCGGTAGGCGTGATACACCGACGCAGACGTTGAGTCGTTCATAGGGCGCTGACCTCCGTTTCCCTCTGGGAAACATTAGCTGGTTGAGAAACCTTCCGCGACACGGCTGGACCGAATGGCGGATGCGACTGTGGCTGGGGAAGGGCCTAAGTACAGCGCCGATTGTGCCACCGATTCGAACCGGGGAGCACCGGACGGCCCGCGCAGCCGGCTGCATGACCGCGAACGCAGCTTCGTTGCGCCAACAGCACACCGGTTGTAAGAGTCGGTTGCCGCAAGCGCCTGCCGTGCTATAAATTCAAAAGAACAATTCGTTACGAATTCAGGGAGCTTATGCAGAAATCTGTCCCCGGCTTGCTCACCGCATTGCTGGCAGGTGCCCTTTGGTGCCCTATCGGCGTGCACGCCGAAACCGACGCCCTGGTGCGCGAAGCGCTCGCCATGGCTCAAAGCGGCAAGGCGCGCCAGGCCTACGCACTGCTGGAGCCTCAGGAAACCGCCCGTGCGGGCGACCCCGATTTCGACACCGTCTTTGGCATCGCCGCCAACGAAATCGGTGAATATTCGCGCGCCATCTTCGCGCTGGAGCGGGTGCTGGCCGTACAGCCCGCCAATGCGCGCGCCCGGGCCGAACTCGGCCGTGCGTTGTTTGCCGTGGGTGACAACAAGGCTGCGCGCACGGTACTGGAGCAGACCAAAGACCAGGGCATCCCGCTCAAGGCATCGCAATCGATTGACCAGTTCCTGCAGGCCATAGACCGTGTCGAAGCCGATGGCCGCTCATCGTGGCGTGGCCATGTCGAGACCTCCATCGGGCGTGACAGCAACGTCAACAGCGGCCCGTCAGACCCCAATGTGGCGGTGCCGGCTTTCGGTGCGGTGTTTCAGCTCAATGCGGCCGGCGTCAAGACCGCCGCGACGTTTGCCACGCTGGGCGCTGGCGTTCAGGGGCGTTATGTGCTCGATCCGCGCTGGTCGCTGATTGGCAATGCGGCCGCCAGTTACCGCGCCAACAGTGGCAGCGCCGATGTGTTCAATACCCGCCAGATCGCCCTGAACGGCGGCGCCAGCTACCGCTACGAGCGGCATGAATTCAGCCTGGTCGGCCAGTTCGACACCCAGAATGTGGACGGCGCACGCGCGCGTGACCAGGCCGGCGTGGTGGGCGAATGGATGATGCGGTTTGACGCCTTCCGCCAGGCCGGCGCCTATGTGCAGCTGTCGCGCCTGAGCTACCCGCTGCAGGCGGTTCGCGACGCTGACCGCCGCGTGCTCGGCGCGTCGTACGCGCACCAGATGCGTTCGGGTCTGCTGGCCTACGGTGGCGCCTACGCCGGCGAAGAAGCCGAGCGCAACCCCGGCGTGCCGCACCTCGGCCACACCCTGCAGGGCCTGCGGCTGGGCGTGCAGCAGCCGCTCGGTACCGCGCTGGCCGGGTTTGCCACGCTTGGCTACGAACAGCGACGCCACGGCGGCGCTGATCCGCTGTTCCAGGTGACCCGGCGCGACCGGCAGACCAACGTCAATCTCGGCCTGAACTGGGTGCCGGTGCCGGAGTGGCGCGTCACCCCGCAACTGGCGCTGATGGACACCCGTTCCAACATCGTGATCGCCGACTATGACCGCACCACCGTGTCCGTCACGGTTCGGCGTGATTTCTGAACCCCGCGCTTATGCCTGCGCAACCTCCCACCACCCGCACCCAAGGATTCGTGCCGTGAAAAAATCATTTCTTCCCGGTAGCCCTGTGCTGCTGGTGATCGCCCTGGCGGCGATCTTTCCGCTGCACGCCCTTGCGGCTGCGGGCGTGACACAGTTCACCAGTGGCGAGACGACCGTGCGCCGCGGAAACGGCGCCGCCGATACGCTGAGCAAAGGCCGCGCCGTGGACAGTGGCGACACCATCCTGACAGGGAGCAACGGGCAGGCGCAAATCCGCTTCACCGACGGCGGCCTGGTGGCGGTGCAGCCCAACTCCGAGTTCAACATCCGCAATTACGCCGATCGCAACGACCCCAAGACCGACAATTTTCTGGTGGACCTGACGCGCGGCGGCATGCGCGCAATCACCGGGCTGATTGGCAAGCGCAACCGCGACAACTACAAGGTCATCACCCGTACCGCCACCGTGGGCATCCGCGGCTCGTCGTTTCACCTGGCCTACAACCCCGATGGCAGCCTGTCGGTGGCGACCGAACAGGACGCCATCGAGGTTTGCACGGCCGCCGGCTGCGTCGGCCTGACGGCTGGCGAATCCGCCCGCGTGGGCAGCAACAGCGTCTTGCCCTCGCGCACCAACGCGCGCGCCTCGCTGCCCATCCCGCCACTCACCCAGGACCCGGTGGTCGCAGCCAACCAGACACGGCCCGCCGGCACCAGCGCGGTGTTGCCTCCCACCCAGGGACCGGGCGCCCCGGCTCCCTTGCCGGGCGTGACCCCGCTGCCCCCACCCTCGATTCCCAGCATTCCCTTCACCGGCGTCAGCACCGACCTGCGAGCCGCGTTCCTCAACGGAGGCGGCGCGCTGCAGCTCCTGCCGTCTGAGGCGCTGGGCCGCATCACGACCATCGACTGCGAGACCGGGCAACCGCTGCCCGATGCCGCGAGCATCACCAAGACCGCGCTGACGGCCTACGCCAGCGCCGACAGCGCGGTGGGCTCGATCCTGGCTGTGGGCCCAGCCGCCCCGCTGGCCAGTTTCCCGAACGCACAGGTCAAGGACGCCGACTTCATTGGTTGGGGCTTCTGGGCCAGTGCCGATCGCAGCAATTCCGGCGTCACTGCTGCGCTGACCGATGTGCACTACATCGTGGGCCGTCCGACGCCCGTGAACCAGATGCCCGGTGCCGGCACGGCCGAGTACGCGCTGGTGGGCGGCACGGCGCCCACCGCCACCAATGGCGGCAGCACCGCCACGGGCCAGCTTGTCAGCGGCAGCCTGTCGGCGGACTTCACGGCCGGGCAAGTGGGCGTTCAGATCACTACCCAGTTCGGCGACCAATCGGTCCAGTTCAATCTGCCCCTGAAAACAGCGCCCAACGCGCAGCCACCGGTGCTGATCAGCGGCTCGACCTTCGCCAGCACCCAGGGCTCGCGGGTCTCGATCAACGGCTTTTTCTCCGGCAACCTGGCCAACAAGGCGGGCCTGGTGTACGGGCTGGACCATGGCCAATTGGGTCGGGTGACCGGCGCTGCCGGGTTCAGCCAGACCAGCAGCAATGGCCTGGCGGTGTTGCCTGCCACCACCGACCGCGCCACACCGTCAACCGCAGTGCGCAACTGACCGGTGCGACTGCCATGAACCTGCAGCGCCGCCTGTTTCCCGTCCGCTTGCTCGCGCTGTTGAGCGGCCTGGGCGCCGCCACGCAGACCTTGGCCAAGCCTGCGCTGGACGTGCTGCTGGCGCAAGCCGCGCCGCCGGGCATCAACCCCGCCGGCTATCTGGTCAGCGAAAAGCTCGACGGCGTGCGGGCGCTGTGGGACGGCACCACCTTGCGCTTTCGCAGTGGCCGCATCGTGCCGGCGCCCAAGTGGTTCACCGCCCGCCTGCCCGCCACCCCGCTCGATGGCGAGCTGTGGATGGCGCGCAGAAAATTTGACGCCCTGTCCGGCACCGTTCGCAAGACGCAACCGGTCGCCACCGAATGGCGCCTGGTCACCTACATGGTGTTTGAGCTGCCACAGGGCAGTGGCACGTTTGAGTCACGCGCCGAACAGTTGCGGGGCATCGTGCAAGCGGCCGCATGGCCGCAGCTGCAGGCCGTGGAGCAGTTTCGCGTGGCCAGCCCGGTCGCCCTGCAGGCGCGGCTCAAGGCCGTGGTGGCAGCCGGCGGCGAAGGCCTGATGCTGCACAAGGCCGACGCGCCGGTGGCCACCGGCCGCAGCGATGTGCTGCTCAAGCTCAAGGCCGTACAGGACGCCGAAGCCGTGGTCGTGGCCCATGTGCCCGGCAAAGGCAAGTACGCGGGCCAGCTCGGGGCGCTCGACGTCAAGACCGACAGCGGCCAGCGCTTCAGGCTGGGCACCGGCTTCACCGACGCGCAACGCAAAGCCCCGCCGGCCATCGGAAGCACCGTCACCTACACCTACCGCGACACCACGCCAGGCGGCAAGCCGCGCTTTGCGAGCTTTTTGCGGGTGCACGACGGCCTCTAAGCCGCATCGGCCGGGCCTGGCCCCGGCCAGGCTGGACCCGCTGACCGGCGCCCACCCTACCCCGCCACCAGATCCTTGATCTGCTGCAGCGCAGTCGGGTCTTCAATCGTCGTCAGATCGCCCGGGTCGCGACCCTCGCACACCGCCTGGATGGCGCGACGCAGCAGTTTGCCGCTGCGCGTCTTGGGCAGCACGGTCACAAAGCGCACCCGCGACGGCCGCGCCACCGCGCCGAGCGACTGGTCCACCACCCGCATGATGTCGCCTTCCAACTTCAGCCGAGCTGCGTCGTCGGTCAGCCCCGACGCATCGCGCGGTACCACGAATGCCATCGCCACCTGACCTTTGAGCGGATCGGCCACGCCCACTACCGCCACCTCGGCCACGTTCGGGTGGCTGGAGATGCTTTCCTCGATCTCGCGCGTACCCAGGCGGTGGCCGGCCACATTGATCACGTCATCGGTGCGGCCCAGGATGTAGAAGTAACCGTCCTGGTCGCGGATGCCCCAGTCAAAGGTGCTGTAGACCTGTTTGCCCGGGATGCTGTCCCAGTAGGTTTTGACGAAGCGCGCGTCGTCGCGCCACACCGTCTGCATGAAGCCGGGCGGCGTCGGGCCTTCGATCACCACCACGCCCTTCTGGTCGGGGCCGGTCAGTTCTTCGCCGGTGCTCTCGTGCAGCAGCTTCACGCTGTAGCCATACATCGGGATGCCGGGGCTGCCGAACTTGCTGGCTTTTTTCTCCACACCGTTGGCAATGGTGAGGATCGGCCAGCCGCTTTCGGTCTGCCAGTAGTTGTCGATGATGGGCACGCCCAGGCCATCGGCGATCCAGCGCGCGGTCGGCTCGTCCAGCGGCTCGCCCGCCAGGAACAGCGAGCGCAGGCTGGACAGGTCGTAATTCTTGAGCAGCGCCGGGTCCTGTTTCTTGAGCACCCGCACGGCAGTGGGCGCACTGAACATCACCGTCACCTTGTACTTTTCGACCAGGCTCCACCAGATGCCGCCGTCCGGCCGGGTCGGCAAGCCTTCGTACAGGATGGTCGCCATGCCCGCGATCAGCGGGCCGTAGACGATGTAGCTGTGGCCCACCACCCAGCCGATGTCGCTGGTGGAAAAATAGGTTTCGCCAGGGTTGCCGCAGAAGATGTGCTTCATGCTAGCGGCCAGCGCCACGGCGTAACCGCCGGTGTCGCGCTGCACGCCCTTGGGCCGGCCGGTGGTGCCGCTGGTGTAGAGCGTGTAGCTCGGGTGGGTGGCGTCCACCCACACGCACGGAACCACGGTTTTCAGGTGTTTTTCG
>JANOBJ010000241.1:0-21337 GCA_031411575.1 Betaproteobacteria bacterium | reverse complement strand
TTCGCTCGATCAGCAGCTGTGCCGCTGGCTGCTGCTGAGCATGGACCGGCTGGAAGGCACCGAGTTGGTGATGACTCAGGAGCTGATCGCCAACATGCTGGGCGTACGCCGTGAAGGAGTGACCGAAGCCGCCACCAAGCTGCAACGGGCTGGTCTGATCCAGTACGCGCGCGGACGCATCACGGTGCTGGACCGCCCGGGGCTGGAGCAGCGCACCTGCGAGTGTTACCGGGTAGTCAAAAAGGAGTACGACCGGTTGTTGCGCTACAAGATCGCGGCTTAAACAGAGCCGTGGAGGCGGGTGCTTCTCCTGTAGGCGCGAACTGATGGGCTAACGGGGCTTCGGCCGATACCACCCGCGCTGCCATCTCGGGATGATGGGGAACAACTTACCCAGGTGAAGCCCCATGAATCCGTCGCCCTCCCCCGCCATTGACCCTACACGCAACCAGTTGCTGGCAGCACTCCCCGTGGCGGAGAAAGCACTGTGGCTGGCGTACCTGGAGCCGATCGAGTTGCGACGCGGGCAGCTGCTGTGTGAATCCGGCAGGGAGCCGTCGCATGCCGTCTTTCCAACCAGTGCGATCGTGTCGATGCAGTATTGGGCAAACGACGGCGCGTCGACCGAGTGCGCGGTTATCGGCAACGACGGCGTTGTGGGGCTGTCGCTGTTCCTCGGGGGCAACGCCACGCTCAGCCGCATGGTGGTGCAAACCGACGGAGAGGCATTGCGTCTCCCGGCAAGGGCGGTGAAACAGCAAGCCAGTGCTTCCGGCCCGTTATTGAGCGTCGTGTTGCGGTATGCCTTGGACCTCATCGGCCAGGTGGCGCAAACGGCAGCTTGCAATCGCTTTCACTCGATCGACCAGAGGCTGTCCCGCCGGCTGCTGCTGGCCCTGGATCAATCGCCGTCCGCCGACCTCGCCATGACGCAGGAGACCGTCGCGGGTCTCCTTGGCGTGCGCCGTGAGGGGGTGACGACCTCGGCGCTCAAGCTGCAGCGAGCCGGCGTCATCCGGTACCGGCGAGGGCATGTTGAGGTGCTTGACCGTGAGCACCTTGAATCGCTGGCCTGCGAGTGCTACTCGGCCGGCCATAGAACCCATCAGCAGGCTTTGCCGGCAGCCGTCGCCATGTAATTTGGGATTGTTTGCAGCTATGTGCGCTGGCAGACAACCGATTGTGGGTGCGTCCCCCATACTGGCCTCGTTCATCCACACCATTGCTTTGCAAGCCAGCGAGCGCAGGATAGCCTCCGGCAGCCGGGTTAAAGGTACTCATTTTCCACCGGAGAGCCGCATTGGCCGCTGCCCAGAACCACCTGATTGAGCTGCTTCCGCGCGCAGACCGCGTGCGCTTGCTCGCGATTTGCGAACCCGTCGAACTGGCTCTGGCTGAGGTGCTGTGCAATCCGGGCGAAGACACCCGCCATGTGTACTTCCCCATCAACGGGTTCATCTCGCTGGTGGCGCTGCTGGAAGCCCATCCGGGGGTCGAGGTGGGCATGATCGGGCGTGAGGGCATGCTGGGCACCCAGTTGGCGCTGGGCATCGGCATATCGCCGCTGCACGCACTGGTGCAGGGGCCGGGTTCGGCCTGGCGGGTCGGTGCCACGGCCTTCCGCAAGGAGCTGGCGCGCAGCGCGGCGCTGCAGCGTACCGTGAGCCGCTACCTGTATGTGACGATGGCCACGTTGACGGTATCGGCCGCCTGCCTGCGGTTTCATCTGGTGGGGCCCCGGCTGGCGCGCTGGTTGCTGATGAGCCAGGATCGTTCTCACTCCAACAGTTTTCAGGTGACGCATGAGTTCCTGGGCTACATGCTGGGCGTGCGCCGTGTCGGCATCACCACGGCGGCCGGCGCCATGCAGCGCAGCGGCCTGATCGAGTACCGCCACGGTCACGTGACCGTACTGGACCGTGACGGACTCGAATCGGCGGCATGCAGCTGTTACGCGGCTGACCGGACGACGTACAACAAGCTCCTGAAAACGGCGAGGCAGGCGGCAGCTTAACGGGCTGGCCGGTGCCTAGTTATTGCATCTGGACCTCCAGCGTCGTGCAATCGCCTGCGGTCACGATCCATTCATCGCCTTCTTGCCGCAGCGTTGCATTGCCTTGCACAACTCTGAACTGCATGGACCTGCTTCGGGGGAACACCCAACTGAGTTCTTGCAAGCCCGTCGTGCTGGACGCGACTAGCGAGCGGCTGCTGTTGGCAGCGATGATGATTCTCCAGTGCGCTTGTTCCCGACGGTTCAGAAACGCTGCGAGCCCTTCCATGGTGTACCAGCGGAAGCGCTGGTCAGCGGTCAGTTCACGGGCCTGTGTCATGAAGATGTCCAGCGCGCTCGCATAGCGGGTTGAGGCGGGTGGATGGAAGTAGAACAGCCTGGCAACCCGGTAGTCCGCGACGTAGCGGGACAAACTGGTGAGGAACAGGGCAATGTCGCTGGCTTCCAGTGGCGGTTCGCGTGAATCGAGTTCTTCGAATGTTGCGATCTTCAGGAAGTTCGACACCGGGAATGCCCAGATCGCGGACGCGGGGCGCTTGCCGTCATAAAACGACCGGGTAGGCCCGAGTCCGACGTCCCCCGTGAAGTAATGGGCCTGGAAACCATTGCTGTGCAACCACCGTGTCGCCCAGACAGGCTGGTTCCCCATGGGGGCCGAGTAGCTACGGACGGCCTTGCCAACAATCGGTGTGATGCTGCGGTTATTCAGCTCCAGAAAAGGCTCAAATTCATTGCGGTTGGTTTCATTCGCCTGCTCACCAAAGACGTTGTGAATCCAGCCTCCGTGGTTGCCTACCTCGTGACCGCGGGCGACCTGGCGCTTGAAGAAAGCCTGCATTTCGCCGTTGGCGTCGAGGTTTAGGCCCAATCCATCCCCAACTCGGCTTGCATCCGGGCCGGCGGTCACATGCAGTGAAAACGGTCCCTCGTCAAACCACCCCGCTTTTTCAAGCTCCAGCAGGGGTGCCTGCGCAGCGTTGGAATCAATATGCAAATTGAGCACCAGCCCGCCTTTGGCATTGGGCACCGGTGCCAGATGGGGTTGCCGCAGCATGTCGATGGCGAAATGGCGCAGCAGACGATGCAGCAAGTAGCCGTCTGTTCGCGTCTTTAGATAGCCCAGTGGCAGGTTGGCAAACAGCACGCTGCCCTTGCCAAAACGGTTCTCCCCGACGATGACATCGTCTTCCGCTGAGCGCAACAGTGTGGTGGCGCCGGATCCGCCCTCCGTGCGGAAGAAACTGTGCTCCAGACGCTCATAGCCGTACGTGGTGAGCTCGCCCAAGGGCGCCAGGGAAGAGTTCGTGAAATCCAGTTTTCCGGGCTGGATACCTAACCGGCTTTCGCTCTCTCTTGAGCCATATACCGGCCCTTTTGCATACGTCATGCTGCGCAACTGGTTGTACAGCGCATAACGTACCCCTGCGAGTGGTGAGAGCCGCGACTGGCCGGCAGCGTAGGTGCCATCGTTCGCATCCAGAAGTGCCGCATCAAAAGCGATGAAGAGCGAGCCACCCGCCTCTACATAAGTGTGCAGCAGGTTCACCAGCAAATCAGACGCCCGCTGGTGCACTGAATCAGGCAGGATGACGCCGGCGAAAGCACTGCGGTTGCCGCCGTAACGCAGGAACTCGTCATCCGTCATGGCGACTACGGGCAATCCTTCCTCGCGGGCCGCGCCCATCCACGCCTGTGTGACGGGCTGGGTGAAGGATGCTTTGTTGGGCACCAGCAAAACAATGACCTGCTCCGTTTGGCGCGAAGTGGCATACAGCGCTGCCAGAATGCCCAGCAGCACGGCGGCTGTCACCAGTACCCAGGCGCGGTGGTCGAGTGCGCCGGTTGACAGTTTCATCGCGCAAACTCCGAATTCAGGGCATCGACGGGTACTTTGCTGGCCAGCCAGGAATACAAAGCCACGAACACCATCAGGTCAAAGACGGCGCCGAAGCACAGGTACAGGATAGGCATGAACAGCAGTGAGAAATGCTGAAGGATCAGGGCATGTAGCAGTGCCTTGTGGGGCAGCATGACCGTGTAGTAGGCGAGGATCAGGGAGGGATAGAACAACTTGTGCTGGAACGGCAGGCGCAGCACACCCCAACCGAGTGCCAAGAGCACCGGCAGCGCGAGCATCAGGGCATAGCCCGCATTCAACATGGCGGAAACGTGGCCCTGAATCGTGTAGGGAAAGCGAGATGGAACGAACAGAAAAAACAGCAAGGCGCTGGCCTGAACCACGCACAGCGTACGCACCACATACTTGAGCGGAACCTGATGATCGCGCATCCAGAACGTACTTGCGAAGCCGCCAATGACCAACGCCGCGGTGGCTACACCGGTTATCGGCCCCGGCACCAGCGACGCCGAACTGGCTGCGAGCCATTGCAGTTCGTCCACACCGCGGTCTCGCCCCATGCGCAGCGGCAGGTCCAGCATTGCCGACCACCACAGAATGGTGGTGTACCAGAGTTTCATCAACCAGGGCTTGACCCATACCAGCGCAGCGCAGGGCAATGCCGCCATGAGCACCACCTCAGTCAGCGTTGAAGCGGTAAAACGTACCTGGCTCAGACTGCGGTCCTGCGTGCTCCGCTTGATCGAAGCGCGGGCCCGGTCGAGTTCGGCTCGCGCAACCCGGATGACGTCTGCGCGGGCGGGATCAACGATCAGGCTGTCGGCAGGGTTCACGGAAATTGCCAGAACAGGCCCAAGGTGGCCCCGTTGCGACGGTAAAACGGATTGCTGTAGCGTTCGACGCTACCCATCAGTCCCCACTGTGGTCCCAGCCAGTGCCGCAGGGCCAGGCTGGTCTGCCGGCTGCGGAAATCCACCAGCGTCGCGCCAGCGCCGATCGACTGGTAGCCCTCGGTGCCCCAGGCGTGGCGAGCAGTCACCTGGGTTTGCTTGTCGCGACCCCAGGTCGCAGCCAGGAATTGCTGGCGGGTGCGCACACTGCCCGGGCTGCTGTTGTTGAACCTGACCTCGCCTTGCACGATCCATGGCTGGCTGAAGTAGTAGGTGGCGCCAATGCTCGCGCTGCGGTCTGTGTGCCCGTCTGGCGCACGGTAATAGCCTGCACCCAGGGTTGCAATCAGGTTCCTGGCCGTCAGCAGTTTGCGATTGACGAAACCGTCTACCCGGTACCGGGGCAAGTAGGCAGCACCATCGCCAGCACCTACCGCAAGCGAGGCGAACCAGTCGGAATTGAACGTATAGGTGTCGCTCAAACCGAGATACTTGCCAGACTCCCCGAAGCGCCGCATGGTGGCCAGTTCTGCGCCCAGCAAATGGGCACCTATTTCATAGTTGCCTCTTACGCCCGTCTCGCTCCAGTCACCGAAACCGGCCGAGAGTCTTTGCCGGCTGGTGTAGACGTCCAGGCCACGGCGCGGGGCAGATGCTTCCGCCGGTACAACCGCCGTGGCGCGGACCGCCGTTTCGCCAGCAACCTGCGCGATGAGTTCCGGCAGATCGGAGTCGATGGGCGGTGTGGATTCCTGGAGAGCGTGCGCAGAGAGGGAAATGAAGGCGCAAATGGCCAGGGCGAACCGAGTCGGAGCGAAAGTTTTCATGGTGTTTCAATCTCCATCATGAGGTGGCGGCTAGTGTGTCGGCAATACGGCTTGCTGATTGTCCATCGCCAAAAGGGCTGGCGGGCAGTTGCATCGTTCGATAGACGTTTTCGTCGCTCAGCAGCATTGATGCTTCGTCAACGATGCGTTGTGTGTCGGTTCCGACGAGTCGCGCACCGCCTGCTTGCAGCAGTTCCTGGCGCTCAGTGCTTTCTCGCGCGATAAGTACGGGTCGCGCCATCGCCGATGCCTCTTCCTGGATGCCGCCAGAGTCGGTCAGAGTGAAGTGGCAGCGTGCCAGTACCGCGATCAGGGCCGGGTAATCCAGTGGGTTGGTGAGGCACAAGCGTTCACGGCAGGTCGGCAAAAGTGAGCTGAAAGCCGCCTTGACATCGTCGCGCACTGCAGGGTTCGGGTGCATCGGCCAAACTGCAACCAGGTCGGGGTACTCGCGCAGCAAAAGTCCCAGGGCGGCAGCAATGTCACGGATTGGCTGGCCCCAGTTTTCGCGCCGGTGCGCAGTGACCAACAGCAAGCGCTGGTGCGGGTGACTCGCCAGGAATTGCCGCAGGTTTGAGGGCATCGCATCGCCCATGTCGAAGCCACTGCTGGCGATTCGCTCGCGCACCCACAGCGCCGCATCAATCACGGTGTTGCCAACAACGAAGATCCTTTCCTGCGCAATGCCTTCCCGCAGCAGGTTGTCACCCGCCTGGGTCGTCGGCGGGAAGTGCCAATAGGCGAGGCGCCCGATGATTTCGCGGTTCTTTTCTTCGGGAAAGGGATCGCGTTCGCCTGTGCGGAGACCTGCTTCGACGTGCGCAACCGGTGTGTCATGGTAGTAGCCCGCCAGCGCGCCAGCCAGCGCCGAGGTGGTGTCGCCCTGCACCAGCACGACATCGGGGTGTACTTCGTCGAGAATGCGGTCAACGCCCTGCAGCAGTTCGGCTGTCAGGTCGCCCAGCCGCGGCGTTCGCCGCTTCAGGTCGATCTGAAGATCCGGTCCCATGTCAAAAAACCGGTAGAGCGCGTGTGCCACAGCTTCGTGCTGCCCGGTGTGGAGCACCACGACCCGGTCACCACGCGCCTTGAGCACGCGGTGCAACGCCGCCATCTTGATGATTTCGGGGCGCGTGCCCATGCACGCGAGGTAAGTTTTCATTGGCAGGACTCTTGGTTGGGGGTTGCCGTGACGCCTTTGGCCGCCAGGATCTGCGACGCGACTTCATCGGTGACCGTCCAGTGCGAGCTGTGTCGAAAAGGCCAGGCGGTTTTCAACCAGCAGCCAGCGGACACCCGGTCGCCCTGCTGCATGGCCACCACGGCAATCAAACCCCAGGCGAAATCACCGTTGACCTGCTTGAGCCAGTCGGCACGGTGTTGTTGCATCCACTGGCGGTAGTATTTTTTTTCACCGCCAGCCAGGGTGGGGTATTTCACGAGCAAGGGGAATATCTGGGCTACCGCATCGGGGTAGAACGCATGCTCGGTGGCTTTCTGCTCGGGCTGGGTGGACACCAGAAAACGCTGCTGGGCTTCGTCCCAGAACACTTTGTGGATGGAGCGGGCGAAGCTCGGACGGCTCGCGTTCTGCGCGGCGGCATGGGCGGGCTGGTAAGACCAGACTTCCAGGTTGTCCATGAACAGTCCATGCTGGTACACCGGCGAAACCAGGTAGACCCCGCGCGACGGGTCAACCAGTCTGGCCAGCGCGGCCTTGGCGGCCTGATGGCTTTTCTGGGCGGCTGGGCTGCGCAGGTAG
The DNA here is from genome assembly GCA_031411575.1 of Betaproteobacteria bacterium. Classification (GTDB taxonomy): domain Bacteria; phylum Pseudomonadota; class Gammaproteobacteria; order Burkholderiales; family Burkholderiaceae_C; genus JANOBJ01. The sequence continues at coordinate 13,986 of JANOBJ010000241.1, read as the reverse complement.
CCGGCGGGCTGTGTTTCCAGAAACTTGAGCCACAGGGCCAGCACCGAGTCATCGGCGTCAGCGGTTTTGCAGGGCGCCCATGCCGGCCCGTTCTTGCAAAATCTGTCAAACGTGGCATCGGGCTTTTGACGCGCCATCAACCAGTTGGCCCATTTGGCGGCGTACGGCGTGGTGTCCAACCCGTGTTCTTGAGCTAGCAACAAGGCCTGCAGCACGAAGTAGGGGTCAATGGTCGCGCCGGCGTGCTGGATTGCAATCGCGCCCGACTCATCGGCGTAGCCGGACAGGTCAAGCGCGACCGATCCGGCTGGGGTGGTGCATCCGGCCAACGCTGTCAGCGTCACCAGTGTCCGCATCTGCAGGCTCATGTGGTGCCCCACACCACGCCGGCTTGACTTGCCCAGACGGTGCCGTGGGCCACGACGCCCTCTTCGACAAGGATCACCCCCGCGCTGACAGTGGTGGGCGCATCTGGCGTGCCCAGCCAGGCGCCGGCCCCGAGCATCAAATGGCTTTCGGATACGAGTGGACCGGCCACGTAAGCGCCATGAAAAACGTGGATGCCGTTCTCGCAGAACACCGCCCCGGTGATGCGCGCGCGCGCGCCGATCAGGATGCCCTTTCGCGCCTTGATGTCACCATCGACCACGGCGTCGGATCCGATCGACAGCACACCGGTGACCACCAGCGAGCCGGTGAAGTGGTGGGCCTGGGGAATCTGGCAATCGCCTTCGACGCGCCAGCCGTTGTCGCCCCACGGTTGTCCATTCTTGATGGTGTCGAGTGGGGTGCGGGGAGAAGACGACGTAACGCCGACTTGCCGCGCCAGACTTGCAACAGGGCGACCGAACTGGATGACAGGCGCGTGGACGCGCTCGAAGCAGCACCCGCGGGCCAGGTCCATTGCCCTGGCAGCGGATATCTGGCGCACCGCGACACTCGATTCGCCGAGAGTCAGCGTCTTGTTCGCGTGCGCCCATCCGGTGATCCGGCTGTGCGGACCCAGTGCAATATGGCCTTCGGCCAGAACTTCGGACAGCATCGCGCCACCGGCCAACTCAAGATCGTTGGCAGCAAACAGGGGTTGCGCGCACTTGAATGCGCGATGGGTCTGCATGGCCCGAGACGCAACGACAGGCAGTTCCTGATGAGCCTCGTTGGCTACCGCGCCGCGCTGCGAGACCTCTTCGATGAACTGGTAGGTCGCCTGATCACCGCTCGCCATCAGCATCACCATCTTGGTGCGGAACGCACCGGCCAGCGTGGCCACATCGTCCGCGTCCTTCGGCCCAACCCTCAATGCCTCCTGATCTGTGGGGTGCCGCCATTCCTGCCATGCGGGATAGAACGGCATGAGCAGCATGGCAGTCGATGCCACGATGAAGAGGCTGATGAAGACTTGCGGATCGGTACTCATGGCGTCACCAACTTCCTGTAGCGCAGCGTCTTGTGCCACACCAGTTCCCTGCCAAACAGCCGGTCGACCGCCGATTCGACCAATGCGCCCGAGATGGAGAAAAGGCTGGCGAAAAAGCACAGCAGGTTCACCGGGAGCAAGCGGATGCGCCGACGATGGCCATCGAGCAGGACCGCCATCACGATTTCAAGAAAAGCCGCAAAATTGCCCAGCGCACCGTAGGCAACCATAGCCATGAGCGGGATGAACAGGGCGACCAATGACCCCGCATTGAGGAAGTAGAGGCTCAGCGCCAGCACCCAGCCAATCAGCAGCAGGGGCGGCATGGCAAATACCTGCAGCAACAGGATGCCGTCGATGCGTTCGCGCAGCGTCACGAACGGACTGGACATCAGTTCGCCCCAATAGCGGTACAGCACCTGGTTGTGGCCCTTGGCCCAGCGCCGGACCTGGCGCATGCGCACTGACCATTCCTCGGGCACCTCTTCATAGCATTCAGCGCGGTTGTTGTAGACCGTTTTCCAGCCATTGATGAGGAGGCGGAAGGTGATGTCGGTGTCCTCAGCCAGCACATCGTCGTGCCAGCCACCCACGGCGGCAACCGCTGACAGGCGAACCCCGCCAACGGTTCCGCCAAACTGGGGAACCGCCCGCAGGTTCATGCGTGCCTGCTGGTCCACTTGGTAGCCGGCCGAGCGCTCCAGGTCGAGCATGCGGGTCAACAGGTTGGTGCCGGCATTGATGGGGACGACGCGGCCCATGACCGCGCCCACCTCGGGGTCGAAGAATGGCGTGGCCAGTTGGCGCAGCAACCCACGCCCGGGAATGTAGTCGGCATCGAAAATGATGGCGATATCCCCTTTGGCATAGGCCAGTGCATCTTTCAGGGCGGCCGCCTTGCCGGGTTTTCCGCTGGTCCGGTGGAATGGAACAATCCGATTCGGATGCAACGCGACATACCGGTCAATGATCGCCCGCGTTCCGTCCCCGGATCGGTCGTTGACCGGCACGATCTTGATGCGATCGGCGGGATAGTCGGTCTCAAGCAGCGCCGTGAGGCATCCCGCGATGACCTTTTCCTCGTTGTGCGCCGCAATGAAGACCGTGATCTGCGGCCACTGGGCGGTGTCGATGTCCGCGTAGGGGTAGCGTTGGCCCCCGAACAGGCGGCTCAAGGTGAAAATGATGTGCCGGATGCCGTAGGCCATCATGACCAGCACGATGAGGCCGAGCACGACGGCCAGGCCCACGGCCAGCGGCCGTTCTGTCCACGATACGAACAGCGTCATCGGCGCTGCCGTTACCGTGGCTGGCAACGATTCGGCAGCCGCCTGGGCCGCGCGTGCCGTCAGCACGAGGCCGCTGGCCGCTGCGCAGGATGCAAGCTTGCACAGACGAAAAAAGAACGCGCGGTCCGTATACAAGGTGTGCCTTCGGGTGGAGTGTGGCGCGATCTTCCGGCCCCTTCCCGGCGTCGTCTGTTCGATAGCGCACACGCCGCCAGCGGGCGGTATTCCCCCAACCGTCGCATGGGTAAATGGGTTCGCGAGCGCACAGACGTGCGCTGTCAACCGGCAGCAAACTTGCTGCGCTGGTGGCTGCACATTTGTGGTGCAGACCAGCGCTTTTTGCCACGGGCCAAGGAACAGCCATGACGACACTCAGAATTTTTGGAACCGACGGCGTGCGCGCGCCAGTGGGGCAGGAGCCGATGACGCCCCAGACCGTCATGCGGCTGGCCCATGCAGCCGGGCAATTGCTGGCCGAACAGCACGCGGGGCAACCGCGACGGCCCGCGGTGGCGATCGGCACCGACACGCGGGTATCGGCCGGCATGCTGGAAGCGGCGTTGCAAGCCGGGTTCTCGGCAGCGGGTGTGGACGCCGTGCTGTGCGGGGAGTTGCCGACGCCCGCCATCGCCTACCTCACCCGGATTCTCGGGTTCCAGGCCGGCGCGGTGGTGAGTGCCTCGCACAACCCGTATCAGGACAATGGCGTCAAGTTTTTCTCAGCCGATGGTGACAAGCTGCCGGATGCCATGGAGTCGCAGATCGAACAACGCATGTCGGGCGACCTGAGCTGCGTGGCGTCCGAGCATCTGGGACGTGTGCGGCGACTACCGGCGGCGGGAGCCGTGTATGTGGATTTCTGCAAGCGCTCGCTTGCCGCAGGCGTGGATCTCCGGGGCTTGAAGATCGTGGTCGATGCGGCCAACGGTGCCTGCCACGAAGTGGCCCCCATCGTTTTCCATGAACTGGGCGCGCATGTGATCGTGATGGGCGCTGCGCCCAATGGGCTGAACATCAACGATCAGGTGGGCGCCACGGTGCCGCAGTACCTGTCACAGGCGGTGCGCGCGCATCGCGCCGACGTGGGCATTGCGCTGGATGGGGACGGTGACCGGCTGGCAATGGTGGACGCGGAAGGTCGTATTTTTGAGGGTGATGAACTGCTCTATGTGCTGGCTTGCGACACGCAGCGTCACGGCGGCCTGATCGGCGGTGTGGCGGGAACGGTGATGAGCAACCTGGGTTTGGAGCACGCCCTGAACCGCCGGGGCATGGCGTTTGCACGGGCATCCGTGGGCGATCGGCATGTGCTGCAACTGCTCAAGCAGCGGGGCTGGCGCCTGGGTGGCGAAAGCTCGGGCCACATCATCTGCCTGGACCACCACAGCACGGGCGACGGCATCATCGCGGCCTTGCAGGTGCTCGGCGCGATGCGCCGTGCGGGAAAGGGGCTGGCTCAACTCTGCGATGGCCTGAGCCTGCACGCGCAATGCATGGTCAATGTGCCGGTCCACGCGCATGATTCTCTGGAAAACAATGCGCAGATCCAGAGCTGCCGCCAGCGGGCGGAACTGGAACTCGGCGACCAGGGGCGCGTGTTGCTGCGCGCCTCGGGCACCGAACCGGTGCTGCGCGTGATGGTGGAGTGCCTGAGTGCTGTACAAGCCGAAGCGGTGGCAACGCGACTGGCGCGTGAAGTCGCTGAGGCCCTGCGCAACCCGTTCGAACGGGAACTCCTGGCCGCTTGACCAGGGCTTGCCCGCTAAACCGCGCCCGTGTGGTCACGGGCAGTACGCGAAATTGCCCTGCACGCTACACAGCCCGCTCGGCCCCATCAGGTTGGGGCCGGTGCGCGGCAGCCGTGTGCCATTGCTGTCCCAGCACCCGCCCGGGTCGCAGCCGGTGATGACCGTGGGTCTGGGGATGGCCACTGGCGGCGGGGCCGGGGCCACAACCGCCGGTGGTGGCGCGATGGCCTGCCTTGGCACCGGTGACGGCCGCGCTGGCGGCACCGTCGCTGACGGCCCGACCGGCGCCGTCGTCGGCGGCACGGCCGTCACGGGCTGGGGCGGACGCAGGCCCCGCGTGCTGCGGGTCTCGCGGCCCAGGCAGATTTGCTGGGCCTGCTTGCGCGCCGTGTCGAGTGCGGCGGCGTTGGCGTCTCGGTTGGCCACGGCCGCGCCCAGGGCGGCATCAAGGCGCTGCCGCGCACCCTGGCAGGCGGCCGAATTCATCGGGTCCGCCGCATCGGCCGCGGGCGGGGTGGTAGCCGGTAGCGACTGGCCCCGCGCAACACCGCAGGCGAGCAGGGTGATGGCCATCACCAGGACCCAGCCGACAACGGATTGCAGCGCGGTTGCGTCGCCGCCGAAGGAGGGGGTTGTGTCTGGCATGGCCTACACGGCGCGGTTGCGCGCCAGTGGCGGGTTCTTCGCAAAATAGCGGCCGATGCCGCGCATGATCGCGTCGGCCAGCTGCTCCTGGTAGGTGTCGCTCTTGAGCTTGGCTTCTTCTTCGGGGTTGCTGATGAAGGCAGTTTCAATCAGCACGCTCGGGATGTCGGGCGCCTTCAGCACGGCAAAGCCGGCCTGCTCCACGCGCGGCTTGTGCAGCTTGCCAACATTTCCGATCTCGCCGAGCACGGCGCTGCCGAGCTTCAGGCTGTCGTTGATCTGCGCGGTGGTGCTCATGTCGAGCAGGGCGCGCTGCACCTGCGCGTCCTTGGCCTTGACGTTGAGCCCACCCACCAGGTCAGCCTTGTTTTCCTTGTCGGCCATCCAGCGCGCGGCGCTGCTCGACGCGGCGCCCTGGCTCAACGCGAACACGCTGGCACCCCGTGCCGTGGGCGTGAAGAACGCGTCGGCATGGATGCTCACGAACAGATCGGCCTGCACCCGGCGCGCCTTTTGCACGCGTACCTGCAACGGCACAAAGAAGTCGGCGTCGCGCGTCAGAAAGGCCCGCATCGGGTTGCCGTTGATGGTGGTGGCGTTGATGCGGTCGCGCAGCAGATGCGCGACTTTCAGCACCACATCTTTCTCGCGCGTGCCCGCAGGGCCGATCGCGCCCGGGTCTTCGCCGCCGTGGCCCGGGTCCAGCGCGATGATGATGAGGCGGTCGGTCCGGGCCGGGCTCGCCGGGTCGTTTTTTGAAGGTTTTTGCCCTGAGGTCCCCGTCCCCTGGTCATTTTTTGCTATTGAATGTGTAGCGTTCGCGGACGAGGCCGGTTTTTCGGCCTGCCGCGCAATGAGTTCACCCAGCGGGTCGGTACCCGGTGCCGCGGGCCGTGACAGCGACACCCCGGCGCTGGCGGCCTGCCGGGCACCTTCGCTCTGGCGCGCATCGCGCAGCCGCTCGGCGATCAGCGCTTCCAGCGGGTCGGCGGCCTGGGTGGGGTACAGGTCAAACACCAGCCGGTGCTGGTAGGCCGCGATCGGCGGCAGCGTGAACACCTGGGGCAGCACGGGCTGCTTGAGGTCGATCACCAGGCGCACCACGCCCGGCGTGTTCTGCCCGACGCGGATGCCGTTGATGAACGGGTCGTCGGCATTCACCTTGGCGACCAGCTCGCGCAGGGCGGGGTACAGGTCAATGCCCTCGATGTCCACCGCCAGCCGCGGCGGGCTGCCCACGAAGAACTGCCGGGCCTTGAGTTCGTCATCGCTCTCGATGGTGACGCGGGTGTAGTCCGGCGCCGGCCAGACCCGCACCGCGACGATCGTGGCCCCCCGTGCGATCTCGGCCTGGCCGAGCAACAGGACCACCGGGCCGGCCTGCAGCGCCAGCCCCCGGCCGATCAGGTCGCGGCGCTTCATGCGGCCATCCCTTGCAACAAAGCCTCGCCGGTAGGCGTGTGGGCTCGCAGCTGCACCGTGCGCGACGCATCGGTCTGTGCCTCGAGATAGACGGCCAGATCGGCGCGTGGCAGCATCGCCGCGGCTTTCTCGGGCCACTCGGCCAGTTTCAGGCCGGCGCTGGCGAAGACGTCGCGAAAGCCCGCGTCTTCCCACTCGCGTGGGTCGTTGAAGCGGTAAAAATCGAAATGCCAGATGTCCAGCGGCGTGTCGTGACCAGCGAGGGGCGGCGCGGTGTGCGGCTCCACCACGGCGTAGGTGGGGCTCTTGATGCGGCCCTGCACGCCGAGCGCGCGCAGCAGATGGCGCACCAGCGTGGTCTTGCCGGCCCCCAGATCGCCATGCAGCTCAATGAAGGCATGGCGAACCGCCGGCAGTGCGGCCAGCTGCCCGGCAAACGCGGCGGTGTCGTCTTCGGTGCGCCAGAGCAGGCTGGCGCGACCACCCTCGCCGCCGGCAGGGGCCGTGGCGGGGGCGCTTTCTACAATGGCCGGATGGCGTTCAGCAGCAGTCAGATCGACGGTCCTTTTCTCGTGAGCAGCATCCAGTCGTGGGCGCTGGAACTCGGATTTTCCCAAATTGGCGTGGCGGGTGTGGATTTGTCCTCCGCCGAGCCGGGTTTGACGCGCTGGCTGGCTGAAGGGTTCCATGGCGACATGCACTACATGGCCGCGCATGGCCTGAAGCGCGCGCGCCCCGCCGAGTTGGTGCCCGGCACGGCCAGCGTGATCACCGCGCGCATGGACTACCTGCCGCGCGATACCGACGACGACTGGCAGGCTGCGGAGTTTGACCGCCTGAAGCGCCCCGGCGAGGCCATCGTCTCGATGTATGCACGCGGCCGTGACTACCACAAGGTGTTGCGCGCGCGCCTGCAGCGCCTGAGCGACCGCATCGGCGCGCAGATCGGCCCGTTCGGCTACCGCGTGTTCACCGATTCCGCACCCGTGCTCGAGGTTGAGCTGGCCACGCGCAGCGGCCAGGGCTGGCGCGGCAAGCACACGCTGGTGCTGAACCGCGAGGCCGGATCGATGTTTTTTCTGGGTGAGATCTATGTGGACATCGCGCTGCCGACAAGCGCGCCCGTGACCGAACACTGTGGCAGCTGCAACGCCTGCATCGACGTCTGCCCCACCCGCGCCATCGTGGCGCCGCACCGGCTGGATGCACGCCGTTGCATCTCTTACCTGACGATCGAGCACGCAGGTGTGATCCCGCTCGAGTTGCGCCCGCTGATGGGCAACCGCATTTACGGTTGCGACGACTGCCAGCTGGTCTGCCCATGGAACAAGTTTGCCCAGCGCAGCGCGCTGCCCGACTTCGACCCGCGCGAGGGCCTGACCGGCCAGCAGCTGGTGCAGCTGTTCGCCTGGACCGAAGACGAATTTTTGCGCCACACCGAGGGCAGCGCGATCCGGCGCATCGGGCATGACCGCTGGTTGCGCAATATCGCCGTGGCGCTGGGCAATGCGCTCAAGGCCTCGAACGAACCCGTTGTGCGTGCGGCCTTGCGATCGCGCAGCGGGCATGGGAGTGCGGTCGTGAGGGAGCATGTGGCATGGGCTCTCGAGCAGCATTTTCAAGCGTTTTAGGCCCGTGGTCAGCGTCGAATGGTCATAGTTTGCTATTAATAATATAGCATATGCCGTCCCCGGCAACAAGCCGGTGCGCCAGACGAATTTGTCCTACACCCGCTGGTGGAACCTGCCGACGGCGTGGCACCGACAGCTCACCAACAATTCATTTGGTGAGCCCCGTCAATGGCTGCTGCACCCTGCTTTCCGGCCGGGGCGGCCTATCAACCAGAGCGCAACCATGCCCAAATCCCCACCCATCAAGCTCGCTGGCGCGTCCGGCAAACAACCGGCAGCGACCCAGGGAAAGGCAAGAGCCGTCAGGCGCGTCAGTGCCAAACCCGCCGCCGGCGGCCCGGACGCGATGGCCGCGCAAGCCGCGGGCGTGCAAAAGCTGGTCGCAGCTGTGCCGTTCAACGCCAACAAGCCCGCTGAGATCGGCCGCACCAATGCCATCCGGCCGCCACAAGGGCAGCACACGCTGTCAAAGGTACCGGAACTGACCGGCAGCACCCTGAGCGAAACCATTCCATCCGGCAAGACTGGCGCGGGCAAACCCGAACCGGGCAAAAACCGCGGCAATGATTCGCTCGACCGGGTTCGCACCGACGCAGGCGGCCAGGTGCTCACCACCAATCAGGGCGTGGCCATCGCCGACAACCAGAGCTCGCTCAAGGCAGGTCTGCGCGGCCCGGCGCTGCTGGAAGATTTCATCCTGCGCGAGAAGATCACGCACTTCGACCATGAGCGCATCCCCGAGCGCATCGTGCATGCGCGTGGGTCGGCGGCGCACGGGTTTTTCGAGTGCTACGCGCCGCTGGCCAAGTACACCTGCGCCGCGCCCTTCGCCAAAGCCGGCAAGCTGACGCCGGTGTTCGTTCGCTTCTCCACCGTGGCCGGTGAACGCGGCTCGGTGGACACCGCACGCGACGTGCGGGGCTTTGCCGTCAAGTTCTATACCGACGCCGGCAATTGGGATCTGGTGGGCAACAACATCCCGGTGTTCTTCATCCAGGACGCGATGAAGTTCCCCGATCTGATCCACGCGGTCAAGCCCGAGCCGCACCACGGCATGCCGCAGGCGGCGTCGGCGCACGACACCTTCTGGGACTTCGCCTCGCTGATGCCGGAATCGACCCACATGCTCATGTGGGCCATGTCTGACCGCGCCATTCCGCGCAGCCTGCGCATGATGCAGGGCTTTGGCGTGCACACCTTCCGGCTGGTCAACGCAGAGGGCGAGTCGCATTTTGTGAAGTTCCACTGGAAACCGATGCTCGGCACCCATTGTCTGGTGTGGGACGAGGCCGCCAAACTGCAGGGCGCCGACGCCGATTTTCACCGCCGTGATTTGTGGGACGCGATCGAGGCCGGCGAGTACCCCGAGTGGGAACTGGGCCTGCAAATCTTTACTGAGAAGCAGGCCGAAGGCTTCAGCTTTGATGTACTCGATGCTACCAAGCTCATCCCCGAAGAGCTGGTGCCGGTGAAGCCGGTGGGCCGCATGGTGCTGAACCGCAACCCTGACAACTTCTTTGCCGAGACCGAGCAAGTGGCTTTTTGTGCCGCACACGTGGTGCCCGGCATCGATTTCTCCAATGATCCGCTGCTGGCCGGGAGGCTGCACTCGTACATCGACACCCAGATCACGCGTCTGGGCGGCGTCAACTTCCATGAGATTCCGATCAACGCGCCGTTAAAGGCCGTGCACAACAACCAGCGCGATGGTCTCCACCGCCAGGCCATCCACCGCGGCCGGGTGTCGTACGAGCCCAACTCGCTGGGCGGCGGCTGCCCGTTTCAGGCGGGTGCTGCCGGCGGCTTTGTGTCGTTCCCGGAACCGGTGCGCGAAGACAAGCTCCGTGGCAAGCCCGAGAAATTTGCCGACCACTACACCCAGGCCACGCTGTTCTACACCAGCCAGACCGCGGTGGAGCAGGCGCACATCGCCAGTGGCTTCCGGTTCGAGCTGAGCAAACTTACCGTGCCCGCGATCCGCGAGCGCATGGTCGCCTCGCTGGTCAATGTGTCGGCCGATCTGGCGCAGAAGGTGGCTGATGGGCTGGGGATGAAGTGCCCCAAGGCGCTGCCCCGTGTACTGGCAAAGCCGGCCAAGCCCGAGGTCACCACGTCACCCGCGCTGTCACTGACCGCGCTGCCCGGCGACGGCGGCATCCGCACCCGAAAAATCGCCATCCTCGTGGCTGACGGGGTGGACGGCGACGACGTCGCCGCGCTGCAGGGCGCCCTGAAGAAAGCCGGCGCCGTGCCATGGGTAGTGGGCATACGAATCGGGTCGGTCAAGACGTCCGCCGGTGGCGTGCTGCAGGCTGACGGCTCGCTCGAGAATTCGCCTGGCGTGTTGTTTGACGCCATGGCGTTGCCGGGCGGCAAGGCAGGCGCGCAGGCGCTCGCCAAGAGCGGCCAGGTGGCCGAGTTCATCCAGAACCAGTACCGGCACTGCAAGACAATGCTCGCTCTGGGTGCCTCGCGCACGTTGCTGGAAGCGCAGGGCATCGGCAGCGAGCTGCCATCGGGCGAGGCCGACACAGGCGTGCTGGTGTTTGAGAGCGCTGCGAAGGCCATTGCGCCATTTGTCGCGGCGGTGGGTCTGCACCGCCACCCGGCCCGTGAAACCGATCCGCCGCGGCTGTAGGCCGCACGGCAGCGCACGCAAACAGCATGGCCAGTCGCACGCTTTGGGTCGCCGGCGCGGTGGCATTGACCTTGGTGCTGGTGCTGCTGGCCGTCAACTTCATTGGCGGCGAGAAAAAGATCGATCGCCGCATCAGTCGCCTGTATTCGCTGGATGAGCCGCGGTTCACGCAGGAGCTTGGCCTGTTCTTGGGGCCGCCGTTCATCAGCGGCAACCGGCATCGCGTGCTGCTGAACGGCGACCAGATTTTTCCGCCGATGCTGGCCGCGATCCGCGCCGCCAAAACCTCCATCACGTTTGAAACCTACATCTACTGGTCGGGTGACATTGGCCGCGAGTTTGCCGATGCGCTGGCCGAGCGGGCCCGCAACGGGGTGAAGGTGCACGTGTTGCTCGATTGGGTGGGCAGCGCCAGGATGGACGACAGCCTGATGTCGGGCATGGTGGAGGCGGGCGTGCAGATTCGCAAGTTCCATCCGCCTCACTGGTCCCATCTGGGGCGCATGAACAACCGGACCCACCGCAAGCTGCTGGTCACCGACGGCCGCGTGGCGTTTACCGGTGGCGTGGGCATCGCGCCGCACTGGACCGGCAACGCACAAGACCCGGAGCATTGGCGCGACACACATTTCCAGATTGAAGGGCCGGTGGTGGCGCAGGTACAGGCCGTCTTTCTGGATAACTGGATCAAGGCGACTGGCGAGGTGCTGTATGGCGCCGATTACTTTCCGCCGCTGGAGCCGGTCGGCAACGAGCAGGCGCAGATGTTCAGCAGCTCGCCCTCTGGCGGCAGCGAGAGCATGCAGCTGATGTACCTGCTGGCTGTGACCGCGGCTGCGCGCAGCATTGACCTGTCGGCGGCGTATTTTGTGCCCGATGACCTGATGCTGCGCACCTTGCTCGAGGCCCTGCAGCGGGGCGTGAAGCTGCGCATCGTGGTTCCCGGTGAGCACATTGACAGCGACATGGTGCGCAGCGCATCGCGTGGACGCTGGGGCAGTCTGCTGGCCGCGGGCGCGGTGATCGCGGAGTACCGGCCCACCATGTACCACTGCAAGGTGATGATCGTGGACCAGTTGCTGGTCTCGGTCGGCTCCACCAATTTCGACAATCGGTCGTTCCGGCTCAATGACGAGGCGACGCTCAACGTCGTCAACGCTGATTTTGCACGGCAGCAGTCGGCGATTTTCGAGGCCGATCTCGCGAAGGCTCGCCCCATCACCCTTGCTGAATGGAGCGACCGGCCGCTGCGCGAGAAACTGGGCGAACGACTGGCTTCGCTGCTGCGCTCGCAACTCTGACAGAGTGCTATAAATATAATAGCAAACTATGGCCAGTGGACGCCGACAACAGGCTGATTCGGCTTGAAAATCATCTCAAAACACCCAATGCGAACGGCAGGCTCGCCATGCCCAGCAGGGTGGAGAGGGTGACCAGCCCGGCCACGTACGGGCCGTTGTAACCCATGCGCGCGGCCAGCACGTAGCAGCTCGATGCGGTGGGCATGGCCGAGAACGCCAGCAGCACGGTGCTCTGCACCGGTGACAGGCCAAACGCCTTGGACAAGCCCAGCGCCACCAGCGGCAGGATGAAGTGGCGGATCGACAGCACCGCCACGGCCAGCGTCTTGGCGCGTGCCAGGGTGCCGAACTGCATGCCCGCGCCGGCGGCCATCAGCCCCAGCGCCAGCGACGCCGCGCCGATGCGCGTGACCGTGGGCTCGAGCCACACCGGCAGCTCGAAGCCCAGCAGGTTGGCCGCCAGACCGGTGGCGGTGCCGATGATCAGCGGGTTGCGCAGCAACTCGCGCACGAAACCGCGCTGCGCGTGCCGCGCCATCGGCCAGACCGCGCCCACATTGAACAGCGGCACGCATACGCCAATCAGCACCGCGATCAACAGCAGCCCTTCGGGGCCGGCCAGCCGCTCGGCCAGCGCCAGCGCGATGAACGAGTTGAAGCGGAACGCCACCTGCGCGCTGCCGGCGTGGTCGCTCGCCTCGATGCGCGGCCCGATCCACGGCAGGTAGGGCAGGCTGTAGGCCAGCGCGATGCCGATCACGCCCATGCTCAGGCCCGCCGCAATCAGGCCCGAGGCGGCCCCCATGTCCAGCGGGCTGCGCACGATCGAATGAAACAGCAGCACGGGGAACAGGAAGTAATACGTCAGGCTCTCCACCTGCTCCCAGACGGTGCGGTTGAGGGCGGTGTAGCGGCACACCAGATAGCCGCACAGAATCAGGGAGAAATCGGGGAAGAGCAGTTGCGCGTAGTTCACGCGTTGAGAATACCGGATTCGGGCGTCACGCCCCCGGGTTTGTCCTTATGCGTAAACCACGGGTCGCGGGAACGTCTCTTGCCTTTACGATTCAACCTGTCTCGGTTCGGTCTTTCCCTGAGGCAGACTTTCTTTTCACTTGGATTCAGGAGTCATTCCATGCAACGCCGTCACTGGTTTGCGCTACTCGTTGCCGCGTTTGCGGGCAACACGGCTTTTGCGCAGGCCTACCCCAACAAGCCGGTCAAGCTGCAGGTGCCGTTTGCGCCCGGTGGTACTACCGATATCGTGGCCCGCGTCATTTCCGATGGTCTGGGCAAGGCGCTCGGTCAGCCCGTGGTGGTGGAGAACAAGGCCGGCGGCGGGGGCGTGATTGGCGCCACCGAAACGGTGCGCGCCGTGCCCGACGGGTATTCGCTGGGCATGGCCACGGTCTCCACGACCGCCGCCAACCCGGCCATCAACCCGAAGATTCCGTACAACCCCACGACCGATTTCACGGCGATCATCAACATTGCGGCCACGCCCAACCTGATTGCGGTGCACCCGAGCTTTCCGGCCAAGGACTACAAGGCCTTCATTGCCGAGCTGAAAAAGAGCCCCGGCAAGTATTCGTACGCCTCGTCGGGCACGGGCGGCATTGGCCACCTGCAGACCGAGCTGTGGAAAGGCCTGGCTGGCGTGTTCGTGACGCACATTCCCTACCGCGGTGCGGGGCCTGCGCTCAATGACACGGTGGCGGGCCAGGTGCCGATCATTTTTGACAACCTGCCGTCTGCCCTGCCTTTCATCCAGCGCGGTCGCCTGGTACCCCTCGTGGTGTCGGCACCTCAGCGGCTGGCCCAGTTGCCCAATGTGCCCACCTTCAAGGAAGTGGGGCTGGAGCCGGTGAATCGCATGGCCTTCTACGGCATTTATG
>JANOBJ010000240.1:0-8853 GCA_031411575.1 Betaproteobacteria bacterium | reverse complement strand
CACCAAAGTGTGCAGTTTTGCACTTTCAATGAAGGTGTCGTTGTCAATCAGGACCCTTCATGCACTCCCTCGCTTCGCCTACCCTCAGCCCCCTGTCTCATACCCCTCCGCCGGCCACACGATCGTTCCACCCACCCGTCAAACCACCGCTCGCGCCACATTACCTCACCCGCATCGCGCGCGACTTTGCGCCTCGCTGGGACAAGCTGTGGGGCGGCAAGTTTGTCCTGCACGGCCAGCCGGCCGGCCCCAATGCCGTGCGTCTGGATGGCAACGACTACCTGGGCATCACCGGCCACGCCGACATCGTCAATGCCCAAGTATCGGCGCTGCGCCGCGACAATGAGTTCGTGATCCAGTCGGGCGTGTTCCTGCTGGCTGACCATCCGGCCCGAGCGCTGGAGACCGACCTGGCGCAATGGCTGGGCAAGGAAGACGGCTTTGTCTGCCAGTCGGGCTACGCCGCCAACACTGGCCTGTTGCAGGCCATCGCTGATCGCGACACGCCGGTGTACGTGGACACCATGGCTCACACCTCGCTGTGGGAAGGTGTGCACGCCGCGCGCGCGCCAGGCCATGCTTTCCGCCACAACGATCCCGAGCATCTGGACCGCATGATGTCCCGGCATGGGCCGGGCATCGTGGTGGTGGATTCGGTGTACAGCACCACGGGGGCGCTGTGCCCGCTGCAGCAGATGGTGGAGGTGACCGAGCGCCACGGCAGCATGATCCTGGTGGACGAGTCGCATTCGCTGGGCACGCATGGTCCCGGTGGCGCCGGGCTGTGCGCCCAGCTGGGCCTGACCGACCGGGTGCACTTCATCACCGCCAGCCTGGCCAAGGCCTTTGCCGGGCGTGCCGGTTTCTTCACGATGCCCGCCGCCATGCGGTACTACATCCTGAGCGAGAGCTTTCCCAATATTTTCAGTTCCTGCCTGCTGCCGCACGAGATCGCCGGCCTGGCTGCGACGCTGCGGGTAGTGCAGGGGAGCGACGATGCGCGCGAGCGGCTGCATGCGCACACGCGGCGCCTGCGCCAGCGGCTGACCGAGCTGGGCTATCCGATCCACCAGGGGTCGGAGCAGATCATCGCGCTGGAAGCCGGTGCCGAGCCCGACACCATGGCGCTGCGCGACCAGCTGGAAGCGCAGGGCGTGTTTGGCGCGGTGTTCTGCGCGCCGGCCACCAGCCGCAACCGCTCATTGGTGCGGCTCACCCTGTCGGCCTGCCTGACCGAGGCCGAGTTGAGCCATGTGGAGCAGGCGGCCGCCGCCATTGCGCCGCTGGTGCAGCCGTGGAACTGGCCGATCGCGCGGCGCCAGCGGGTTGCACCGGGCAGCGCCGCGGCCGCCGAAGCCTGATCAGTCCTTGACGCGGCGAGGCGCCTGACGGGCCAGCCACTGGCTGAAACTGTGGGTCGGGTCGGGCACATGTTCGGGTGCGATGGGAAAAATCGCGCCCAGCAGCAATTCTTCGCGCCCGACCGCAAACGCCGGCGCCAGCGCAGGCGGGCTGGCGCGGCCGAGCGACTGGCGCAGCTCAATGTCGGGCAGCTGTTCACCGGACCGTATTGCCTCCAGCTGGCCGGCGTCCACCCCCTCGGTGGCCGCCAGTTCGGCCAACTCGGCCAGGCCCTCGAACGGCTCCAGTTGCAGCCAGCTGGCGTGCCCCTGTACATCCACGCCGAGCACGCCAAACGGACTGCCCAGCGTGACGTACTCAACCCACTGGCGCTCGGCTACCTGCTCCGACAGGGCCAGCGCCACCGACGGCACCCGCAGCAACGCATTCTGGCGGGGCGACAGCGTGGACCGCCAGGCCTGTGCGTGGGGCGAGTTGCTGGTGGCGAGCAAACGTTTGATCACGTCAATCAGGTGCTTGGAGATGTTGGGCGTCTGCTTGGGTACGAACTGATCGATCAGGCCGCGGTTGAAGGCATCCACCGCCAGTTGCTCGTCGGCCTGGCCGGTCAGCAGCACCCGGCAGCCCGGCCATTCGACCAGTTCGCCCAGAGCCTGCAGGCCGTCCATGGCCGGCATCGAATAATCGACCACGCACACGCGCGCCAGGCTGAAACGGCGGGAACTCTCTTGCCAGTAGCGCAGCACCTGCGGAATCAGTGGCGCGCCCGATTCGCGCCAGTGGTCGATCACCCGCTGCTGGTCCCAGGCGTCCGCCTCCCACAGCGGTGGCTCCTGCTGCAGGTGGTTGATGCAGTCCTGCGGGCGCAGGAACAGCAGCACATGCCAGTGCCGCGGCAACACCAATGCCAGCATTTCAAGGTAGTCAGGATCGTCATCGAGGAAAACGATCGTGCCGGGGGAGTTGGAAAGGGGAAAGGTCATGGGCGTACGTGGGTCAGGCGGATCAGGCGGGGCATGTCAGCGGAACAGCGGCAGTTCGATGGTGAAGGTGGCGCCCTTGCCGGGCTCGGAGTTCACCCGGATGGTGCCGCGGGCGCCTTGCACCACGCGCTTGCAGAATGCCAGACCCAGGCCGTGACCGCTACCGCTGTCGGTGGAGAAAAAGGCTTCAAACACCCGGGGTTGCAGCTGCGGGTCAATGCCAATGCCGTGGTCTGAGACGATGATGCGGCCCCTGTTCTGGAGCACGCCGATCTCGATCATCAGGTCGCCGGGCTGGGCCGGCGTGCTGGTCGCCGCCAATGCCTTCAACGCGTTCTTGAGCAGGTTGTCGATCACCTGGGCAAACAGCGTGGGTGACGACTGGAACAGGAAATCGCGACGCACATGCAGCACCACGCATTCGCGCTCGCGGGTGCTGCGGTAAGGGTAGTTCTGCACCACCTGCTGCACCACATTGGCGGCCGACACCGTTTCCTTGCGACCCGGCAGCCGGTTCAGCCGTGCGTTGGTCATCTGCATGTCGATCTGGTGGTTCATGTTGCGCACCAGCACGTGCAGGCGCTGCGCCAGCTTGTCCAACTGGGAAGGCTCCTCGCCGCTGGCAGGCGCGCGTACCTCGCCGCGCATGGCGTCGCCGATCAGGGACATGGTGGCCAGCGGCGTGCGCAGCTCGTGCGCCATGATGCCCATCGTGGTCAGCGTGTGCTTGAGGTGCTCGCGCCGCAAGTCGGCCGATGACAGGCCCAGCAGCAGGGCGCTGGCCCATGAGAAGGCGATCACCACCGCATTGACCGGAATTTCCGCGAGCGGCACCCCGCCGCCCGCCGGGCCGAACCACGCAAACAGTTGCGCGGCCAGCAAGCCGCCGATCAGGATGCCGGCGGTCGCGATGCGCCAGTCGGTCACCGCGTAATAGATCAGGATCATCGCGCAAAAGCTCGCCAGCCAGACGGTGTTGCCGCCGTTGCAGAGGTACATCCAGCTGAAGAACAGCGGCAGCTGGACCCAGAACACCGCCGTGAACACGCTGTTGGCCAGCTTGCTGGTCGGGTCGCGGCAGACCGGGCTGGCCATCAGCGCCACGCCGGACAGGCTCAGCCCGAACCGCATCAGCGTGTTCTCGTAGGGCTGGGGCAGCCAGACGCCCCAGATCAGGTGAAACAGGGGGTGCCCGACCAGCGTGAACAGGCCCAGCCAGCGCAGCCGCCACAGCGACGGGTGCAGGATCGGCTGGAGCGGTGCCGAGACCAACTCGCTCCTTGAAGCAAATGCGGCCTGTAACAGTTGGCGAATCAGCAAAGGGTCGGCCTCAGGGGAAACAAGGAGGGGTCCAACGGGTCAGTGCAGGCGCCTGGCGCCTGCCAATTGTGGATGTAACGGTATACACACCGGCGTGCTATTGTCCCGGTTCTTCATACACACGTCGATGCAGCACCCTGTTAACTTTGACAGTGCCGAGCTCGATGGGCTGCTCAAGGACTGGGTCGGCGCGCTGCGGGAGTTTTCGGTGGAAGCGGTGGTGGTGCTCGGCCCCAACCCGTTTGGCCGAATGGACGAGCGCGAAGTCATGGCCGTGCACCCACCGGTCCTGGCCGAGCCCGCCAAGGCGCTGGCACAAAGCGTCGATTTCGGCGCGCCATGGACCGGGTCGGACGCGCCGCTGGTGGCGTGGCAGCACATCGCCAAATCCGAGGCGCCGGGCAGCAGCCGCTGGCGCGCGCTGTGGCTCGCGCGCGGCTACCAGACCGTCATCCGCGTGGAGTTTTCGCTGCCGGCCGGGCGGGCGTTCGAGTGCTTCATGTTCAGCCCGCGCGAGCTGCACGACCGGGCCGAAGCGGCGTCGCTGGCATGGTCGGCGCTCAATTTCTGGCCGCTGGTCAAGCGCGCCATCGCCACTGCGCGGGGCTTGCTGAGCCCACGTGAGCGCGAATGCCTGGCCCTGGCGTTTGGCGGCATGACTGCGCGCGAAAGCGCCGAACAGCTGTCGTGCACCGAGCGCACCGTCAATTACCACCTGGCCAATGCGATGGCCAAGCTCAAGGTCGACAACAAGATGGCGGCGATTCAGCGGGCCTGCTGGATCGGCGCGCTCTAAGCCATCTCCGGTGGTGTGATCCGCAGGATGTCCTGCGCAGCCTGCTCGTACGCGTGTCCGAGCTTCAGCAAGGCGAAATCGCCCTGCGGCTGGCCGATCAGCTGGATGCCGGCGGGCCAGGCGGCGGGTCCGCTTTCAGCTGTCACCGGGCCCGGCATCGGGCCGTCCAGGTTGCCAAAGCCGGCCGGCACGCTCAGGCAAGGCAAGCCCGCGAAGGTGGCGTAGATCACCGCTTCCATCCAGCGGTGGTAGGTGTCCATCGGCTGGCCGTTGATGGCCTGCGGCCAGCGCAGGCTGGCGTCAAACGGCCATACCTGGGTGGTCGGCAGCGCCAGTACGTCAAAGCGCGACAGCAACTCCAGCATGTGGCGGTAAAAGGCGCTGCGCTGGGTGCTGGCGGCCAAAAACTGCGGGCCGGTCAAGCCCTGCGCCTGGTCGTATTCCCACAGCGCTTCAGGCTTGATGTGCGCGCGGTTGCCGGGCTTGAGCAGCAGCGGCGCGATCCGACCGGCCACCAGCAGGCGCCGCCAGACCAGCCAGGCGTGCCAGACGGTGGCCGGGTCAAAACGCCCGAGCGACACCGGCTCGACGATGCATCCCATGCCCTCCAGCCGCTTCAACGCCTGTGCCGACACGTCGAGGATGCCCGGCTCCATGGGCAGGTAGCCGTTCAGGTCGCCGAGCCAGCCGATTCTGATGTTTTTGGGGTCAAAAGCGAGTGAGGTCCACGTTAGATGGTCAATATTTGCTATTGAAATAGGAGCGTTTGGCGTTGGGCCAGCCTGCAGTTTCAGCAGCCGCAGCACGTCGGTCACGGTGCGGCCCATCGGCCCTTCGGTGGACAATTGCGACACCCACACATCGGATGCTGGCGATAGCGGCACGCGCCCCTGCGACGGTCGCAGCCCGAACACGTGGTTCCAGGCGGCCGGGTTGCGCAGGCTGCCCATGAAGTCGGAGCCGTCGGCCACCGGCAACAGCCGCTGCGCCAGCGCCACCGCGGCGCCGCCACTGCTGCCACCGGCCGAGCGCGCAGGGTCCCAGGCGTTGCGGGTCACGCCAAATACCTCGTTGAAGGTGTGCGAGCCCAGACCGAACTCGGGCGTGTTGGTCTTGCCCAGCACCAGGCAGCCGGCGGCCTTCATGCGGCTGGCCATCAGCCCGTCTTCGCGCGGCACAAAGTCGCGCAACAGTGACGAGCCCTGCGTGGTGGCGATGCCGGCGCAGTTGGCCATGTCCTTGATGGCCTGCGGCATGCCGTGCATCCAGCCCATCGACTCGCCACGCGCCAGCTGGGCGTCACGCGCGTCAGCCGCCGTCAGCAGCTGCTCGTCGGGTTGCAGGCTGACGATGGCGTTGTACGCCGGGTTCACCGCGAGGATGCGTGCCAGGTAGGCCTGCATCACCTCGCGGCACGACACCTCGCGGGCGAGGATGCGCTGCGAGAGCTGATCGGCGTCCCATTCGACGATACTGCGGCTGGCGGGTGTCATGCGGTGTCTCTCCACGGTGGCGCCACGCCATTGTGGCTGGCGCCGTGAGACTGCGCCATCGGTCCAACACCCGAGCCCTGAGGAGACGACGATGACGACTGCTTCCCACCTGGCCGATTGCAGCGCCAACGAGCTGCTGCAGCTCTACCGCACGCGCCGGGCCTCGCCGGTCGAGGCGACGCAGGCCGTGCTGCAACGCATTGAGCGGCACAACCCGGCGCTCAACGCGTTTTGCCTGGTGGACGCAGACAGTGCACTGACCAGCGCCTGCCAGAGCGAGGCGCGCTGGCAGGCCGGCGCGCCCTGCGGTGACCTCGACGGCGTGCCGGTCTCGATCAAGGACCTGATCCTGACGCGCGGCTGGCCCACGCTGCGCGGCTCGCGCACCGTCGACGCGAAGCAGCCCTGGGAGGTGGACGCGCCCGTCAGCGCGCGGCTGCGCGAAGCCGGCGCGGTGCTGCTGGGCAAGACCTGCACGCCCGAGTTCGGCTGCAAGGGCGAGACCAATTCGCCGCGCACCGGCATCACCCGCAACCCGTGGAACCTGTTGCGCACGCCGGGCGGCTCGTCGGGCGGCGCGGCGGCCGCCGTGGCGGCCGGCATGGGGCCGCTGGCGGTCGGCACCGATGGCGCCGGCAGCGTGCGGATTCCAGCGGCGTTTTGCGGCAACTTTGGCTTGAAGCCGAGCTTTGGCCGGGTGCCGGCCTATCCGCTATCGCCGTTTGGGTCGGTCGCGCACCTCGGGCCGCACACCCTGAGCGTGGCCGACGCCGCGCTGATGATGAACGTGCTCAAGCGCCCCGATGCGCGCGACTGGACCTCGCTACCGCCCGACGCCACCGACTACACGGTGGGGCTGGAAGATGGCATTCGCGGTCTGAAAATCGCCTATTCGCCCACCCTGGGCTACGCCAAGGTACACCCCGAGGTGGCGCAGGCGGTGGCGGTGGCGGTGCGGCAACTCGAGGATCTGGGCGCCCATGTGGAGCAGATCGACCCTGGCTTCGAGGACCCGCTGGACATCACCACGGGGCTGTGGTTTGTCGGCGCCTGGACCGTCTGGAACACGCTCACGCCCGAGCAGCAGGCGGTCACCGACCCCGATTTCCGCGCCGAGGCCCTGCTCGGGCAGGCGTATTCGGCACTCGATGTGCAGCGGCTGCACCTGCGGCGCGGTGAGCTGGGCACCGCCATGCGGCAGTTCATGACGCGGTTCGATTTGATCGCCACCCCCACGGTGGCGGTACCGGCCTTTGAAGCGCGGTCAGCCGGCCACAGCCCTATGGAGCCGCACGCCATGCTGGGCTGGACGCCCTTCAGCTACCCGTTCAACCTGACACAGCAGCCCGCCTGCACCATCCCCTGCGGACTGACGGCCGACGGCCTGCCGATTGGCCTGCAGCTGGTGGGACCGATGTTTGACGACGCGCGGGTGCTGCGCGCGGCGCGCGCCTACGAGGGCGTACGGCCGATCGCCCGGCCTGATCTGTCGCGGCTGTAACGGGCCGCCGGTGCAAAACGGTTTTCCGCCCAAAAACTCGCAATAATCCGCGCCATGACATTCTTGGCCATCGACGTCGGCAATACGCGGCTCAAATGGGCGTTGTATCAAGAGGCCCGACCCGGCGCGACCCTGCTGGCGCAGGGCGCCGAATTCATCGAGAACATCGAAAAACTCGAGGACGGCAGCTGGGCAGAGCTGGCCACGCCGACCCGCATGCTGGGCTGCATCGTGGCCGGCGACGCGGTGCGGCGCCGCGTCGAGGAGCAGATGGAGCTGTGGGACGTGCCGCCGCACTGGGTCGTGTCGAGCGCCGCCGAGGCGGGGCTGGTGAATGGCTACGACCACCCGACCCGGCTCGGCGCCGACCGCTGGGTGGCGATGATCGGGGCGCGCCACCGCATGCTGGCGCAGGGTGCGCCGCGCCCGATGGTGGTGGTGATGGTGGGCACGGCGGTCACGGTGGAAGCCATCGACGCCGGGGGCACGTTTCTGGGGGGCCTGATCCTGCCGGGCCACGGCATCATGCTGCGCGCGCTCGAATCGGGCACGGCCGGCCTGCGGGTGCCGACCGGCGAGGTGCGGGAGTTTCCCACCAACACCAGCGATGCCCTGACCAGCGGCGGCACCTACGCCATCGCGGGCGCGGTGGAACGCATGGTGCAGCATGTGCGCCAGCACTGCGGTGCCGAACCCGCGTGCTTCATGACCGGCGGCGCGGGCTGGAAAATGGCGCCCAGCATGTCGGTGCAGTTTGAGCTGGTGGACAACCTGATCTTTGACGGTTTGCTGGAGATCGCCGAGCGGCGCGCCAAGGCCTTATTGTGAGGTTTTTGAAGACTTTTATGCCCGTTGTCCGCGTCGGCTGGTCATAGTTTGCTATATAAATAATAGCATTCACCATCCTGCAGCGCGAGAGGCTTGGGCAACAAGGGTGTGCCCGCAGAGCACGCCCCGGGGGGCAACGGCCGGCAAAAGGTGGCCAGCCGCTCAGTCTTCGAGCTCGGCCTTGGCCATCTCCACGTCCAGCCGCTCCATCGCGTCCATCGGTTTGGCGGCTGCGGCCTGTTCGTAGAGTTTGGTGGCGTCTTTCATGCGCTTGTCGCCTTCCAGCATGACCATGCCGTTGGCGTATTCGATCATGGCAATTGCCGAGCCCGGGTTCAGCTTGATGGCTTCCTGGAACAGTTTCAGGCCGATGTCTTTCTTGGCGCCATAGGTCATGCCACCGATCAGCGAGCCCACCTTGTCGATCACTTCGGCGTGAAACGCGGCCAGCGCAATGTGGGCGTCGGCGTGCTTGGGTTGCAGCTTGATGGTTTTCTCCAGCGCCTCTTTCACCTTGCCGCCCAGCCCCTGCGCCAGCGCCTTGGCCACGCTGATGCCCTGGCTGTAGCG
>JANOBJ010000239.1:0-8498 GCA_031411575.1 Betaproteobacteria bacterium | reverse complement strand
CTCCACCACCAGCCGCATCACGCCGCGTTCGCGCTCGGTCAGCTCGGCCAGCTTGCGCTGCACCAGCGCTTTTTTGCCCACCGTTTGCAGGTATTGGCCCGACAGCGCAATCGCCTGCTCGATGCGGTCCACCAGCGCGTTGTCGGAAAACGGCTTCTCGCAAAAATCAAAGGCGCCGCGCTTGACCATGCCGACCGCGGTGGGCACGTCGGCATGCCCGGTCAGGAAGATCACCGGCAGGGTGGCGGTGATGCCGCGCCCCTCCAGCACGTCAAACAGCGCCAGCCCGCTCATGCCGGGCATGCGCACATCGAGCAGCAGGCAGGCCGGCGGGTCGCTCGCGCCAGCGCCCGGCGGATGCGGCCGCGCCGGGTCATCCAGCATCGCCAAAAAAGCCTCGGCGCTGTCGTAGGCCTCGCTGTACAGGCGGCGCGTGCGCAGCAGCCAGGCCAGCGCGTCACGCACGCCGGCGTCGTCATCGACGATGAACACGGTGGCGGTGGCGGTCGCTTGCATGGGTGGCCTGTGCGCCAAGCTTAATGCGTGGTCACCGCGGGCGACGGCGCGGGCGTTGCCAGTGCCTCCAGCGGCAGCGTGAAGCGGAAGATCGTGCCGCGCGGCTGGTTGGGCTCAAACCCCAAGTAGCCGCCATGCTGCTCGACCACCGTGCGGCACAGGCTCAGGCCAAGCCCCATGCCCTCGACCTTGGTGGTGAAGAACGGCGTGAACAGCTGCTGCGCCACCTCGGGCGCAATGCCCGGGCCGACGTCGGACACCGCGAACTCCAGCCAGCGGTGCCGCTCGCTCGACGCGGCGCGGCGCGCCTCGATGGTCAGCACGCGTTCATGCAGCGGCAGCCGGTCCATCGCCTGCATGGCGTTGCGCGCCAGGTTCAGCAGCACCTGCTCGACCATGGTGCGGTCGCACAGCACGGCGGGCAGATCGTCCTGCACGCGCAGCTGCACCCGCACCGCCAGCTTGCGTGCCTGCAGGCTCACCAGCGGCAGCACCGCGTCCAGCAGGGCCTGGGGCGGCACGGCCTCGCGCGCCTGGTCGCGCCGCCGCACGAAGTCGTGCACGCTCTTGATCACCTTGCCGGCGCGCTCGGCCTGCTCGGCAATGCGGCGCATCGCCAGCTGGATGTCCTGCACCGCCAGCTCGGGCGAGTCCTGGCCGCCCTGCAGCAGGTTCATCGAGCCGGTGGCGTAGCTGGAGATCGCGGCCAGCGGCTGGTTGAGCTCGTGGCTCAGCAGTGAGGCCATCTCGCCCACCGTGGCCAGCCGGGCGGTGGCCTGCAGCCGCTCCTGCGAGGCGCGCGACATTTCTTCCACGCGGCGCTGCTCGCTGATGTCGAGGAAAGCACTCATCCAGCCGGTCTGCACGCTCTGCGCATTGATCAGCGGCGCCTCGATGATCAGCACCGGAAACTGCGAGCCGTCCTTGCGCATGAAGACCGATTCGAACCCTTCGCGCGGCGGCAAATGCCCGGCCAGCCGCACCGCCTGGCGCTGCTGGTACTCGCTCGCCAGCTCGGGCGGCCAGTACGGGGCCGGCGTGTCGTGGCCCAGCAGTTCGTCGGGCGTAAAACCCACCATCTGGCAGAACGCCGGGTTGACGTAGGTGATGCGGCCCTGCAGGTCGCGCGCGCGCAGCCCCGTCACCAGCGAATCCTCCATCGCCTTGCGAAACGCCAGCGCCTCGGCCAGGCCGCGCTCGGCGCGCAGCCGGCGCCGCGTGTCCTTGACCAGCAGCACCAGCACCGTCACCAGCGCGATCGACATGGCCGTCACCAGCGCGGTCAGCACATTGGGAAACAGGTTGGGCGCGCTGTGCCGGCTGTCCATGCGCAGCACCAGCGTGTTGCCCGGCAAATCCAGCAGTTGCTGCGAACTGAACACGCGGCTGCCGCGCTGGGCCGAGCCATGCAGGGCCAGCCGCGTACCATCGGCTTCGGTGAACGAGATCTCCTGGCTGCGGGTGAGCTGGCGGTTCACCAGGTCGGTCAGGATTTCCGGCAGGGAGTAGGTGGCCACCAGGTACCCCGTGGCGCGGCCCGACGTGACCAGCGGCAGGCACAGGTCCATGACCTCGATGCCCGTGCCCTCGCCCTGCGGCAGGAAATAGCTGGTCGAGTAGGCCGGGCCGCTGAAGCGCCGGGCCATGGCGCAGGCCAGCGCCACATCCGTTTGCGCACTGTCGCGGCCCATCCGCTCAAACACCGGCGCGCTGAACGGCGTGTCGGCGTGGGCCAGGATGCCCATCGCGCTGTCGCGCCATTCGAGGCGCAGCCACTCGTGGTGTTCGCGCAGCATGGGCGCGGCGTCAAACACCCACGAGCCAGGGCTCGGGTTGCCGGCCTGCAGGGCCTGCAGGCTCTGCACATTGCGGGTCAGGCCGGAACGGATGTCGCCCACGGCCTCGGCCGTGTCCCGGTCGAGCCGGGCCTGCACCTGGCTCGCTTCGTATCGGCCGGCCAGCCACACCAGCGTGACCAGCAACGCCACCACCAGCACGCCCAGCAGTGCCCAGAGCGACCAGCGTCGCCACACCGACGCCAGCCGGCGGATCAGCGGCCGCTCTGCCAGCGTCACAGGAACCGGTGCTCCAGCGCCGGCAGCTGAGCGCGGTGCACGCCCAGTTGCTGCGCATTAGCCTCGCCCAGCACCACCCCCTCGCCTTCGGCACGCTGCGCCAGCACCTGGCCCCACGGGTCGACCAGCATCGAATGGCCCCAGGTGCGGCGGCCGTTCTCGTGCACGCCACCCTGCGCCGGCGCCAGCACGTAGGCGAGGTTTTCCACCGCGCGCGCGCGCAGCAAGACCTCCCAGTGCGCCTGGCCGGTGGTGTGGGTGAACGCGCTCGGCACCAGCAGCAGGTCGGCCCCGCGCGCCGCGTAGTGGCGATACAGCTCGGGAAAGCGCAGGTCGTAGCAGATGCTCAGGCCCAAGCGCCAGGTGTGGCCGTCGCGCGAGGGCAGCTCCAGCAGCACCGGCTCGCTGCCCCGCTCCAGCACGCGCGACTCATCGAAGCGCTCGCGCCCGTTGTCAAACCAGAACAGGTGCAGCTTGTCGTAGCGCGCCACGCACGCGCCGGTGGGCGCAAACACCAGCGAGCTGTTGCGCACGCGACCCACCTCAGGCCCCTGGCTTTGCGCTTTGCCTGGCACTGTGCTGTGCACCACCGGCAAGGCGACCGGCAAGGTGCCGCCCACGATCCAGAGCCCGAGTTCGCGCGCCGCATCGGCCAGGAAGCGCTGGATCGGACCGTCGCCAAACGGCTCCTGAATTGCCAGCTTGTCGGTGTCGCGCTGGCCCAGCAGGCAGAAGTATTCGGGCAGCGCCGCCAGCTCGGCACCCGCTTGGGCCGCCTCGGCCAGCAGGGCATGCGCGCGGTCGAGGTTGCGTTGCAGGTCGGTGCCCGAGACCATCTGGATCGCCGCCAGCTTCATTGCCGCACCCCGCCCGGTTGCTCGCCCCCGCTGCCGGGGCTGAGCGCCCCGCTCCGGTTGCGGCGGTCCACGCGCGTGATCCTGGGGTCGACCCAGGTGCCGTCGATGTGGAACTCCTGCGTGGCGGCCTCCATCAGCGGGCGGCGCAGGAACATCTGCGCGAGAAAGGTGCCCAGACCAATGGCCGGGTTGATCGCGGCCGCCACCAGCGAGGCGGTGCCCGCGTTGATCTCGGGCACCACCACGACCCGCAGGTCCTGGGTTTCCCGCGCGATGTCGGCACGCCCGTCCATCAGCACGGCGGCGTTCACGCCCGTCATCTGCAGGTTGTTGGTGATGGCAACGCCTTGCTCGATGCGAACGTCGCCGCGCACGAAATCAAACGCGAAGCCCTCGGTGAACACATCGCGAAAATCCAGCGAGAGGCGCCTCGGCAGCGACTGCAAGCTCAGCACGCCCAGCAGCTTGGCAATGCCGGGGTCTGCCTTGAGGAACTGTCCGCCTTCAATGGCCACGTTGAATTGCCCGGTCATCGACGGGTAGTCAAACGACAGGGGCGAGCCGCTCCAGCCGACCTGGCCGGCCATCACGCCCTTGCCCCGGCGCACCACATCCTTCATGCCGAAGCGCGTCAGCAGGGCGCCCGAGTCGGCAATGTCGAGCTTGAAGTTCATCACTGTGCGGCGTCGCTCGGTCGGGCTGCGCGGCGCTCGCGGCGCACCGGTCGGCAAGGCCTGCGCAGTGACGGCCGCCCAGTTGCCCTGCGCGGTGAACACCGCTTCGGGCAGGGTCACGTTGAGCTTGTTCAGGCGCCATTCACGCACACCGCCTTCGCGCGCGACGGTTGCCGCGCCGCGGTTGATGGCATCAATCTCCACGCGGCCGAGCTTCTTGCCGCGCAGTTCGAAGTCTTCCACCACGATATCGAGCGCAGGTATGTTGCCGGGCTGCTCGTCCAGCAGCGCTTCCACGTCGCTGGCGGCGCTGGGCGTGATGTTCAGCCGCGCCAGCCGCGCGTAGACGCGACCGGCACCCGCGCCCGAGGGCTGGCGGTACTCGACATAGCCGTTGAGCTCGGTGGCGTCCAGGTTGGCGCGCCAGGTCAGGCCTTCGCGCGAGCCGCCCACCACCACGTTGTTGAGCTTGCGGCCGTCAACCAGCAGCTCGCGCGCGCGGACCGACAGCGTGGTGGGCAGGTAGCTGTACCCGGCCGTCGCATCCGGTGCGCGCGCCGCCGCATCGGCTGCGGGCGGGGAGGATGGAGGGGACGGGGACGGGGACGGGGATGGGGATGGGGATGGGGTTACCGCAGCCGTGGCCACCGACGTGCCGGCCGCCCGGGACAGCACCTTTTCCCAGGCATCCAGATCCACCACCGGCAGGTCGATCTGGGCCAGCACGCCCTCGTCGGGTACGTAGGTGGTCTGCCCGGCCGGCAGCCCGACACCGATGCCGCCGCGCAGCACACGTGGCTCCGGCCCCGACACATCGCGCACATAGGCGATCGACAGCACCCGGCCCACATCCACCCGCAGCTGGTCCTGCTGCGCACGGCCGGCTGGCGCAGCGGACGAGGGCTGGCCCACCAGCGTGTTCTCCACCTTCAGCGCCAGCGCCGTCTCGGCCGCCTTGCCCAGCGGCGCCGGCAAGCTGAGCGCCATGCCTTCCAGCGTGGAGGTGACCGTGATTTCGGGATAGCCGCCGCGAAACGCCAGCACCGCGGCATAGGCTGCACTGCCCGACGCGTACTGGGCCAGCCGTGACACAAACCCCAGGTCGCGCGCCTGGCGCAGGCCCTCGGCCGTCGCGGTGCCGCGCGCGCGCAGCACGGTCGCCGCCTCGGCCTCGGTGCCGGGGCCGCTGCCCGGCTTGCGCGAGCCGCCTTCCAGTCGGACCTCGCCGCCGAGCAGACGCGCCTGCGCGCCCGCCACCGCAAACCCCGTTTCGGAGAACGTGACTACGCCCCGCGCGGCCGCCAGCAGCGGCGTGGCGGGCGAAAACTGCACATCGTTGCCCGCCAGCGTGACGCTGCCCTGCACCCGCGACTTGTCGATCGCAAACAGCGGCAGACTCAGCCGCAGCCGCAGATCGGCGTTTCCGGTACCGGTGGCCTTGCCCAGCGCCTGACCGGTCAGCCGGTCGAGTGGCGACGACCCCACCGTGGCCAGCATGTCGGTCAGCGGTCCGCGCGCATCGGCCGTTACAACCACGGTGGTGGATTGTGCGAAGTTGGCAATGTGCGCTTCGGCCTTGCTGACCTGAACGCTCGACGCAGCCCCGAGCCGCGCCGTCACGCCCGTCAGGTGCATGGCGGTGCGGTCAAACACCAGTTCCCCGGACAAGGCGGTCAGCGCGGGCCACGACAAGGTGGTGTCAGTTGGGCCGAGGCTGCGCGGCACATAGGCAAAATCGACATCCTGTAGCTGGGCCGAGACGCGGAATTCGCCGCGCCTGGAATCGGCAAACGGCATGTCGTACAAGTCGCCCCGCACAGCGAACTTCACGCCCGTGAGGCTGCCCTGTTGCACCGCGTCGCGCACATAGGCGCGCACCGTGGGCGGCAGGCTGAGCGGCAAATAGCGGTGAACCTGCGCCCCATTGGCGCGGCTGAGTGTGCCGGTCAACTCGAGCACGCCGGGAAAGCGCGACCGGCTGGTAGACGTGGCCGGATCGCTGGTACGCCATTTCGCCTGGGCCTCGCCTTCGGTATCGGCGTTGGCAAACCGCAGGTTGGACAGCTGCGCGTTGATGCGCTCGCCCTCGCGTTGCCACTGCAGGTCCGCCGACAGCCGCCCGAACGGCACCACCCGGTCCTGGAACACCCCCGGCACGTCGAGTGCACCGTTGTCCAGCGCCAGCTTGGCCTTGCCGCCGGCCTGCGTCAGGTCAAAGTCCACCGTCGCGCCGCGAACGCCCGGTATGCCCGGAACCGCGTGCGGTGGTGCTGTCGCTGACGTGGCGGTGGTGGCAACCGCCGGTTGCGCCGACAGCACCAGCTGCGTCACTCGGCCTTTGGCTTCGAACGTCGACAACGCGCCGCTGGGGCCGGTCCAGCGCATCTGCACTTTCTCCACCAACCCCTGCGGCGCATACGCGGTGAGCGCGGCATGTGTGGCGGTGCCGATCGGCAGGCGGTTGCCGATCTGGGCCAGTGCGGCCAGATCGAGCCGGTCTGCGCGCAACTCACCCTGGCCCTGGACACGGCCCTCGCCCCCGGTGTAGCTTACAAACACGTTGCCGCCGGGCCAGCGCAGGCCGTCGGCGGTGGTGAACTGCAGTGCGGTGGTGGAAAACTCGAACCCGCCGGCCAGCGCCCGCCCGCCCAGGCGACCCGACACCGACTCCAGCGACAGGGGTTGCAGGTTGGGGCCGAGCGTGGCCGATACATCGGCCAGTGCCACGTCGGCCTGGCCGCTGACCAGCTGGCCACGGCTCACGTCGGCCCAGACGCGCACGGCGCCGCGGCCACGGCTGACTTCAATGCCCAGCTCGGCGTACTGGCGCAACCGCAGCACGTCCACCCGCGCAAAATCACCGTACAGCTCACCGTCCCAGTCCTGCCACTGGCCGTTGCGCCGCGACAGCAGCGGCTGGCGAAACTGCGCCATCAGGCTGAAGCGGGCACCCCAGTCGGCTGGCGGCGTGGCATCGATGCGCAGATCGTGCCGGCGCAGGCCGTTGCGTGCCACGAAATTGACATCGGCGAGGCCCAGCGGCGCGGCACCGCGCAGTTCGTCCGTCCAGCGCAGCGTGCCGCCCTGAATCACGAACTCGGTCTGCGAGAAGAACCAGTCGGCCGCGCGGCCGTCGGTTTCGGCATTGCCGGAAAAATCGAGCCCGCCAACATAGACCTTGCCGTCGCGCGTGCGCCGCACGTCCAGCTCGGGCCGTTCGATGTGCAGTTGCTCGAAGCCCAGGTTCCAGAGCGAGCGTGGCGACAGCGCGGCCGTGACGCGTGGCAGCCGCAGGGCTTCACGCCCCTGCGGGTCCAGCAGGGCCACGTCGCGCAGCTCGAAAGAAGGGATCAGACCGACCGACTGGGCCGACACGGCGCCAATGCGCACCGGCACGCCGAGCACCTGGCTGGCGGCATTTTCCATCCTCGGGCGGAACTCGCCGATTCGCGGCACAATGATCCCGTGGAGCGCTCCCCACGCGAGGGCAAACAGCACGATGGCAGCCAGCACCAGTCCCGCCGTCCATCGCGCGGCGGTGGCGAATGCCCTTAACCGGCGTGAGGGGAGTGACGGCACGTCATTCATTGAGACCTTGGATGTATCAGGAATTATGACCCGCAGAGGTTCCCTGGGTTCAGCGCAAAACCGTGAAGATTTGTCAGACGGAGCGCCAGCGTCCCCGCCGCCGATGCCGCTTTCCAGCCATTCCCGCTTTGCCCAGCGCCTGCGCCGGCGTTACGCCAGCCAGTTGACCCTGCTGGCCAACGGCGCGCCCGAATGGCCCTCCCTGCAGCAGGCCTACGACGCGCTGCGGGCCAGCGGCACCGGCATCGGCGAGGCCTTGCGGACCCTGCGCCAGCTGCTGATGGAGCGGCTGATCACGCTGGACTGCGACCAGCAGGCGCCGCTGGCCGTCATCACCCGCGCCGTCACCGACCTGGCCGAGTTGGCGCTGGACGCCGCCTGCACCGATGCCCAGCGCGAGCTCGATGCGCGCCATGGCGCCCCGCTGCGGGCCGATGGCCAGCGCGCCGAACTCTGGGTCGTCGGCATGGGCAAGTTCGGCGCGCGCGAGCTCAATGTCTCCAGCGACATCGACCTGATCTACGTGTACGACGAGGACGGGGAGACGGCGGGCCTGGCCGATGGCCGGGGCCGTATTTCCAACCACGAGTACTTTGGCAAGGCCGTCAAACAGATTTACAGCCTGATTGGCGACACCACCGAGCACGGCTTCGTGTTCCGCGTCGACCTGGCGCTGCGGCCGAACGGCAACTCGGGGCCGCCGGTTGCTTCGCTGGGGGCGCTGGAAGATTATTTCCAGGCCCACGGCCGCGAGTGGGAACGCTTCGCCTGGCTCAAGAGCCGGGTGG
>JANOBJ010000238.1:0-4933 GCA_031411575.1 Betaproteobacteria bacterium | reverse complement strand
GAAATGCTGCATGCCGTCTTCCATCGGGCTCTGGTAGGGGCCGGTTTCGTTGTCGCCGCGCTGCATCAGCGCCTTGCGGCCGGCGTCCATGCGCAGCGCGATCTCGTCGTCTTCGACGCAGGTTTCCATGTAGGCGGCCTGTTGCGCCTCGACGAACTCGCGCTCGAACGCGGTGATCTCTTCGGGGTAGTAAAACTCCACCACGTTTAGTGTCTTCTGCGGGCTGATCGGGTGCAGCGTGGACACGGTGAGAACGTGCGGGTACCACTCGACCATGATGTGCGGGTAGTAGGTGAGCCAGATCGCGCCGTACTTGGGCGGCTTGCCGTTGCGGTAGCTCAGCAGCGCGTTCTGCCAGCGCTCATACACCGGCGAGCCGCCCGAGGCGTCGGCCTTGCCCAGCCGGTTGGCCACGCCCACGGTCTGCACCGAATAGTGGTCCTTGAACTCCCAGCGCAGGTCGTCGCAGGTGACAAAACCGCCCAGCCCGGGGTGGAACGGGCCAACGTGGTAGTCCTCCAGATAGACCTCGATGAAAGTCTTCCAGTTGTAGTTGCACTCGTGCAGTTCGACCCGATCCAGCACGTGGCCCGAGAAATCGAGGTCGGCGCGCGGCCCCATGTGGGCCAGGTCGGCCGCCACGTCGCGGCTGCCCGGCGTGCGCTCGAACAGCAGGCCGTTCCACGATTGCAGCGGGTAGTTGGCCAGGTTCAGGCACGGGTCTTCGGCAAAGTGTGGCGCGCCCAGCAGCGTGCCGGCCGGCGCGCTGGCGCCCGCGCTGTAGGTCCAGCGGTGCAGCGGGCAGACGATGTTGCCGCCGCCCTGGGCAGCCGACGCCCCACCCGCGGCCCCACCCGCCGCCAGCGAGCCGCGACCCTTCAGGATCACGGCCTGGCGGTGCCGGCAGACGTTGGAAATCAGCTCGACGCCCTGCGGCGTGCGCACCAATGCGCGGCCCTCGCCCTCGTGCGGCAGCGCGTAGTAGTCGCCGACTTGCGGCACCGCCAGCTCGTGCCCCACATAACGGGGCCCGCGCTGGAAGATCGTGCGCAACTCGCGCTGGAACAGCGCCTCGTCGAAGTAGCTGGAAACCTGGAGTTGGCTTGCGGCCTGCTGCAGTTGAAGACTTAAATCAGACATGGGTGACCTGACCTAGAGCCTCCCCCTATGAAGGGGCAGGTGGTAAGCGCCGGAGCGCGGGAAAAATGGGGGTCCGGTCGGTTCCGGCAATGAAGGGTGCATTGTACCCGGCGGGGTGTGGCGCCGATGGCCGGACGCGGCCCAAGGGGATTCGGCGACCGTCGCGGGGCCGTCCAGGGCACACCGGGGGGCCATCCGGCCTAAAATCGCGTTTTTGCCCGCCTAGAGTCTTTGCCCACACCCATGCCCAAGGCCGCCGCCACCACCCCGACCGCTTCCTCGACCAGCCGTGAGCCCGCCAGCTACGAAACGGCCTTGACCGAGCTGGAGCAACTGGTCAGCCAGATCGAATCCGGCCAGTTGCCGCTGGAGCAGTTGCTGAGCGGCTACCAGCGCGGCGCGCAGTTGCTGACGTTTTGCCGCGACCGGCTGCAGGCGGTGGAAAAGCAGATCAAGGTGCTCGACGACGGGCTGCTGACGGATCTGCCGTCCGACCCGCCGTGAGCGGGGCCAGCCCAGATCGCATGGACCGGCTTGACAGCATGGCGCCGAATTCCCGCGTGACACTCCCGGCCTTCGATTTGCGCGCCTGGAGCGCGGCCCACCTCACATCGGTCGAGCAGGCGCTGTCGCGCTGGGTGGCCGCCGACGCGACGCTGGCCGCCAGCGAGGGCGCGCCAGTGGCGCTGGTGGAGGCCATGCGCTATGCCGTGCTGGACGGTGGCAAGCGGCTGCGGCCGCTGCTGGTGATGGCAGCGTTCGAAGCGGTCACCGGTGACGACCACCCGAAGCAGTCGGCCTTGCGGGCCCAGACCCACGAAGCAGCCCTGCGCGCCCAGACCCACGAAGCGGCCCTGCGCGCCGCGTGCGCCGTCGAGCTGATCCATGCCTATTCATTGGTGCACGACGACATGCCCTGCATGGACAACGACGTGCTGCGGCGCGGCAAACCGACCGTGCATGTGAAGTTTGGCGAAGCGCAGGCGCTGCTGGCTGGGGACGCGCTGCAGGCGCTGGCGTTTGACTTGCTCACGCCCGGTGACGGCAGTGTGCCGCCGGCGGTGCAGGCCACGCTGTGCCGGCTGCTGGCGCGCGCCTCGGGCCATGCGGGCATGGCCGGCGGCCAGGCGATTGATCTGGCCAGCGTGGGCGAGGCGCTGAATGAGGCGCGCCTGAAGACCATGCACCGCCTGAAAACCGGTGCGCTGCTGCAGGCCAGCGTGGACATGGGCGCTGCCTGTGGAGCAGCACCCAGCGCTGCCTGTGGAGCAGCCCGCAGCGCTGCTGGCGAAGCCGCACCCACTGCCGCAGGCGGCACGCCCGCGCCCCTTGCAGTCGGCGCGCTGAAAGAGTACGGTGCCGCCATGGGACTGGCTTTTCAGGTGGTGGACGACATCCTGGACGTGACCGCGGATTCGGCCACGCTGGGCAAGACCGCGGGCAAGGACGCCGCGCACGACAAGCCCACCTACGTGTCGCTGCTGGGGCTGCAACGCTCGCGCGACTACGCGCAGGAACTGCTGGCACAGGCGCGCCAGGCGCTGGACGGCAGCGGCCTGGCCGATACGCGGGCCTTGCGGGCGCTCGCTGACATGGTGGTCAACCGGTCAAACTGAAGCTCCCATGACGCCTTTGCCTGACGCCGCCCCACTAGCCTGAATATTGAAGATTTCAAGGGAAAATAGCCGATTGTCCGCACTAGCTGGTCATATTTAGCTATAAACTTAATAGCACATGTCAGATCTATCCCACTCCTTCCTGCACAACATCAACAGCCCGGCGGACTTGCGCGCCATGCCGCGCCAGCAGCTGAAAAGCCTGGCCGACGAGTTGCGCGCCTATCTGCTCAACAGCGTGTCGCAAACCGGCGGGCACTTGAGCTCGAACCTCGGCACGGTGGAGCTCACCATCGCGCTGCACTACGTGTTCAACACGCCGCACGACCGGCTGGTGTGGGACGTGGGCCACCAGACCTACCCGCACAAGATCCTGACCGGGCGGCGCGACCGCATGCACACGCTGCGCCAACTGGGCGGCCTGTCGGGCTTTCCGCGCCGCGATGAGAGCGATTACGACACCTTTGGCACCGCGCATTCGTCCACCAGCATCTCGGCGGCGCTGGGCATGGCGCTGGCAGCGCGCCAAAAGGGTGAATCGCGCCACGCGGTCGCCATCATCGGCGACGGCGCCATGAGCGCGGGCATGGCGTTTGAGGCCATGAACAACGCGGGCGTGGCCGAGTGCCCGATGCTGGTCGTGCTGAACGACAACGACATGTCGATCAGTCCGCCGGTGGGCGCGCTCAACCGCTATCTGGCGCAGCTCATGAGCGGCCAGTTTTACGCCGCGGCCAAGAACGCGGGCAAGAACGTGCTGAAGGTTGCGCCGCCGCTGTTCGAGCTGGCCAAGCGCTTCGAGCAGCAGGCCAAGGGCATGGTGGTGCCGGCCACGCTGTTTGAGAAATTCGGCTTCAACTACATCGGTCCGATCGATGGCCATGACCTCGATTCGCTGATCCCCACGCTGGAGAACATCAAGCACCTGATGGCCGCGCACGAGGGCCAGCAGTTCCTGCACGTGGTCACCAAAAAAGGCCAGGGCTACAAGCTGGCCGAGGCCGATCCGATCACTTACCACGGGCCGGGCAAGTTCGACCCGTCGGTCGGCATCACCAAGCCGGCACCGGGCACGCCGCCGCCAAAGCCCACCTTCACGCAGGTGTTTGGCCAGTGGCTGTGCGACATGGCCGAGAAAGACCAGCGGCTGGTGGGCATCACGCCAGCCATGCGCGAGGGCTCGGGCATGGTCGAGTTCGAGCGGCGTTGCCCCAGCCGGTACTACGACGTGGGCATCGCCGAGCAGCACTCGGTGACGTTCGCAGCCGGTCTGGCCTGTGAGGGCCTGAAGCCGGTGCTGGCGATCTATTCCACCTTCCTGCAGCGCGGCTATGACCAGCTGATCCATGACGTGGCGATCCAGAACCTGCCGGTGGTGCTGGCGCTCGACCGTGCCGGCCTGGTGGGCGCCGATGGCGCCACCCACGCGGGCGCGTATGACATTCCGTACCTGCGCTGCGTGCCCAACGTGAGCGTGGCGTGCCCGGCCGACGAGAACGAGTGCCGCCAGTTGCTCACCAGCGCGTTCGAGCAGAGCCACCCGGTCGCGGTGCGCTACCCGCGCGGCGCAGGTGCTGGCGTCGCCATCCAGCCAGGCCTGCAGGCGCTGCCGTTCGGCAAGGGCGAGCTGCGACGCCAGGGCAAAGGTGTCGCCATCCTGGCGTTTGGCACCTTGCTGTACCCCGCGCTGCAGGTGGCCGAGAAGCTCAACCTCACGGTCGTCAACATGCGCTGGGCCAAGCCGCTGGATACCGCATTGCTGCTGCAGGTGGCGGCCAGCCACGAAGCGCTGGTCACCGTGGAGGATGGCGCGATCATGGGCGGGGCCGGCAGCGCGGTGAGCGAGGCGCTGAATGCCGCGGGCGTGACCCGGCCGTTGCTGCAACTGGGCCTGCCCGATGTCTTCATCGAGCACGGTGACCCGGCCAAGCTGATGGCCCTGCAGGGACTGGACGCGGCCGGTATCGAGCAATCGGTGCTGCAGCGGTTTGCCGCCCTGCTGGAGACGGCACGGCCTGGCTTGAAGATCGTCGCCTGAAGATCGTCGCCTGAAGATCGTCGCCTGTAGGGGTTGGCAGGAGCAGGCGCCGGCCGCTTGCGTGCATAAGCCTGAAGGACCGTGCCGGAATACCCTTCCGGGAGGGAAAACCCCCACCGGGGGGTAGGGCCGCCTTTCT
>JANOBJ010000237.1:0-21785 GCA_031411575.1 Betaproteobacteria bacterium | reverse complement strand
TTCGGCCAGCGCGAGGAAGTCGCCGCCGAGGTTCACGGTATCGATCCCTCGCTGGTCGACGAACGGGCCTCCAACGTGGTGCGCACGCTCCAGGAGGCGGGCTACGAGGCCTACATCGTGGGTGGCGCCGTGCGCGACCTGCTGGTGGGCCTGCGGCCGAAGGATTTTGACGTGGCCACCAACGCCACGCCCGAGCAGGTCAAGGGCCTGTTTCGTCGCGCCTTCATCATCGGGCGGCGTTTTCGCATCGTGCACGTGGTGTACGGCCGCGGCCGCGAGCACGAGGTGATCGAGGTGTCAACATTCCGCGCCCACATGGACAACGCGGCGGCCGAGGCGGTGGCGGGCAATGAGAAAACCAGCAAGAACGAGCTGGCCGGCATGAAGCACGCGGTCGATTCCACCGGCCGCGTGCTGCGCGACAACGTCTGGGGCCCGCAGGACGAAGACGCGACACGGCGCGACTTCACCATCAACGCCATGTACTACGACCCCGAGACGCAGATCGTGGTGGATTACCACGGCGGCATCAAGGACGTGAAGAAGAAAACCCTGCGCATGATTGGCGACCCGGCCACACGCTACCGCGAAGACCCGGTGCGCATCATCCGCGCCGTGCGCTTTGCCGCCAAGCTCAGCCCGCTGGGGTTCACGCTCGACCCCAAGACCGCCAAGCCGCTGATCGAGTCACAGGCGCTGCTGGCCGATGTGCCGCAAAGCCGGCTGTTTGACGAAATGCTCAAGCTGCTACAGACCGGCCACTCGCTGGCCACCATCGAGCAGCTCAAGAAACTGGGCATGGCGCGCGGCATCTACCCGCTGCTGGACGTCACGGTCGAGCGGGCCGAACAGCCGTTCGTGAACGCCGCGCTGCAAGATACCGACCGCCGCGTGGGCGAGGGCAAGCCGGTGGCGCCAAGTTTCCTGCTGGCCTGTGTGCTGTGGGCCGATGTGCGCGATGGCTGGGCGCAGCGGCAAAAGCAACGCCAGCCGCCGTTCCCGGCGCTGCAGGACGCGATTGACGAGGTGTTCAACGCCCGCATCGGCGACGTGTCGGGCCGCGGCAAGCTGGCTGCCGACATGCGCGAAATCTGGATGATGCAGCCGCGCTTTGACAAGCGCTCCGGCCACACGCCGTTCGGCCTGGTGGAGCAGCCGCGCTTTCGCGCCGGTTTTGACTTCATGCGGCTGCGCGCCGATGTCGGCGAGATCGACGAGACCCTGGCCGACTGGTGGCAGGAGTTCAGCATGGCCAGCGACTCGGTGCGCGAAGACCTGGTCGAGCAGGCGCGGGAAGAGGCACACAAATCGCCATCCGGCCGCCCGCGCCCGCGCAACGCGGCGGCTGACCAGCCTGCCGGCACGGCCACGGCTGCACCCCAGCCAGAGGGCGAGGACATGCAGGAAGATCCCGCCGCGCCAGCCAGGAAGCGCCGTCGTCGCCGCCGCAAGCCGGGTCAGGGTGCGCAGGACGCGTCACCCGCCGGCGAGGGCGGGGCGCAGTAGGCGCACCCCGCACCAAACGGGAGATGTGCATGAGGCGTGCATGGGTTTCGGGGCGCTTCGCAGTGCCAGTCTGGGGTCTGGTCCTCGGGCTGGTGCTCGCTGGGCCCGCGCCCGCTGCCGACGGGGTGTAC
Organism: Betaproteobacteria bacterium; assembly: GCA_031411575.1. Lineage (GTDB taxonomy): Bacteria > Pseudomonadota > Gammaproteobacteria > Burkholderiales > Burkholderiaceae_C > JANOBJ01. Next base: position 20,148 of record JANOBJ010000237.1, on the reverse strand, counting down.
AAGACGGTCGGGCCGGATGGCAAGGTCACCTACAGCCAGACGCCACCGGTCGAAGGCAAGGCTCAAAAGAAGCTCGAGTTCAGCCATGCACCGGCCTCGCCGTTGCCACCCGAGGTGCTGAAGTTCCAGCGCGAGATTCAGCAGAGCATCGCCCGGAAGGAAAAAGACGCATTGGCGCCGCTCGGTGCGGGGCTGCGCCTGTTCACCGCCAAGTGGTGCGGCTACTGCACCCAGGCCAAGGGCTACCTGAAGCAACGCGCGGTGGCATTCCAGGAGATCGATATCGACACCGCGGCCGGGATGGTCGAGTTTTCGCGCCAGGGCAAGGGCGGCGTTCCGCTGTTGACTGGGCAGAACCTGCAGTTGCGCGGCTTTTCGGCCGATGCCTACGCGGCCGCGCTGGCCCGCTAGGGCTGGCCGAACCGCTGCCGCGTGGCGCGACACAGGGCTGGACGGGGTGCAACATGACAGCTGACGCCGTCACCGCCTACGTCGCGCTGGGGGCCAATCTGGGCGACGCCCGCGCGGTCGTCACCAGCGCCATTGCCGCGCTGGGCCAGTTGCCGGGCGTCCGGCTGGAGGCGGCTTCGTCGCTGTACCGCACAGCGCCCGTCAATGCCCCGGGGCCTGACTACATCAATGCCGTGGTGGAGGTGGCGACCTCGCTGTGCGCACCGGGTCTGTTGGCGGCGCTGCAGGCGGCCGAGCAGGCTGCCGGGCGCGAGCGGTCCTACCGCAACGCCCCGCGCACGCTGGACCTTGACCTGCTGCTGTACGGCCATGGGCGCATCGACTCGCCGCGCCTGACCGTCCCGCACCCGCGCATGGCGGAACGCGCGTTTGTGCTGGTGCCGCTGGCTGAAATCGCGCCGGCCCGGGTGAGCGCGGCGCAGCTGCAGGCCGTGGCGGGGCAACGCATCGAACGGCTGGCCAGCGCCTGACGCGCACTGGCGGCAACGGGCAAATCCCCTTGACAGGGCGGAGCGAGGGACCGAAAAACAGGGGGTCGCCGCGTGATCTGCCTGAAGTCTCGGGGCGTTCGCTGACGGCGTTCGCAGACACCCCTCCCACCCCTCCCACCCATCCCAACACTTCCGAGGATCTCATCATGCGCAAAACCTTCGTCAACATCGCGCTGACTGTTGCCGCAGCCGCCACTGCCTTGGCCACTTTCGCCGTGATCAGCCAGACCCTGGTGCCGCCCGGCCCCAACAAGCTGGTCTTTCCCGAAAACTGGGACAAGGGCGTGATGTACGCCACGGTGGACCGGCCCGACACCAAGCAGTACCGCGAGTTCTATGGCCCGGCCGAGGCCGTGAAGGCCGCGCGCGAGGGCAAGCCCATCCCCGATGGCACCGTGCTGACGCTGGCCGCCTACGCCGCCAAGCTCGACGCCGACGGCAAGCCGGTCAAGGACGCCAACGGCCGCTTCATCAAGGACAAGCTGGTGGCGGTGAATTCGATGCAGAAGAAAGCCGGCTGGGGCGCCGACATCCCGGCCGAGATCCGCAATGGCGACTGGATCTACCAGTCGTTCACGCCCGACGGCAAACCCAACGACAAGGCCAACCTGACGGCCTGCTACCAGTGCCACCTGCCGTTTGCCAAGGAAGATTACTTGACCAACATGGCCAAGCTGGCCGGCAGGTTCCCGTCCAACGCCAAGGCCGAGGCGCGCGGTGGCCCGACTGAAGTGGCGATAAGCGGCTTTGCCTTCGGCCCTGGCGCGATCAAGGTGACGGCCGGCCAAAGCATCACCTGGACCAACGCCGACGACACGCCGCACCAGATCACGCTGGTCGGCGGCAAGGCCCAGCGCAGCGATGTGATGCTCAAGGGCCAGGCGGCCACGATGAAATTCGACGAAGCCGGCAACATCGCCTACATCTGCGGCCTGCACCCGACCATGAAGGGCACGATCGAGGTGGCGGCGAAGTAGCGCCGGGCGCTCGCCGGTGTCCGCTGGCTTTGCGGCGCCGTCGAATTGACGCAACCCCTACCGGCATGCCCGGCGGGTGCGCAGTGTTTGATCTCCGATGGCCTCCGAGCGGCCCTGCCGAGTGTGCGAACGCGCGACAGGGCCGCGAAAGCGGGGCGGTTACACTGCCGCCAGTCATAAAAATGTCATATTTCTGACACAGCCCGCCGGAGGGGCTTCCCATGCTGTTTGGCAAGCTGCTGCCGCGCGAAGGCAATTTTTTCGAGATGTTCAACCAGCATGCGGACCGCATCGTGGAGGCCGCGCGCGCCTTTTCCCAGCTGGTCGCCAACTACAACGACCTGCATCTGCGTGAAAAGTACAACCAGGACGTGGACAACGCCGAGCGCGCCGCCGACCGCGTCACGCACGAGGTCAACAAGGCGCTGCACAAGACCTTCATCACGCCGATCGACCGTGAACAGATTCACGGCCTGATCAACACCATGGACGATGTCGCCGACCTGATCCAGGACTCGGCCGAAACCATGGCGCTGTACGACGTGCGGCACATGACGGAAGAGATCACGCGGCTGACCGACATCAGCGTCAAGTGCTGCGAGCGCGTGCGCGACGCAGTCAAGCTCTTGGGCAAGATTGCCGAGCCCGACACGGCCGAGGCCGCGCTCAAGACCTGCGAGGAGATCGACAAGCTCGAATCCGACGCCGACCGCGTCATGCGCAGCGCCATGAGCAAGCTGTTTCGCGAGGAGCCGGACGTGCGCGAGGTCATCAAGCTCAAGGCGATCTACGAGCTGCTGGAAACCATCACCGACAAGTGCGAAGACGTGGCCAATCACATCGAGGGCATCATCCTCGAGAACTCCTGATCGCGGTACGGAACGCGCAGCATGCAAACCGTACAAGCGGCCCTGTGGGTGGTGATCTTGCTGGTGGTGATCGCACTGGTATTCGACTTCATGAATGGTTTCCACGACGCGGCGAACTCCATCGCCACAGTGGTTTCCACTGGCGTGCTGAAGCCATCGCAGGCGGTGGCATTCGCGGCCTTCTTCAATTTTGTGGCCATTTTCGTGTTCCACCTGAGTGTGGCCGCCACAGTGGGCAAGGGCATCGTGCAGCCGGGCGTGGTGGACACGCACGTAGTGTTTGGCGCGCTGATCGGGGCCATCACCTGGAACGTGATCACCTGGTACTACGGCATCCCGAGCAGCTCGTCGCATGCGCTGATCGGTGGCATCGTGGGCGCGGTGATCGCCAAGGCGGGGTCGGGCGCGCTGCTGTCCGCGGGCATCATCAAGACCGTGGCGTTCATCTTTGTGTCGCCGCTGCTCGGGTTTCTGCTCGGCTCCCTGATGATGGTGGCGGTCGCCTGGGCGTTCCGGCGCGCGCGACCGAGCAAGGTGGACAAGTGGTTTCGCCGGGCGCAGCTCGTGTCGGCCGGTGCGTATAGCTTGGGACACGGCGGCAATGACGCGCAAAAAACCATCGGCATCATCTGGATGCTGCTGATCGCCACCGGCTATGTGGCGGCCGCAGACAAGAGCCCGCCGGCCTGGGTCATCATCAGTTGCTACATCGCGATTGCCGGCGGCACCATGTTTGGCGGCTGGCGCATCGTGAAGACCATGGGTCAGCGCATCACCAAGCTCAAACCCGTGGGTGGTTTCTGCGCCGAAACCGGCGGCGCGATCACGCTGTTCCTCGCCACGTCGCTCGGCATCCCGGTGTCCACGACGCACACCATCACCGGCGCCATCGTGGGCGTGGGCTCGACGCAGCGCGCCAGCGCCGTGCGCTGGGGTGTCGCCGGCAACATTGTGTGGGCCTGGATTCTCACCATTCCGGCCAGCGCGTTTGTTGCCGCGGTCGCCTACTGGATCAGCTTGTTGATTTTCTGATGCTATAAAAAATATAGCAAAGAATGACCATTGGATGCGGACAAGAGGCCTGTTTAACGTAAAAATGGCCCTTAAAACCGCTACTGTGAGATGATTCGGGCCGCCTCGAACTGGTACTCGAAATAGCGCTGGAAACTGAATACGATGCTCGCCATCAGCGCGGTCGCACCAAACAGCAGCGCCAGCACCACCGCGCCAATCGTCAGCCAGCCGGTTTGCCCGGGCGCTGCATCAGCGGGCGCAGACGGGTTGTACTTCGCGTTCCATTTTTCAGGCGCCATCAGGCCGTAGACGATCGCCGTCAATGCGCAGCCTGCGATGGTGAAACCCAGCAACGGAATCAGCGCCCAGCTCAACTGGTCATCCAGCCCAATCTCGCGCGCGCGCTGCACGCCGTACAGACCCAGCGCTGTGGGAACCGGGAGCATCCAGCCCAGCAGGTCAGCAACGCCATGCAGGTAAAAACGGTGCAGCCCGAGCGGGCCGCCGAGGAATCCCAGCCATGCGGCCAGCGTCTTGTTTTTCATGGGTGCGATGTTACGCGCCATCGCCACACGGGTCGCCGCACCGGCTGATTCAACCCTCGGCCTCGGGCGAGGTGGTGTCGCCAAACCCCAGCGACTTGTCCATCAGCACCACGTCGCGCCACTGGCCGAACTTCCAGCCGCACGACTGGAGCACGCCCACGTGGCTGAACCCGAGCGAGCGGTGCACGCCCACCGAGCCGGTGTTGGCGGAATCGCCGATCACCGCAATCAGCTTGCGCACGCCGGCGCGCTCGGCCTGCGCGGCCAGCTCGGCCAGCAGGGCGCGGCCCAGGCCCTTGCCGGTGGCCTCAGGCGCCATGTAGATCGAGTCTTCGGCCGAGAAGCGGTAGGCCGGGCGCGGCTTGAACCAGTTGCAGTAGGCAAAACCCAACACCCGGTCGCCCTCGACCGCCACCAGCCAGGGCAGGGCCTTGGCCAGCACGTCGGCGCGGCGCTGGGCCATGTCGGCTTCGGTCGGCGGATCGATCTCGAAGGTGCCGGTGCCGTGCAGCACATGGTGGGCGTAAATCGCCGTGATGGCGGGCACATCGGCGTCGGAGCTGGGTCTGATAATGGGCATACAGGCAAAAACGCTATAATCAAAGGCTTTTCAGTGTGTCGCTGGCCGGGTGGCCATGTCGCGTGTCTCAAACGCTGGAAGACGTCTCTCCACCCGAAGGATAAATCATGGTTGTCATTCGCCTTTCCCGTGGCGGCTCAAAAGGCCGTCCGTTCTTCAACATCGTTGTGTCCGACAAGCGTGTGCGCCGTGACGGCCGCTTCATCGAGCGCATTGGTTTTTACAACCCGATCGCCACCGCGTCCGAGGAAAGCATCCGCATTGCGCAGGATCGTCTGACCTACTGGAAAAGCGTGGGTGCTCAGGCTTCTCCTACCGTGGAGCGCCTGATCAAGCAGGGCGCTGCGAAAGCAGCCTGAAAAATCAAAGCTGGTCATGCTGCCCGGGCTGGAGCCGGCCGAACTGCCGGCTGACGCCATCGAAGTCGGGCGCATCGCCGATGCCTGGGGCATCAAGGGCTGGTTCAAGGTACTGGCCTACAGCGCGTCTCCCGAGGCGCTTTTTTCTTCCAAACGCTGGTATCTGCAGCCGTCCGAGCGAGGCGCCAAGACCTTCTCCGGCACGGGGCTGCTGCGCGTGCGTGAGGCCAAGGAGCATTCCGATACGGTAGTGGCCAACGCCCAGGACGTGGACGACCGCGACGCGGCCGAAGCCCTGCGCGGCGCCCGCATCTTTGTGCCGCGCTCCAGCTTCCCGACCGCCGCCACCGACGAGTTCTACTGGGTCGACCTCATGGGCCTGGCCGTGGTCAACCGCGAAGGCGTGGCGCTGGGCGACGTGAAAGAACTGCTTTCCACCGGCCCGCAGACCGTGCTGGTGCTCGGCTACACCGAGGGCGATCAGGCACTGGAGCGCATGATTCCCTTCGTGGCTGCCTTTGTGGATGATGTCGATCTGGCCGCCCGCCGCATCACGGTGGACTGGCAGCCCGACTACTGAGGCAGAGACCATGACCCCCACGCTTGACACTGCGTGTAATGCGCTGTTCGAGTCGCCGCGAGACGCGGCGACTCTTCAGCCCGTCCAAGCCCGCGCCGGCGGGCTTGGAGCCGCGGGCTTCAGCCCCGGGGGGGCGCCAGGCGCCTTGGGGCGGCCCGGCGGCGCTTGAGGCCGCGCGATCATGCGTTTCGACGTCATCACCCTGTTTCCCGAACTCTTCGCGCCCTTCCTCGAAAGCGGCGTGACGCGCCGCGCCTTTGAATCGAAGCAGGTCGACGTGCGGCTGTGGAACCCGCGCGATTTTGCCGATGGCAACTACCGCCGTGTGGACGACCGCCCGTTTGGCGGCGGCCCCGGCATGGTGATGCTGGCCGAGCCGCTGGCCCGTTGCGTGGGGGCGATTCGAGCCGATCGACTGGACGCGGATAACCGGGCGCCGCTGGTGCTGTTTTCTCCGGTCGGCGACCGGCTGGACCACGCCGGCGTGGAACGCTGGTCGGCCGGGAATGGCGCGCTGCTGTTGTGTGGCCGCTACGAAGGCATCGACCAGCGGTTTATCGACACCCACGTGGATGCACAGATCAGCTTGGGCGATTTTGTGCTGTCGGGCGGCGAAATCGTGGCCATGGCGCTGCTGGACGCGGTGGCGCGGCTGCAGCCGGGCGTACTGAACGACGCCGGCAGCCACCAGGAAGACAGTTTCAACCCCGCGCTGGACGGTCTGCTGGACTGTCCGCACTACACCCGGCCCGAGGCGTGGAACGGGCAACCGGTGCCCGATGTACTGTTGTCGGGCCACCACGCCCAGATCGAGCGGTGGCGGCGCGAGGCCCGCCTCGCCATCACGGCCAAGCTGCGGCCCGACCTGATTGCAGCGGCCCGCACGGCCGGGCGCTTGAGCAAGGCCGACGAGGCCGCGCTGCACGCCTTGCCGACTGTCCCCGCAGCCTGATTCACCAGCCGCCCGGAACGGGCTATAATCAAAGGCTTTTCGATCCTCTGCCCGGCCGCGGCCTCCTTCGCTGAGAGGCTGCCATTTGTGTAGCGCGGGCACGATCACCAGAGGAAACCATGAACCTGATAGAAACCCTCGAGCAGGAAGAAATCGCCCGGCTCGGCAAGAAGATCCCCGATTTCTCCCCCGGCGACACCGTCATCGTGAGCGTGAACGTGGTTGAAGGCGCCCGCAAGCGCGTCCAGGCCTACGAAGGCGTGGTGATCGCCAAGCGCAACCGCGGCCTCAACAGCGGCTTCACGGTGCGCAAGATCTCCAGCGGTGAAGGCGTGGAGCGCACGTTCCAGACCTACAGCCCGCTGATCGCCGCGATTGAAGTCAAGCGCCGTGGTGACGTGCGCCGTGCCAAGCTGTACTACCTGCGTGACCGCAGCGGCAAGTCGGCCCGCATCAAGGAAAAGCTGCCCTCACGCGTCAAGACCGTCGCCGCCGCTTAAAACGCGAGTCGCCGTCTTGCGTAAAAGCCGCCTGGCACCCTGCCACGGCGGCTTTTTCCTTTTTGCGATGACCCCGCCATGCCCCTGCCATGAATTTGCAACCACCCTGCAATGAGCGTGTCCACCCCCTTCATTCCCCTGTCCAAGCTGCCCAACTTTGACCCCCGCCGCGTGCCGGTGGAGGGGGTGGACGCGCACCTGCCCGCCGTCGCGGCCAGCCGGCTCACCGCCCACGCGCTGCAGCAGCGGTTTGCCAACCCACCGCACTGGGAGCCGGAGGTGATGGCCGAGAAGAAGTTTGCCGACCGGCTGCCCGCCCCGGCCGCCGTGCTGCTGGCCTTGGTGATGCACCCCGGCCGGCCCACGCTGCTCTTGACCGAGCGCACCGAGCACCTGTCCACCCACTCCGGCCAGGTCGCCTTCCCGGGCGGCAAGGTGGACGACACCGACGCCGATGCCGCGGCGGCTGCGTTGCGCGAGGCGCACGAAGAGGTGGGCCTGGAAAGCCGCTTCATCGACATCATCGGCACCCTGCCGATCTACGTCACTGGCACCGCCTTTATCGTGACGCCGGTGGTGGCGCTGGTCACGCCCGGCTTTTCGCTCACACCCAACCCGGATGAAGTGGCCGACGCGTTCGAGGTGCCGCTGGATTTTTTGCTGAACCCCGCCAACCACCGGCGCCACGCGTTCGAGTGGGAGGGCGTGCGGCGCGAATGGTTCTCAATGCCCTATGCGGACGACGCGACCGATCCCGCCAAAGAGCGTTTCATCTGGGGCGCCACCGCGGGCATGCTGCGCAACTTTTACCGTTTTCTCGCTGCCTGAAGCCGCTTCGTGCGGCGATACGCGGGTTGCCCGCTATCATTTGCGCATGAGTTTCTTTGCCATCCTGATCGCGCTGCTGCTGGAGCAGGCGCGTCCGCTGGCCAGCCACAACCCGGTTCATGCCGGCATGCGGGCGTGGGCGCGCGCGGCGGTGCGCAACTTTGACGCCGGCAAGGAACACCATGGCTGGGTCGCCTGGAGCCTGGCCGTGCTGGTGCCGGCGCTGGCCGCGCTGGGCGTGCACTGGCTGCTGGCGTGGGCACTGGGCTGGCCGTTTGCGGTGCTGTGGAGCATCGCGTTGTTGTATGTGACGCTGGGTTTTCGCCAGTTCAGTCACCATTTCACGGCCATCCGCGATGCGCTGGACGACGGCGACGAGGTGCGCGCGCGCCAGCTGCTGGCAGCCAGGCAGCAGGTAGACGCAAGCGAGCTGCCGCGCAGCGAGATCGTGCGGCACGTGATTGAGTATTCGGTGCTGGCCGCGCACCGCCATGTGTTCGGCGTGCTGGTGTGGTTTTCGGTGCTGGCGGCGTTTGGCTTCGGCCCGGCCGGGGCCGTGCTGTACCGCATGAGCGAGTTTGTGGCGCGCTACTGGCGTCGCAAGAACCCCAACCACGCGGTGCCGGCCAGCGAGGCGTTGCAGCGCGTGGCCGCCGGCGCGTGGACGCTGATCGACTGGCTGCCCGCGCGCATCACGGCCCTGAGCTTTGCGGTGGTCGGCAGCTTTGAAGAAGCCATCGACGGCTGGCGCAACCATGCGCAGCGCTTTCCCAACGACAACGACGGCGTGATCCTGGCGGCCACGGCCGGCGCAGCCAATGTGCGGCTGGGCGGCGAGGCGCTCAAGGCGGCCACCGCGTTCGCGGCCGAGGCCACGCAGGGCTTTCAGACCGGCGGCGGGTCGCCCGAAGACAGCGAATCAACGCCCGGCCGCGAGCCCGAGCCCGCGCACCTGCGCAGCATCGTCGGCCTGGTCTGGCGGTCGGTGGTGATGTGGATGGTGCTGCTGGCGCTGCTGACGCTGGCGCGGCTGCTGGGCTGAACGCCCGGGCGGCCGCTTCAATACCGCTGCGGCTGTGACAGCTCGGCAAACAGGTCGCTATATATTTTATAGCGCCTGACGTCCACGTCATGCGGACCAGAGGCCGATTTGACTGAAGAAATGACGCCGCAGCCCGGTTCGTGCAGGTGCGTGCAGTTGTAGAACTTGCAGGCTGTGGCGTGGGCCGCAATGTCCGGCATACAGGCCGCCAGCTGCGTCGGCGCGATGTGGTGCAGGCCGAATTCCTGGAAGCCCGGCGAATCGATCAGCGCGGTGGTCTTGGCACCATCGACCCAGTACCAGGTGGTGCTGGTGGTGGTGTGCTTACCGGAGTTGAGCGCACGCGAGATTTCGCCGGTCTGCGCCAGCGCACCCGGCGCCAGCAGGTTGATCAGCGTGCTTTTGCCCGCGCCCGAGGGGCCGAGCACCAGCGTGGTCTTGCCCTGCAGATGCTTCAGCAGATGTTCGTGGTCCACGTCTTTGGACAGGCGCAGGCACAGTGGCAGCACGCCGTAGTGCATGTGTCGGTAGGGTGCCAGGCGGCCCCAGGCCTGCTCGAACGGCTCCACCAGATCGCTCTTGTTGAGCGCGATCAACGCCGGGATGCGCTCAGCCTCGGCCGCCACCAGGGCGCGCGCCAGCTGCATTTCGGAGTATTCCGGATCGGCCGCGATCAGGATCAGCACCTGGTCCAGATTGGCGGCGAACGACTTGGTGCGGATCTCGTCGCGCCGGTAAAACAGGTTGCGGCGCGGCTCGATTTTCTCGATGGTGCCTTCGTCCTGCGTCTTCATCCACAGCACGCGGTCGCCCACCACGGCCTGGTTTTTCTTGCCGCGAGGGTGGCAGGTCAGGCGCTGGCCTTCGGGTGTTTCCACCAGCACATGGCGGCCATAGCTGGCCACCACCAGCGCGCTGTCGATCTCGGGCTGCGTGCTCACGCGCACCGCCGCAGGTCAGGCGACAAGGGCGTCAATCCGGGCGGCACAGTCAAAGTCGGTGACCGAGAGGCCACCCACGTCATGGGTGTTGAAGCGCACCGCGCAGCGGTTGTAGTGCACCGACAGATCGGGGTGGTGGTCTTGGGTGTGCGCGATGAACGCCACCGCGTTCACGAACGCCATCGTCTCGTGGTAGTTGTTAAAGCGGAAGGTCTTTTCGATCGCCACGTCGGCCCCGTCGCCCGACAGCGCCCAGCCCTGCACGCGGGCCAGGGACGCTACTATTTCAGTAGCGCTCAATGCCCTGCGGGCGTGCACTTTCCAGTCTTTTGTCTTCAAATCACTCATTCAGGCCTCGGGTTGGCGATCTCGGGCCAGCGTCATGCCGGCAAGGCCTGCGCCATGCGCGCCAGCCGTTCGGATGCGGGCGGGTGCGAGTAGTAGAACTTCACGAAAACCGGGTCTGGCGTGAGCGTGGAGGCATTGTCTTCATACAGCTTGAGCAGGGCGGTGGACAAGTCTGCGCCGCTGGTCTGCGCCACCGCATAGGCATCGGCCTCGAACTCGTGGCGGCGCGAAAACTGCGCCATCAGTGGCGACACGAAGAAGCTGAACACCGGCACCGCCAGCAGGAACAGCAGCAGCGCCAGGGCGTCGTTGCCACCAGTCAGGCTCGGGCGTACGCCCAGACCGGTGTAAAACCAGGTTTGGCCCGACAGCCAGCCCAGCAGCGCAAAGCCCGCCAGACTCATGGCAAACAGCGTCACGATGCGCTTGATGATGTGCTTGTGCTTGAAGTGCCCCAGCTCGTGCGCCAGCACCGCGTCCACCTCGCCGGGCGAGAGCTTGGCCAGCAGCGTGTCATAGAACACCACGCGCTTGGACGCGCCAAAGCCGGTGAAATAAGCGTTGGCGTGCGCGCTGCGCTTGCTGCCGTCCATCACGAACAGGCCCTTGGCGGCAAAGCCGCAGCGCTGCATCAGCGCCGTCACGCGTGACTTGACCGACTCGTCTTCCAGCGGCTTGAACTTGTTGAACAGCGGCGCAATCAAGGTGGGGTAGAGCACCATCAGCAGCAGGTTGAACCCCATCCACACCGCCCAGGCCCACAGCCACCAGAAGCGGCCCGCCGCGCCCATCAGCCAGAGGATGAGTGCGGCAATCGGCAGCCCGATCAGGGCGCCAATGACCGTGGATTTGGCCAGATCCGCCAGCCAGAGCTTCAGCGTGATCTTGTTGAAGCCGAACCGCTCCTCGATCACAAAGGTCTGGTACAGCGTGACCGGCAGGTCGATCAGCCCGCCGATCATCGCGAACGCCGCCAGGAGCGCGAGTTGTTGCACCATGCCCGCGCCCAGCCAGCCCAGCAGCGCCTGGTTCAGCGCGTGCAGCCCGCCCAAGAGCGTCCAGCCCAGCAGCACGGCCGTGCCCAGCGCCAGCTCCAGCAGGCCGAAGCGCGCCTTGGTGACGGTGTAATCGGCCGCCTTCTGGTGCGCGGCGAGCGTGATGTTGCGGGCAAAGGCGGCCGGTACCGCGTCGCGGTGCTGCGCCACATGGCGAATCTGGCGCGACGCCAGCCAGAACTTGACCAGCAGACCCGCCACCAGGGCAGCGGCAAACGCCAGTGTGAAAAGCATCGATTGAGACATGGGGGAGAGTTTAGGCGCAAACCTGTAGCCCTGCGGCAGCCCTGCCCGGGCTGGGGGCGGCGCGGCGGCCGATGGATCGCCGCCGCCTGCATCGGTGACAATCCCTCGCATGCCCGAACCGACCACCCCCGACGCCGCCGCACCCGTGCCCACGCTGGCCAAATCCGACCAGAACCTGGTCTGGCTGGACTGCGAGATGACCGGGCTGGACCCCGAAATCGAGCGGCTGCTGGAGATCGCCGTGGTCGTGACCGGCCCCAATCTGGAGCCGCGCATCGAAGGCCCGGTGCTGGTGATCCACCAGAGCGACGAGCAGCTGGGCCGGATGGACGCCTGGAACAAGGGCACTCACGGCAAGAGCGGCCTGATCGACAAGGTCAAGGCCTCCACCCTGACCGAGGCGCAGGCCGAGCAGCAGATCATCGAATTCCTGGCGAAATACGTGCCCAAGGCCACCACGCCGCTGTGTGGCAACACCATCAGCCAGGACCGGCGCTTTCTGGTGAAGTACATGCCGAAGCTGGAGGCGTTTTTTCATTACCGCAACCTGGACGTGAGTACCCTGAAAGAGCTGGCCAAGCGCTGGCGGCCCGAGGTCTACGCCGCGTTCAAGAAACGCCAGCTGCACACCGCACTGGCCGACGTGCACGAATCGATCGACGAGCTGGAACACTACCGCGAGCACTTTATCAAGTGAAATCGGGCTCTGGTGCTTGCCCTGTGGTCATATTTTGCTATAAATAATGTAGCAATCGACGGTGCAACCTGTCGGGCTGTGGCGACCGCACTCGGGGGACATTAGGTAAAAACCCGCGTCCGTGCCATAATCTGAGGCTGTGCTGAAATCAATAGCGCATCTGCGCATCTCCCCTCACACACCGGGCTCAAAAATCGAGTCCCCGCGCCGACCCAGTCGGCACTGGCTTCGTTTGATGGTTGATGTTTGTTAACCATTGACGAAGCAGTCGCAGACCCTGCGGCGCTTGCGTGTGAGTAATCATGACCGACGCTTTTGAAGTGAAGGGCGAGTTTTCGCCTGAAGAATCCCTGTTTGACGCCACCGTGGCCGACAACGACACCGTTCTGGCCGCCGAGGAGGCTGTCGAAGCAGAGGCCGCGCCCGCGCTGCCCAACGGCTTCATCAAGCTGGGCCTGGCGCCCGAGCTGGTGCGCGCCGTGGAAGACCTGGGCTTCACCCAGCCCACGCCAGTGCAGGACACCGTGATCCCGATGGCGCTGCCCGCCGACGCCGCCGAAGGCGAAGACCAGGGCGCCAACCGTTTCATCGACCTGATGGTCTCCAGCCAGACCGGTAGCGGCAAGACCGCCGCCTTCCTGCTGCCTGTGCTGCACACGCTGCTGCGCATGCAGGCTGACGAAGAAGCCCGCGGCCGTGCCGAATTCGAGCGCGCGGTGGCCGAAGCCGCCGCCAAAGGCGAAGCGCCGCCCAAGAAGGCCAAGCGCAAAGACCCGACCAACCCGCGCCATTTCCAGGCCGCCACCCCCGGCGCGCTGATCCTGTGCCCTACGCGCGAACTCGCGCAGCAGGTGGCGCATGATGCGATCGACCTGGTCAAGCATTGCCGCGGCCTGCGTGTCGCCAACGTGGTGGGTGGCATGCCCTACCAGCTGCAACTGGCCAAGCTGCAAAACGCCGATCTGGTGGTGGCCACGCCGGGCCGCCTGCTCGACCTGCAGCGCTCGATGCAGCTCAAGCTCGACCGCGTGAAGTTCCTCGTTGTTGACGAAGCCGACCGCATGCTTGATCTGGGCTTCTCCGACGACCTGGCCGAAGTCAACCAGCTCACCGTGGACCGCCAGCAGACGATGATGTTCAGCGCCACCTTTGCGCCGCGCATCCAGCAGCTGGCCATGCGCGTGATGCGCAACAACGGCAGCTCGGCCAAGAAAATCCAGATCGACAGCCCGCAGGAAAAGCACGCCAACATCAAGCAGGTGCTGTTCTGGGCCGACAACGCCCAGCACAAGCGCAAGCTGCTCGACCACTGGCTGCGCGACACCACCATCAACCAGGCCATTGTGTTCGCCAGCACCCAGATCGAGTGCGACGGCCTGGCCAACGACCTGCAGCAGGACGGCTTTGACGCCGTGGCGCTGCACGGCGCGCTGAACCAGGGCCTGCGCAACCGCCGCCTGATGGCGCTGCGCAATGGCCAGGTGCAGATCCTGGTGGCCACCGATGTGGCCGCGCGCGGCATCGACGTGCCCACCATCACCCACGTGTTCAACTTTGGCCTGCCGATGAAGGCCGAGGACTACACCCACCGCATCGGCCGTACCGGCCGCGCCGGGCGTGATGGCCTGGCCGTCACCTTTGCCGAGATGCGCGACCGCCGCAAGATTTATGACATCGAGGCCTACACCCGCCAGCAGTTCAAGTCCGAGGTGATCCCCGGTCTTGAGCCGCAGCAGCGCCTGGCCGATTCGCGCCCTCCGCGTTTTGGCGCCAAGCCCGGCTTCGGTGCTGACCGCGCCCCGCGTGACTACGGTCCGCGTGACCGCAAGTTCGGTGGCGGCGGCGCCCGCGGCGGCGACCGTGGCGGCTTCGGCTCCGGCGGCGGCTTCAGCGGCGGTTTTGGTGACAAAAATGCCCGTGGTCCTCGTCCTGCGGTCACCAATAGCTATCAAAATGATAGTAACAGCAATTTCGCACCACGCGACAACCGTGGCTTTGACGGCGGCAACGACCGTTTCCAGGACCGTCGTGGCCCGCGCGAGAGCTTCGGCGGCCGCCCGGACGGTTTTGCGCCGCGCAACGAGGGTTTTGCACCCCGTGGTGATGGTTTTGCCCCGCGTGGCGACTTTGCCGCCCCGCGCAAGCCGGCCTTCGCCAAGCCCGGTTTTGGCAAGCCCGCCTCCAGCGGCAAGCCGTTCACTCCGCGTGGTGACGCACCCCGGCGCCCCACCGGCGCCAAGGTGCTGAAGGTCACGCGCGGTTAAGCTGCGCACGCCAGCTGTCTTCGCATGAGCGAGCCGGCAGCTGTGTTGCACTGGACCGAGTCGGGTGAATCCCGCTCGGCCCGCTGGCGCTCCGAAAGCGCCGTGCCGCCACCCAAGCGGGTGCAACTCGCCGACGACACGCTCAACGCCGACGCGGCCTACCGCCTGGCCTGTGAAGGCACCGCGCTCTTGTGGCGCGGCGACTTTCACAACGCGCGCCAGTTGCTGCAAGCGCTGGCCCGGCGCGCTGAGCGCAAGCCGCACAAGACTGCGAAGGGTGCGAACGCCCATCAAGGCACCCGCGCCACCACGACCCCGCACACCCCCGCCGACGCCTTTCACGTGCACCGCCAGGCGCAGGCGCAGCGCGCGCGTGTGCTCGGCATGGTGCTGATCCCGCTGGCGGCCGACTACAGCATCCCGCTGCGCCGCGCGCCCGATCTGCGGCGGGCCTGCACCGAGGCCTGGGGCCCGCCGACGGGCTCCGGGACAGCCGACACCACCGATGCCGGCGAGCCCAGCGTCGCCTCGCTGCGCGAACTGCTCGGCCTGGTCGGCGCGCACGAGTGGCGCAAGAAGGGTGTCGAAATTCCCGCGCTGGGCGAGCCGCCCCACAACCGCATCCACCCCCACTACGGCGTGTTTTCTCCGCTGCGGGGCGAATACGTGGACCTGGTCGCCACCGCGCCGCTGCCCCCGGGTTGCGAGCTGGCGTTTGACATCGGTACCGGCACTGGCGTGCTGGCCGCCGTGCTGGCGCGGCGCGGCATCGCGCGCGTGGTCGCCACCGACCAGGACCCGCGCGCACTGGCCTGCGCACACGACAACCTGCAGCGACTGGGCGTCGCCGCGCAGGTGGACCTGCTGGCGGCCGATCTGTTCCCGCCCGGCCGCGCGCCGCTGGTGCTATGCAACCCGCCGTGGGTGCCCGCGCGCCCCAGTTCACCGATCGAACACGCCGTGTACGACCCCGACAGCCGCATGCTGCGCGGCTTTCTCGCGGGCTTGGCCGCGCACCTGGCGCCGGGTGGGGAGGGCTGGCTCATCCTGTCCGACCTGGCCGAGCATTTGGGCCTGCGTCCGCGCGCCGAGTTGCTGGCGCTGATCGCCGCCGCCGGCCTGACCGTGCGCGGCCGCCTCGATGCGCGCCCCCGCCACCCCAAGGCCACCGACGCCACCGACCCCCTGCATGCGGCGCGCGCGGCCGAAGTCACATCGCTGTGGCGGCTGGCGGCCCAAACACCCGATTGAGGAACGGCCAGCGCCAAAAGAAAAAGCCCTGACCTCGCGGTCAGGGCTTTGCTTTTGAAGTGGTGGGTCCTGAGTGACTCGAACACTCGACCTACGGATTAAGAGTCCGCTGCTCTACCAACTGAGCTAAGAACCCACTTTTTCTAAATCTGGCTGTGGTGGAGAGGAGGAGGATCGAACTCCCGACCTTCGCATTGCGAACGCGACGCTCTCCCAGCTGAGCTACCCCCCCACAGCTGCGCGTATTTTAGCAGCACTGCGGGCCACTGTTGCAGCGCCGGGCCTAACCGTCATGCCGAGAACTCGGTGAGCAAGCGGCCTGCCAGTGGCGCGCCGTCGAAGAGGCCGTTCTGGTCGGCCACCTGCTGGCCGTTGACCCAGACGCCGTGCACGCCCAGCGCGTCGGTGGTCAGGCGCGCGGCGCCGCCGGGCAGGTCGAACACGCGGCGCTTGGGGCCACGGCCCACGGTGGCGGGGTCGAACAGCAACAGGTCGGCCGCAAAGCCTTCGCGGATCAGGCCACGGCCGGGCATGCCGAACACGCTGGCGGGCTGTGACGTGAGGCGGCGCACCGCGTCGGCCAGCCCCATCACGCCCTGGTCGCGCGCCCAGTGGCCCAGCAGGTGCAGGCCGAAGCCGGCGTCATTGAAAAAGGTCAGGTGCGCGCCCGCATCGCTGAGGCTTACCAGGCTGTGCGGGTGGTTGAGCATGCGGGCCACGGCCTGCGTGTCGCTGTTGAGCAACTGCGCGGTGAACACGGTCTGCAGGTCTTCGGCCAGCGCCAGATCGAGCATCACATCCAGCGGGTCTTTGCCTTGCGAGCGGGCCAGCTCGGCCACGGTGCGCTGCTCCAGCGCGGCGTGCGCGGGCAGTGCGGTTTCCACCACATGGACCTTGTCCCACTCGTTGTTGAACAGGCGAAAGGTGGCGCTGGAGGCCAGCTCGTCGCGCACCGATTGCCGGAACGCCGCATCGGCCAGCACGCGCTTGAGCGCGTCGCCGGCCAGGCCCAGCGCGGGTTTCCAGCTTTGCAGGCCCTCGACCGGGTAGGGCGAGGCGAGGGTGAAATCCATCGTTAGCGGGCAGCACGACACCTGGCCGATCAGGCGCCGGCCGCGCGTGTTGGCATCGGTGATGGCGTCCAGATCCTTGAACACCGCGCCGGGGTTGGTGCTGTTGTGCAGCAGCGCGGCGATCATCACCGGGCGGCCCGATTGCGCGGCCATCTCTTCGAGAAACGGCACCGGCATCTGGCCGCCCTTGGTGACCATGTACACACCCTTGCCGCGCTCGCCCATGGCGGTGATCAACGCCATCATCTCGGCGTCGCTGGCCAGCCGCGAGGGCATGGGCAGGCCGCCCTCGCCGTTGTGCGCGGGGCTGGTGCTGCTGGCAAAGCCCACGGCGCCGGCGGCCATGGCTTCGAGCACCAGTTGCGCCATCTGCCCGATCTCGGCATCGGTGGCGGCGCGCTTCGGCGCATCGGCGCCCATCACCCAGGTGCGCACCGACGAATGGCCCACATAGGCCGCAATGTTGACGGCGCTGCCCTTGCGGCGCAGCAGGTCGAGGTATTGCGGAAAAGTCTCAAAGCCCCAGTCAATGCCCTGGCGCAGCACGTCGATTGACATGCCTTCCACCTGCGTCAGGTTGCGCATGGTCAGGTCGCGGTCGGCCGGTTTGCAAGGGGCGATGGTGAAGCCGCAGTTGCCGATCACCGCCGTGGTCACGCCCAGCGCGGGGGAGGGGCGCA
Organism: Betaproteobacteria bacterium; assembly: GCA_031411575.1. Taxonomy (GTDB): domain Bacteria; phylum Pseudomonadota; class Gammaproteobacteria; order Burkholderiales; family Burkholderiaceae_C; genus JANOBJ01. The sequence continues at coordinate 2,385 of JANOBJ010000237.1, read as the reverse complement.
CGTACGGGTCCCAGGTGATCTGCGCGTCGAAATGGGTATGGCTGTCGATGATGCCGGGCATCAGCGCCAAGCCATCCGCATCGACCACCTGCAGGGCATTTTTGGAGAGATTTGTGCCGATGGTGCTGATGCAGCGGTCATTGATAGCTATATCTTTAATAGCAGGCTCGGCGCCCGAGCCATCAAACACCAGCGCGTTGCGAATCAGCAGGTCAGGGGTTGCAGCCATTCGGGGGTCCGTCAGTGCATGCCGTTGCGGCTGGCGAGTTCGACAAACAGGCCGGAGTGGTCCAGGTCGGTCAGGCCGTGCTCGATGCCGCTGGCGTAGAGTTTTTCAAACAGCGCGGTGATGGGCGCCTCAAAGCCGATTTCTTTAGCCGTGGCCAGCGCGTTGCGCATGTCTTTGAGCTGCACCGACATGCGGGCACGCGGCGCAAAATCACGCTCGACCATGCGCTGGCCGTGCACCTGCAGGATGCGGCTGTCGGCAAAGCCACCGGTGATGGCGTCTTTCACCTTGGCCATGTCGGCGCCGCCTTTTTCGCAGAGCAGCAGCGCCTCGGCCACCGCGCCAATGGTGATGCCCACGATCATCTGGTTGGCCAGCTTGGTGAGCTGGCCCGCGCCGTGCGGCCCCACGTGAGTGGCGCGGCCAAACACCTGGAACACCGCCTGTGCGCGCTCGAAATCTGCTGGCTTGCCGCCGACCATGATGACCAGCGTGCCCTGCTCGGCGCCGCCTGTGCCGCCCGACACCGGAGCATCCAGGTGCGCGATGCCATGCTCGTTCAGGCGCGCCGCATGGTCGCGGGCTTCACGCGGCTTGATGGAGGCCATGTCGATCACCAGCGTGCCGGGCTGCATGGCGCCGGCTGCGCCCGTTGCGGGTGCGAACAGCACGTCTGCCACCACCGCGCCGTTTTCCAGCATGCTCACCACCAGTTCGGCGTCGGCCACGGCGCTGCGCGCCGTGTCGTGCACGGTGGCACCAAAGGCCGCCACCCGCTCGGCCTTGTCGCGCGAGCGGTTCCACACGTGCACGGTATGGCCGGCCTCGCACAGGCGGCGCGCCATCGGGAACCCCATGAACCCGATGCCCAGAAATGCGATCTTCATTGAAACTCCTGTTGTCCTGGCGCGCATCATCGCGCAAAGCGGCGACGATGCGGGTCAGGCAACGCAGGGACTGAGCGGTCAGGCGGCTTTCAGAACGGGCTGCGCGTACAGCGCCTCCATCTCGCGCCGCACCTGGTAGGCGTGCGTGGTGGTGTCCATGGCCACGTCGGCCCAGCTCAGCGACTGGCCTTTCTTGACCGGTCGCACCACCTTCACGTTGTGCGCCAGCCCAAGCGGCAGGCCGCCCATCTGCGCGGACTTCGCGGCGGGCAGCAGCTTGCCCCAGACGGTGTAGCCGCCTTCGCCATCCAGCAGGTCACCGGGGGCCAGGTCGCGCTTGGCGGTGGCCACGACATCGGCGTTCCAGCCGGTGGCGGCACCGGTAGGCTCGCCGCGCAACGCGACGGAGGCCACCGACACACCCACTTCCAGTCCGATCAGGTGCCAGCGTTTGTACAGCGTGAAGTAGCGGCCACTCGGGTCGGTATGCGCGTTGTACTCTTCAAAGCAGTTCTTGATGTAATCGGTTTCAGCTTCCACCGTGACCCACACGCCCATGCGGATGTCATACGGAATCTGGCGGCCATCGGCCTCAAGCGACGAGATCACTTCGACCATGCCCTTGCGTTCCAGCACGCCCCCTTCGCTGATCGGGCGTGTCACGAACGGAATGTCTTCCACACTGGCCGGCGGGTACAACAGGCCATTGCCGGGCACGCTCAGGCCGGTGGCGTTGGATACCGCCGTGCATTCGATCGACGGCTTGGAGCCATCGAGGAAGCTGTTGAACATCTTCGGATTCAGCCCGCCGCGCGCCGCCTGCTCGGGCGTAAGGCTGTAGTTGCCCCACACCGTCTCGGGCGTCGATTCGCTGAAGTGCGGCAACCACTTGTGGCCCCGCCCAGCGGCCACCACCGGGAAGCCGCAGGTGCGCGCCCAGTCCACCAGATCGCAGATCAGCGCGGGCTGGTCACCAAACGCCAGTGAATACACCACGCCAGCTTGTGCCGCCTTGCGCGCCAGCAGTGGGCCGCAAAACGCGTCGGCCTCAACCGTCACGTTGACCACATGCTTGCCGTGGGCAAAAGCTTGCAGGCAGTGCGCTACCGCAGCCACCGGGTTGCCAGTGCACTCCACAATGATGTCGATCTGCGGGTGTGTGACCACGGCGCTCCAGTCGTCGGTGATCCAGGTTGCTCCTGTCTTTATAGCTGCTTGCGCTGATTCTGCCTGGGCCTGCTCTGGCTTCCACCCTACACGGGCGAGGTT
>JANOBJ010000236.1:0-3027 GCA_031411575.1 Betaproteobacteria bacterium | reverse complement strand
CCTGATGCTCGCGCACCGCACCCAGCCGCATGCGGGCCCGCAGCGGTCAAGCCTGCGGACCGGGCCGACACCGGACGAAATTGAAGAATTTTCCAACCTGTGTCTGGTGCAGGACGCGAGTGCGTCGCTGGCCTACGTGGTCGCGCTGCGCGACGAAGGCCTGACACTGGAAGAAATCTACCTGGATTTGTTGACGCCCGCCGCCCGCCGCCTGGGCGCGCTCTGGGAAACCGATGACCGTGACTTCACCGAAGTGACCATCGGCTTGTGGCGGATGCAGCAGGTGATGTACGAGCTGAGCCCGTCATTCCGGCGCGAAACCGATCACCAGCCGGGATCGCGCAGCGCCCTCCTGGCACCGGCGCCTGGGTCGCAACACACGCTGGGCGTGTTCATGGTCGCCGAGTTCTTCCGGCGGGCCGGATGGAACGTGTCGGGCGAGCCCGCCATGTCAGCCCGGGAACTGATTCAGGCGGTGTCGCATGACTGGTATGACGTGGCAGGGTTGTCGGTGGGCGCCGAACTCCACATTGACGGACTGACCCAGTTCATTGCCGACCTGCGGCGTGCTTCGCGCAACAAGGCGCTTGCTATCATGGTGGGTGGCCCGATATTTGTTTTACATCCGGAGTTCGTGGCGCTGACAGGCGCGGATGGAACGGCAGCCGATGCCAGCAAAGCGCTGACGGAAGCCGAGAAACTGGTGATGAGCAGTACAGCGGCAGTGCCGAAGCGGGCGGATATCGGCACCGCGGCTTGAGCAGACAGTCGACTGACCTTCGACGTTGAGAAAGAAACTGTGTTGTGAGTGATTTTTTGGCTCCGCAAAGTTCCCTGGGCGTGCTCGACGCCGAGGCCGTCGCGTCGGTGATTTCGGCGGCGTCCGATGTGGCGTTGATCGTCGACGAACACGGGGTCATCTGCGACGTGTCTGTGTCGGGTGAGGATGTCGCGCCCGATGGCTACCGCAAGTGGGTGGGTCGCGCGTGGGCGGACACCGTCACGCCAGACAGCCGCCAGAAAGTGGTGGCGTTGCTGCGCGACGCGGCCGCGAAGACTGGCCGGAAGTGGCGCCATGTCAATCACCCGTCGCCGCAGGGCGCCGACGTGCCGCTCATGTATTCGGCGGTGCAGGTGGGCAAGCAGGGCCATGTGGTCGCCTTCGGCCGCGACATGCGGTCCATGGCCGCGCTGCAGGAACGGCTGGTTGAAGCCCAGCAGTCCATGGAACGCGACTACCTGCGGCTGCGCCACATGGAAACCCGCTACCGCATGCTGTTCGAGATGGCCTCCGAAGCCGTCCTGATTGTCGATACAACCACCCACCGCGTGGTCGAGGCCAACCCGGCAGCCGGCCAGTTGATCGGCGAGCCCGTCAAGCGGCTGCTGTCCCGACCCCTGTCGGAGTGTTTCGAGCCGCGTGGCAAACAGGCTGTGCTGGGGTTGCTCGAAGGCGTGCGCGCCGCCGGGCAGGCCGGCAGCATCAAGGCCCGGTTGTCGGGTGGCGAATGGGAGCTGACGGTGGCCGTCTCCATGTTCCGTCAGGAAAGCGGCTCGCTGTTCCTGGTCAGGCTGTCGCCGGTGCAGGCGGATGCACCGTCACGCGCTGCCGGCCCGGAACTGTCGATGACCCACCTGGCGATCGAGTCCGCGCCTGACGGATTTGTGGTGACCGACATGGACGGCCGCATCCTCACGGTCAACGCGGCTTTTCTCGACATGACGCAGTTCAGCAACCGCGAGCACGTGCTGGGCGAATCACTCGACCGCTGGCTGGGCCGCACCGGGGTTGATTTGAGCGTGCTGATGGCCAACCTGAAGCAGCGCGGCTCGGTTCGCCTCTTTGCCACGACGCTTCGCGGCTCGGCCGGCATGGCGACGCCGGTGGAGATTTCCGGCGTGTCGGTGCCGCATGCGCCGCAGCCCTGCCTGGGCTTCACCATTCGCGACGTGGGGCGGCGCCTGGCCACCAATCGCCGTGGCCGCAAAGAGTTGCCGCGCTCGGTGGCCCAGCTGACCGAACTGGTCGGCCGCCTGCCCTTGAAAGACATCGTGGGCGAGACTTCTGACCTGATCGAGCAGCTGTGCATCGAAGCCGCACTGGAATTGACGCAGGACAACCGCGCCTCCGCCTCTGAAATGCTGGGCCTGTCGCGGCAGAGCCTGTATGTCAAGCTGCGCCGCTTCGGCCTGGGCGACCTGGGCACCGACAGCGACAAGTAAACCAGCTGAGCCTTGCGGCCTGTCATCGGCCCGGCATCCACTCGGGATCATCCCGGCAGTGCCAGCCGGGACGTCTGCTTCACCTCTTCCATCACCGCGTAGGTGCGCGTTTCGCGCACCCCGGGCAGTTGCCACAGCACAGTGCCGGCAAAGTCGCGGTAGGCCGCCATGTCGGCCATGCGGGTCTTCAGCAGGTAGTCGAACCCGCCGGCCACCATGTGGCATTCCATGATCTCGGGGCGTACGTGCACCGCGGCCTTGAACTGGTCGAACACGTTGGGCGTGGTGCGGTCCAGCAACACTTCCACAAACACCATCATCCCGCGGCCCAGCTTGAGCGGATTCAGCCGCGCCTCATAGCCCAGGATGTAGCCATCGCGCGCCAGCCGCTGGGTGCGCGCCAGCACCGCCGTGGGCGACAGCGCCACCTGCTCGGCCAGCTTGAGGTTGGACAGCCGGCCGTCGTGCTGCAGGGCGTCCAGAATCTTCAGGTCGATGCGGTCGATCTGGAGTGGGATCTCGGGCGTGGCGTCAGGCATGGGGTGGTGGGCTTGATGGTGAATTATCCGGTTAATCGTTGAATTTCAGTCAGAAATTCACCGTAAAACCCAAGATCATGGCGTTATCCACCAAATTCATGGAGCCTCGCATGTCATCCCCCGCCGCACCCAGCCACCCCGTCCACGCCTCCTCTGGCGCGTCCAAACGCCAGGTCTTGCCATCGCCCTACCGGCCCGAGGCCGATATCCTGGCCCACCGGCTGCAGGCGCTGGAAGGCGCGCTCGACTGGGCAGCGGCGGTGCA
>JANOBJ010000235.1:0-7340 GCA_031411575.1 Betaproteobacteria bacterium | reverse complement strand
GAACCGAAACTCGGCACGCGGCGGCCGGCTCGGGTTCAATTCGCGGCTTCCAGCTCCGACAACCACACGAGGCTCCATGAGCAAGACGCTGTCCGACTTTGTCATTACCCGCAAGTGGCCCGCACGCCACCCCGATCGCATCCAGCTGTATTCGCTGCCCACGCCCAACGGCGTCAAGGCTTCGATCATGCTGGAGGAAACCGGCCTGCCCTACGAGGCGCACTTGGTGAGCTTTGAGCGCAACGACCAGCTGTCGCCGGCCTTCCTGTCGCTCAACCCCAACAACAAAATCCCCGCCATCCTCGACCCGCATGGCCCGGGCGGCCAGCCGCTGGCGCTGTTCGAATCGGGCGCGATACTGATCTACCTGGCCGAAAAAACCGGCCGCTTCATGCCGACAGACGCCGCCGGCCGGTACCAGACGATTCAGTGGCTGATGTTCCAGATGGGCGGCGTGGGGCCGATGTTCGGGCAGCTCGGCTTCTTTCACAAGTTTGCCGGCAAAGACTACGACGACAAACGCCCGCGCGACCGCTACGTGGCCGAGACGAAACGCCTGCTCGCCGTGCTGAACCAGCGCCTGACCGGCCGCCAGTGGATCATGGGCGACGACTACACCATCGCCGACATCGCCACCTTCCCCTGGGTGCGCAACCTGATCGGCTTTTACGGCGCCGGCGAGATCGTGGAGATCGAGAAATTCCCGGAAGTGACGCGCGTGCTGGCCGCGTTTGTGGCGCGCGGGGCGGTGGTGCGGGGGTTGGAGGTGCCGAAGCGGGCATAAGGCTGGCAATCGGTCACGCCCGGCGGCGGTCTGCACAAGGCTGGCGGCTGGCATCCGCTCTTGGCTTTTCGGGCGTCGGCAGCGGCACAGCGCTGCCCGGAGCGTTTGTCGCCACCAACGGCATGTCAGCCGGCTGCACCATACAACGTGCGCCACCGAACAGAACCGCGCACGGAAAGAGCGGATGCTTGCGATCAATCGTTAACCTCCCAAGGAGAGGCACATGAACGCATCCGCCACCCCGCCATTGAAAACCGAACCGGCCGACGAAGACCTTGCCGAGCAGGCTCGCCCCGGCCACGGCATTCCATCGCAGGACCCGAGCCCCGCGGCACAGGTTGCGCTGAAACCCGAGGAAGCCGAGCGCGAGGCCAAGTCGGTGCTGACCGGTGGCGGCGTGATTGCCGGTGCGGCTACGGGCGCCGCCATCGGCGTCGCGGTGGCGGGGCCGGTGGGCGTGGTGGTTGGTGGTGCTTTGGGTGCCGTAGCTGGTGCCTTGGGTGGCGCTGCGGCTGGCACCCTCATGACCCCGGCGGATTCCGGCAGCGCCGAGGCGGCGCCCACGGACACCGTACGCCTGCATATCGACGACAGCGGTGGTGACGGCCGACCGGTGGTGCTGATCCATGGCTGGCCTTTGTCGGCCCAGGCATGGGAGCCGCAAGTATCTGTGATGCACGCCGCCGGTTACCGCGTCGTGGCCTATGACCGACGGGGCTTCGGCCGCTCGGACAAGCCAGAATCAGGTTATAGCTACGACACGCTAGCCGACGACCTGCAGCGCGTCATGGACCAGTGCGGGCTGCAGGACGTGACGCTGGTGGGCTTCTCGATGGGCGGAGGCGAAGTGGCGCGCTACATCGCACGGCACGGCGAATCGCGCCTGCACAGCGTGGTGTTTGCAGCCGCCGTACCGCCGTACCTGATGCAGACGCCCGACAACCCCGAAGGCCCGCGCGCACCCGAAAAGGCGCAGGACAACAAGAAGGCGCTCGAGCAGGACCGCAGTTCCTTCTTCGACCAGTTCACCCGGAATTTCTTCTCGGCCAACGGTGTGCTACAGGTCACCGAGTCGCAGCGCGGCGATGCGATCGCCCTGTGCCACCAGTCGGCACAACATGCGGCGCTGGCTTGCATGGACTCGTTCGGCAGCACCGACTTCCGCGACGACCTGAAGAAAGTGACGGTGCCCACGCTGGTGATCCACGGTGACGCGGACGCGATCGTGCCCTTTGAAGGCTCGGGCCAGCGCACCCACCGCGCCGTGCCCCACAGCCAGCTGGTGGTGGTGAACGGTGCGCCGCACGGGTTGAACCTGTCGCACGCGCAGGCGTTCAACGATGCGCTGCTGTCGTTCCTGCGGGCGTGAATGGCCTTGGACCCTAAGCGGCCGAGACGAATGCTTGGCGACGCATTCGCGTTCGACAGCGCGCATTGCGACCGCGTGGTCGCCGGCGTGCTGGCCAGGCTGGCGCAGAAGCGGCGGCACCCGCGCTGCTGATTCACCGAGCTGCGGGAACGCCGCGGCCCGCGGCCGCATCCGATGCACTGCCCGGCGCGTGTCCGCACAACTGACAGGCGTTATTTCTCTGTACGAGACCGTACCGACGCGCCTCGAAAGGCATGCCAAGCTTGAAATCACCGACCCGGAGGTCATCATGCAATCCACCACCAAGCCCGACCGAGCCCACGCCCACACTCAGGCAATCACAACCGCCGCCCATGCCACTCGCAGCGCATCGCGGCGCCGCACCCGACGCATCGTGACGGTGCTGGGCGTTGCCGGCATGGCCGCTGCGCTGGTGTCGTCCTGCGGCGGCGGGTCCGGCGACTCCGCGGTCGAACGTGCCGCCCTCGTTGCGCTGGGCAAGCAGGTGTTCCGCTTCGACACCTTCGGTGACGAGACGCAGTGGACCGACACGCTGCGCATGCACGAAGTGATCCGCACGGCGGTCGATCCGACGACTGCCTTGTCGGTCGGCCTGAAGGTCGACGCAGAAGCCTTGCCGGCGGCGGTAGTCACGGGAATCCAGAACGGCTCGGTCGATCTGAGGAGCCCCGCCACCACGGTGGCCTTGCTCAAGCTCAACGCGATAGTCGGCCTCAAGGGCACGGTCGAAAGTGTCAACGGCGCAGATGTGCTGACACGCGTCGGTGTCACCTGCGCACTTTGCCATTCGACAGTCGACAACTCCTTCGCGCCCGGCATTGGCAAGCGGCTCGACGGCTGGCCGAACCGGGACCTCAACCCCGGCGCAATCATTGCCTTGTCGCCTGCACCGAGCGCCGCGGCCAAGGCGGTGTACAACTCCTGGGGCCCCGGCAAATACGACCCGCGCTTCAACCTCGACGGGAAGAATGGCCCGCAGGTCATTCCGCCCGCCTACGGCCTGGCGGGCATCAACAAGATCACCTCGACCGGCGATGGTGACGACTTGGCGTACTGGAACCGTTACGTCGGCGTGACGCAGATGGGCGGCCACGGCACGTTCGTCGAGCCGCGCACCGGCGTCAATGTCACCAACGGCAGCGACGACCTGATCACGGCCAAACTGCCGGCGCTGCAGGCGTACCAACTCTCGCTGGCGGCACCGCCACCCCCGATCGGGAGTTTCGACCCGGTCGCGGCCGATCGAGGCAAGCTGGTCTTCAACAACGCCGGCAAATGCGCGACCTGCCACAGCGGGCCTGAGTTCACGGATGCCAATACGCGGCTGCACCCGCCGAGCGACGCGGTCAGCGAGCCGGAGCCGGGCGGCGCCCCCAGCTACGCATCGCGCAGTGCAACCAAGCAGTACCGGACCGCGCCGCTGAAGGGCTTGTGGCAACACGCGCCGTACTTCCACAACGGCAGCGCAGCGACGCTCGACGCGGTGGTGCAGACCTACAACACGAAGCATTCGCTCGGACTGAGTGCGGGCCAGATGGCCGATCTGGTGCAGTACCTCAAGTCGCTGTAGGCCCGCCTGACAACCACGGGGGAACCTCATGGAACCTGCACAGATCCTCCTGACCGCCAGCGTGCTGCTGGCGGTTGCCGCTGCGGGCGGGCTCGTCATGGCGGGCATCCGATTCATGGGCAACCGATCGCCGCCGGCGGCGCTGGCCATGCTGCACGGGTTCCTGGCCGCCGCGGCGGTCACCCTGCTGCTGTACGCCGCCGCGACGGTCGGGCTGCCGAAGATGGCGCTCGTGGCATTGGCGCTCTTTCTCGCCGCCGCCGTCGGCGGCGCAATCCTCAACCTGAACTACCACTGGAAGCAACGGCCATTGCCCAAGTGGTTGGTCCTCGCGCACGCCGGCGCTGCAGTGTTTGGCTTTGTCTTGTTGGTGGCCGCGACCTGGGCTGCACGGGCGACCTAGGCGAGGCAATGAAGGCGAGAAGGCTGATCTCGAACGACGGCTCTTGTTCGCATTGAACTGCTGGTTTGGGTCGAACGCTGTCTTGCGCACCACCCCGCCTCGACTCCTTCCCCACCATCCCCTCCCGCAACCTCACAACCCCCCCTGCATAAACCCGCAGACATCCGCAATGTCCAGACACGCCACACGCTTGCCGGCCAGGTAGCGGCTGAAGCGGGTGTTGAGTTGGGCGCGGTGTCCGGGATCGCGAGTTGTGGCAGGTTTAGGTGTCAAGTGTGCCCGTTGTCTGCATCCAATTGTCATTGTTTGCTATATATTCAATAGCAATTCAACTTGCCCGCCGCAACCACCCCAACCCCGCCGAAGTGCCGCCGGGCTGGCCGCCGAGCTTGGGTTTGTATTCGCAGCCGACCCAGCCGTCCCAGCCGCAGGCGGCGCTGGTCTCGTCGATCACGTTGAACAGGTAGGGGTAGTTCATCTCGCCGATGTCGGGCTCGTGGCGCTCGGGCACGCCGGCAATCTGGAAGTGGCCGACCGCGCCGGTGGGCAGGTATTTGCGGATCTTCATGGCCACGTCGCCCTCCACGATCTGGCAGTGGTACAGATCAAACTGCACCTTGAGGTTGGGCGCGCCCACCTCGGCCACGATCTCGTGCGCGTGGTCTTGCCGGTTCAAAAAGAAGCGCGGGATGTCGCGGGTGTTGATGGGTTCGATCAGCACGTCGCGGCCGTGTTTGGCGGCCTCGGCGGCGGCCCAGCGCAGGTTGGCCACGTAGGTGGGCTGCACGGCCTCGCGCTCCAGCCCGGCGGGAATCAGGCCGGCCATGAGGTGAATGCGCGGGCAATCGAGCGCTTCCGCGTACTGCAGCGCCAGCGCCACGCCGGTGCGGAACTCGGCCTCGCGGCCGGCCAAGCAGGCGGTGCCACGACCGCCGCCGGCCCACGCGGCGTCGATGGAGGCAGCATCCGTGCCGCCGGGCGGCGCGTTGAACAGCACCTGCTGCAGGCCGTGGGCCTTCAGGCGGGCGGCCAGCTCGGGCGCGCTGAACGCATAGGGGAACAGGTATTCCACGGCTTTGAAACCGTCTTTCGCGGCCGCTTCAAAGCGGTCGAGAAACGGCAGCTCGGGGTACATCATGGACAGGTTGGCGGCGAACTTGGGCATGGTGGTATGCGTGTAGGGGGGGGGGGGTGGATGAATACAACTAAAAAAATAGCAAACAATGACCACTGGACGCGGACAACGGGCTTGTTTGGCTTGAAATTCGGCTTCTGGAGGGGTTTTGGGCGGGCTACCAGCGGGCGCCGAAAGTCTGGCGCAGGTCTTCGATCTGCGGGGCCGTCAGTGGCTCGGGTGCGGTGGGATTCAGGCACACCAGCCGCGCGGTTTCTTCCAGTTCTTCCAGCGTGGCCATGGCGGCGGCGGGCGTGTCATGCCAGACGTTGGGGCCCAGTCGCGCCAGCATCACCGCGCGGATGGGCGTGCCGCGCGCCGCGTAGCGGGCGATGGCCTGCGCCACGGCTTCTGCTGCGGCCGGGTCGCCGGGGCGGTGGTAGGCGATCAGCGGCACGTGGCCCACTTTCATCACGAAGTACGGCGTGATGGCGGGCAGCAGCTCGCGGTCGGACGCGTCAGGGCTGGCGCGCAGGCTGAGCGCCACACAGTGGGTGCTGTGGGTGTGGATGACGCAGCGGGTCTGGGGGTCGGTCGCGGCGGCGGCGCGGTAGATGCGCTCGTGCAGCGCCAGGGTTTTGCTGGCGCGGTCGCCGCTCGTCTGCTGGCCCGTGGCGTCGATGCGGGCCAGCCGTGCGGGGTCTAGAAAGCCGAGGCAGGCGTCGGTGGGGGTGATCAGATAACCATCGTCGAGCCGGACGCTGATGTTTCCGGCGGTGGCGTGCACGTAGCCACGGTCGAACAGGCCTTTGCCGACACGGCAAATGGCTTCGCGGGCGCCGTTTTCAGTCATGCCAACATTGTGAAGGCTTTGGTAAAGAAATCGTCGGTGCCGAAGTTGCCAGATTTGAGGGTGAGGTGCAGGCCATCGCCGCTCGCGGCGACTCCCGGTACAGGGGCTGCAGCGTCAGACTGCGCATGGCACCACGGCACGCCGGGGTCAATCTGCGGGCCGATCTGCAGTTGCGAGATGGCCAGCGCCTGCACCACCGCGCCCGAGGTTTCGCCGCCGGCCACCACCAGCTGGCGCACGCCGCGCTGCACCAGGCCGCGCGCGATGGCCGCGATGGTGCGCTCGACCAGCGCGCCCGCCTCTTCCACGCCGAGCTGGCCCTGCACCGCCTTCACGGCGCTAGGGTCGGCGGTGGAATAGACCAGCACCGGGCCGTCGCCCAACTTGGTTTCAGCCCAGGCCAGCGCTTGGGCCGCCACGTCCACGCCCGAGGCCGCTTGTCGTGCGATCTGCAGCGGGTCGATCGCCAGCGAGGGCCGGCCAGTGGCAATAAAAGCCGCCAACTGGCGGTTGGTGGCCAGCGAGCAGCTGCCCGAGACCACCGCCCGCAGCCCGCGCGGCGGCGGCAGCTGGCTGGCCTGCTGCGAGGGCGCGATGCCAAAATTTGGCGGCAGGCCAATCGCCACGCCCGAGCCAGCGGTGACGAGCGGCAGGTCTTTCAGCGCCGGGCCGAGGCGCACCAAGTCATCGTTGGACACCGCATCGACGATGGCCACGCCCACGCCGTCGGCCCGCAGCGCCGCAATGCGCTCGCGCACCGCCGCCGCGCCGCGCGCCACCACGGTGTGGTCGATCAGCCCGACAGGGCGCCGCGTCTGCGCCTGCATCACACGCACCAGGTTGGCGTCGGTCATGGGCGTGAGCGGGTGGTTTTGCATGCCGCTTTCGTTCAGCAGCACGTCGCCCGCGAACAGGTAGCCCTTGAACACGGTGCGCTTGTTGTCGGGGAAGGCGGGGGTGGCGATGGTGAAATCAGTGCCCAGCGCGTCCATCAGCGCCTCGGTGACGGGGCCGATGTTGCCGCGCACGTCGCCGGTGAAGGTGCTGTCAAAGGTGGAGCAGTACTTGAAGTAAATCTGCTGCGCGCCCTGCCCTTGCAGCCAACGCAGCGCCGCCAGCGACTGCGCGATGGCTTCGGCGGGCGGGATCGTGCGCGATTTAAGCGCGACCACCACAGCGTCTACATCCGCGTCGAGAGGACCGGCCGGCACGCCGATCGTCTGCAC
>JANOBJ010000234.1:0-3084 GCA_031411575.1 Betaproteobacteria bacterium | reverse complement strand
GCTATGGCGCCGGGCTGGTCGGGCTGATCGCCATCAAGGTGCTGGCGCCGGGCTTTTATGCGAGCCAGGACATCCGCACGCCGGTCCGCATTGCCATCGTGGTGCTGGTGATCACGCAGCTGCTCAACATCGCGCTGGTGCCGCTGCTGCAGCACGCTGGCCTGGCGCTTTCAATCGGCATTGGTGCGCTGATCAACGCGCTGTGGCTGCTGATCGGCCTGCGCAAGCGCGGCAGCTACCAGCCGGCACCAGGCTGGGGCGTGTTCACGCTTCAGGTGGTGGCGGCGAGTGCCTTGCTGGCGGTGTTCCTGCTGTGGGCCTCGGGCGCCTTTCACTGGACGCAGCTGCAGGCCGAGGCGCTCCAGCGCGTCGCGCTGCTGGCGCTGGGCCTGTTGATCGCGGCGGTGCTGTACTTTGGTGCCTTGTGGGCTGCCGGCCTCAAGTTGCGGCAGTTCGCGCGCCGATAGGCGGATTTACCTCCCGGTGCCTTGACGCCGCGCCGGGGCTCCCTTACAAGGAACGATGATGTTGAACTTCCAGGCGCCATCGCCGCTGGAATACTTCAGGGCACTGGTGCAAAGCGACGACCACTTCCCGCTGCTGGAGGCTGCGGTGAGTCTGGCGCAGGACGAATACGCCGAGCTCGATGTGCAGCAGGTGCTGGGCGATGTCGACCAACTGCTCGCGCGCGTCAAGCGTCGCCTGCCGGCCGACGCAGCGCCGCTGCAACGCCTGCGCATCCTCAACCAGTTCTTCTTTCGCGACCTGAGCTTCGGCGGCAACATCAATGACTACTACGACCCCGACAACAGCTACCTGAACGCCGTGCTGCGCACGCGCCGCGGCATCCCGATCTCGCTGGCCGTGCTGTGGATCGAGCTGGCGCACGGGCTCGGGCTGAACGCGCGTGGCGTGGGTTTTCCGGGGCATTTCATGGTCAAGGTCACGCTGCCGCGCGGCCAGGTGGTGATCGATCCCTTCACCGGCCAGTCATTGAGCCGTGAAGAGCTGGCCGAGCGGCTGGAGCCGTACAAGCGGCGCAGCGGGCTGGTCGATGAATTCGATGTGCCGCTGGGCCTGTACCTGCAGGCCGCCAGCCCGCGCGACATCATTGGCCGGATGCTGCGCAACCTGAAGGAAATCCACCGCACGCAGGAAGACTGGACGCGGTTGATCTCGGTGCAGGACCGCCTGATTGTGCTGATGCCCGACGCCTGGGGCGAGTACCGCGACCGCGGCCTGGCACATGCCGAGCAGGGCAACACTGCCCAGGCCGTGGCCGATTTGGAAACCTACCTCGACCACGCCGAAGAAGGGCTTGATCTGGACGTGCTGGCCGACCGCGTGAAGCAACTGCGCCGCGCCAACAGCTAGGGACGTCAATCGCCCGGTGCGTCAACCCTCTGTGGGCCACCGCACGTGGTGTTTCGGAATGTAAGGCGCGTTGACGATGACCGGGACGCTGGGTAAATTGCCAGGCATGAACACTGTAAAAAAACTCATTGCCTGCACCCTCATCGTCAGCACCACCCTGATGGGTTTGCCATTTGCCGCTCAGGCTGGCATGGTGACCACCGAGGAGGCGATCACGGCGCAATCCGACACGGCCAACCGGGCCCGTGTCAATGATTTTCTGGCGCGCGACGATGTTCGCCAGGCGCTCGAGCAGCGCGGCGTGACCGGCGAAGCGGCGGCCGAACGCGTGCGCGCCCTGTCAGACGCCGAAGTGGCCCAGCTGGCCGACAAAGTAGGCAGCGCGCCGGCTGGCGGTGAAGTACTCGGGATACTGCTCACAGTCTTCGTTGTGCTGCTGATCACCGACATCCTGGGCTTCACCAAGGTCTTCCCGTTCACACGCGCCATCCGATGAAGCGTTGGCGACACCGCCTCCTGACCCCCGCTGCGGCGGGGGTTTTGCTTTGTGCGGTGCTGCTGCTGGGCGGCTGCGCAACGCCTCAGGTGAGCCAGCTGGCCGGGCGCTGGCCAGCGCAGCTGCCGGCGGTGGCGCAGGTGCGCGACGTGCCCTTTTTTGCACAGGAAGACTACCAGTGTGGCCCCGCGGCGCTGGCGATGGTGGCCACGGCTGCTGGCGTGCCGCTGGACCCCGCCGCCCTGGTGGAACAGGTGTACGTGCCGGCCCGCCAGGGCTCGCTGCAGGTCGAGATGCTGGCCACCACGCGGCGCAACGGGCTCATCGCCTACCCGCTGGCGCCTCGGCTGGAGGCGCTGCTGCAGGAGGTGGCGGCCGGCAACCCGGTGCTGGTGCTGCAAAACCTGGCGTTCCCGGTTTCGCCGGTGTGGCACTACGCGGTGGTGATTGGCTACGACCGGGGCCGCAACCTGCTGGTGTTGCATTCGGGCCGCACCGAGCGCATGGAGATGTCGCTCTACACCTTTGAGCGCACCTGGGAACGCTCCGGCTACTGGGCCATGCTGGCGCTGCCGCCGAAGCGCCTGCCCGCGACGGTGGAGGCGGACGCGTGGACGGCTGCTGCCGCCGCGCTGGAGCGCGCTCGCCCCGACTCCGCACAAACCGCCTACGCCACGGCCCTGGCGGCATGGCCCAACCAGCGCGCCGCGCTGCTGGGCGCCGGCAACACCGCCTACACCCTCGGGCAGCGTGAGCGGGCTGCTGCGGCCTTTGAGGCGGCTACCGTGGCCCACCCCGACTTCGCCGACGGCTGGAACAACCTGGCGCAGGTACGGCTGGAGCTGGGCCAGCGCTCCGCCGCGCTGGACGCCGTCCGCCGCGCCGTGGCGCTGGGCGGCCCGCGCCAGGCGCGGTACCAGGCGCTGCAGCAGAAAATTGAGTCAAATTAGCCGGTTGTCCGCATCGGCTGGCCATAGTTTGCTATTAAAATTATAGCAAACTGAGTTCGCCTCGACCGAGGCTTCCCGCCGCTGTCGAGCGGCGACTGGCGCCGCCAGACGGGCAACGGCGAAGTGAATCTGCCCGCGTTCAGGCGACGACCACTGCCGCGCCGCTGCCGATCGGGGCGATCTGGCCAATCTGATAGACCGTCTCGCCGGCCGCGCGCAGCATCGCCGCGCACGCTGGTGCGCTGGCTGCATCAATCACCACCA
>JANOBJ010000233.1:0-17103 GCA_031411575.1 Betaproteobacteria bacterium | reverse complement strand
CCGCCGTGTGAACTCAAGGGTTAATCGGGGGTTAATCGGGGGTTAATCGGGGGTTAATCGGGGGTTAATCGGGGGTTAATCGGGGGTTAATCGGGGGTTAATCGGGGTCAGATTCCAATTACCACGATGCGGGACTAAATGCTATTAAATAAATAGCAAACTATGACCAGTGAAAAAGCACACCAGCCCTAAAGCATCCAAAAAACAGCCAAATAGCCGGGCGACCCTCTGACCCGGCGCGACGCCTCCTCTTGGCCCCTACTGCGGGCTCATCTCCGCCATGCCTTTGACGATCTGCTCGTCGCTCAGGTCGCGAGTGTGGGTGGCCAGCGACCAGCGGTGGCCGAACGGGTCTTCCAGCTGGCCGTAGCGGTCGCCCCAGAACTGTTCGGCCAGCGGCATGGTCACTTTGGCGCCGGCGGCCACGGCCTGGGCGAAGGCGGCGTCCACGTCGGTCACGTACAGGTGGATGGTGACGGGTGATCCCTTCAGCGTCTTCGGCCCGAAGGCGTCCATCTCGGGCCATTCGTCGGTCAGCATCAGGGCCGAATCGCCGATGCGCAGCATGGCGTGCATGATCTTGCCCTCGGGGCCGGGCAGGCGGCCTCCTTCCACGGCATTGAAGGCTTTTTTGTAAAAGGCAATGGCGTCGGCCGCACCGGCGCAGACCAGGTACGGCGTCAGGCTGTGCATGCCGTCGGGGATGGGTTTGACGGTGGTTTTGGACATGATCAGGGCTCCTTGTGCGAGAGGGTGAAGGGGACGGAGGCTGACCTGATGGGCCAGGCCTCATCTGCACGACGCTCGGGCGAGGCGCCAATCGACACCCGCGCCGGGTGATTTGCGCTTTTTCGCCGATCAGCCGGTGGCTTTCTCAAATGTCTTGCGCAGGCGGGCCAGCGCGGCGCGCAGGTCGTCCTCAAACTTGTTCCAGCGGGCCACGCTGGCCTTTTTCAGATCGGCCAGCTTCTGTTCGGCGGCTTTCAGGTCTTTTTGCAGGGCCGCGATCTGCTGGTTGAGCTTGGCCTTGGCCTGGTCCTTGGCCTCGGCGGCTTTTTTCTGCAGTTCGGCCAGCTTTGTCCTCGCCCGGGCAATCTCTTCCTCGGCCTTGGCCATGAATTCATCGCGCCGGGCGGTTTCGCTCGCGGCGACGGCGGCTGGCGACGCCTTCCCACCCGTGGTCTGCGCCAGTGGGGCCTCGACCACCGCCAGCGCGCCAAGCAGGCCGATCGCAGCCGTCAACAGGGTTTTCTTCATGGCAGGCCTCCTTCCAGTGGCGCGTTCAGAGGGCGGACTCTAGGCCATCGGCAGCAGTTTTGCCATGACGCACGTCAAACCGTGGGCCGCGCGGGAGCGGTGCCGGCCTGCACCCGGATGGCCATACCGCACCAGATGGCACCACACGGCGCCAGCCCTTGCGGTTGCGCGCACTGCGTTGGGTTGGCCAGCCCCCAGTCTGGCGCGGGCGCTCGCGGATTCGCGGGGTTTTGATGGGCGTGGAAGTTGCGTCCATGTCCGGCCCTTTCGGCATCAACCCTTTTTGAGGCACACCGCATGGAACACAACACATTCGCCGCGCGCCGGCAGGCTGGCTGGATCGCGTCCTGGGTACTCGCACTGGCCGTCACGGCCCTGGCCGGCTGCGGCGGCAGCGATCCACCCGTGGCGGTGGTGCCACCGGCCACACCGGCGCCGGTGGTGACGCCAGCGCCCCTGCTGGTGGGCAACACGCGCGGCAACAACGTGGTCAGCCTGGACCGCGCCAGTGGCGCCTACCAGAGCGACTTCATCGCCGCCGGCTCGGGCGGCCTGACCGACCCTGACGACCTGACCTTCGGCCCCGACGGCAACCTGTACGTCAGCAGTGGCAGCAACACCGGCGGCCAGATATTGCGTTATGACGGCAAGACCGGCGCCTTCCTGGGTGTGTTTGCCAGCGCACCCAGCATGAAGCGCCCCTACGGCAACGCCTTCGGGCCTGACGGCCACCTGTACGTGGCGAGTTTTCGCAGCGACCAGATCCTGAAGTTTGACGGCAGCACGGGCGCCTTCCTGTCGGTGTTCGCGCAGGGCGATGGCACCGCTGCGGGCTTGCTCAACGGCCCCAATGATCTGCTGTTCGGCGCCGACGGCAAGCTCTACGTCACCACCCAGGGCAGCGTGGCCGACAACACCGGCGGCATTACCTACCTGCACAACAGCGAGGTGCTGCGCTATGACTTGGGCACCGGCGTCGGCGAGGTATTTGCGCCGGCGCCCACGCCCACGCCGGGCGGCGCCGGCTTCATCAGCCTGCTGGGGCTGGCGTTCGGGCCGGACGGGCTGCTCTACACCACGGATTTTGCGGGCGGCATCCGCAGCTACAACACCGCCACCAAGGCGCTGGTGCAGACCATCGACACCGGCAAGCTGTTTGGCGGCACCATCGCCACCACCGTGGGCAACCTGCTGTTTGGCGCCGACGCCAGCCTGTACGCGCCGGTGTTCAATTCCAGCGGCGGGAGCCCGGTGGCCAATGGACTGGCGAAATGCAGCGTGACGGCCGGCAGCTGTGTGCTGCTCGCCACCAACAACACCAACCTGCTGCGCCCGATCGGGATTGCAACCGCCAAGCCGTAGCACAGCGGCCGGGGGGGGGCAGACTCGGCAGTACCTGCAGAGCAGGCCCAGACAGCGGCGGGTGCGCCTGCGGCGGTAAGCGTGGTGTCCCGAAGCGGGCGACAGCGCGGCTTGTCGCACAGGCAAATGCCGCGCTGTCCTACAGCGCCCGCCGTGGGCGCGGCGCAAGCTCGGGGTTCATCCGGGAACCTGCGCGCCACGGCGCGCTTCCAACTGCGAGACCCCCATGACCCAACTGCGATCAAACCTACCGTTGAAGACTTGTCTGTCGATTCCGCTGGCCCTGCTGCTGGGCGCCGCAGCGCTGCTCGCCGGTCCTGCACACGCCGCCGGTGAAGACGGCTCAGGCGCGGGCTTGCGCGAGCGCCACGCCGAACTGGCCGATCAGCTCAACCGCAACATCTTCCAGCGCGCGCTCTACATCGATTCGGCCGAGGCGCCGGACGGCCTGAAGGGCGATGCCTACGCCGTGCTGGACCATCCGTTTGCCACGGTGCGCACGGCGCTCGGCTCGCCAGCCAACTGGTGCGACGTGCTGATCCTGCCGTTCAACACCAAGTACTGCCGCGCCCAGGGCACCGAGGCCGCGCCCAGCCTGATGGTGCGCATCGGCCGCAAGAGCGACCAGCCGTTGAAAGACGCCTACCCGCTGACGTTTGCCTTCCACAACGTGGCCTCGGGTGCCGATTACTTTGAGTCGCGGCTGGCTGCGGAGACCGGGCCGCTGGGCACGCGCGACTACCGCATCATGCTGGCAGCGACACCCCTGGACGCCAAACGCACCTTCATGCACCTGAGCTATTCCTACGGACACGGCGCGGCCAGCCGGATCGCGATGCAGAGCTACCTGGCCACCATTGGCGCCGGGAAAGTCGGCTTCACCCAGCGTGGCCGCAACGGCGACGGCGAGCCGGTGTTCATAGACGGCGTGCGCGGCGCGGTGGAGCGCAACGCCATGCGCTACTACCTGGCGATTGACGCCTACCTCGATTCACTCAACGCGCCAGTGGCCGCGCGGGTCGATCGGCGCATCCAGAAATGGTTCACCGCCACCGAGCAGTACCCGCGCCAGCTGCGTGAGATGGACCGCCCGACCTACGTGGCGATGAAGCGCAGCGAGCACGCGCGCCAGCAGTCGGCGCTCAACTGACTACTGCGCGACAGCGACCCATGAAAAAAGGCGGGACCGGGTGAAACCGGTACCGCCTTCGGGCGCAGCTGCTGCGGGGCCATCCCCGTTGGCGGCCGTGCGAGGGGTTTACTTCAAGCCCGCCGCCGCACGCAGCAGTGCCGCCTTGTCGGTCTTTTCCCACGAGAACTCCGGCTCTTCACGGCCGAAGTGGCCGTAAGCCGCGGTCTTTTCGTAGATCGGGCGCAGCAGGTCGAGCATCTGGATGATGCCCTTGGGGCGCAGATCGAAGTGTTCGGCCACCAGTGCCGAGAGTTTGTCGTCGGACATCACGCCGGTGCCTTCGGTGTAGACCGTGATGTTCATCGGCTTGGCCACGCCAATCGCATAGGCCACCTGGATCTGGCACTGGCGCGCCAGGCCGGCGGCCACGATGTTCTTGGCCACGTAGCGGGCGGCATAGGCGGCTGAGCGGTCCACCTTCGTCGGGTCTTTGCCGCTGAATGCGCCACCGCCGTGCGGGCAGGCGCCGCCGTAGGTGTCGACGATGATCTTGCGGCCGGTCAGGCCGCAGTCACCCTGCGGGCCGCCGATGACGAAGCGGCCGGTCGGGTTGACCAGGTACTTCGTCTCTTTCAGCCACTCCTTGGGCAGCACCGGCTTGATGATCTCTTCGATGATGGCCTCGGTGAAGCTGGCCTTCATGTGGTGGCCGTCGCTCTGTTCGGGGCTGTGCTGGGTCGACAGCACCACGGTGTCGATGCTGTGCGGCTTGCCGTCCACGTAGCGCATCGTCACCTGGCTCTTGGCGTCGGGCCGCAAAAACGGCAGGCGGCCGTCTTTCCTCAGCTGGGCCTGGCGCTCGACCAGCCGGTGCGCGTAGTAGATCGGCGCAGGCATGAGTTCGGGCGTCTCGTCGCAGGCGTAGCCGAACATCAGGCCCTGGTCACCGGCGCCGGTGTTCAGGTGGTCGTCTGACGCGTGGTCCACGCCCTGGGCGATGTCGTTGCTCTGCTTGTCGTAGGCCACCAGCACTGCGCAACCCTTGTAGTCGATGCCGTACTCGGTGTTGTCGTAGCCGATGCGCTTGATGGTGTCGCGCGCGACCTGGATGTAGTCGACATGCGCGTTGGTGGTGATCTCGCCAGCCAGCACCACCAGACCGGTGTTGCACAGCGTTTCGGCAGCCACGCGGCTTTTCGGGTCTTGCTTGAAGATCGCGTCCAGAATCGCATCGGAAATCTGGTCGGACACCTTGTCGGGGTGGCCTTCAGAGACCGATTCGGAGGTAAAGAGAAAGTCGTTCGCCATTTGAATAAACTCCAGTGTGGGCTGTGGTCAGCGTTACAGTGCGCTGCCTTCAGCTTTTCGGAGCTCCCGGCGAACGCTTTAGCAGAACTGTTTTAACGTCGCCCCGCAAGTTGCTCATTTAACTCGGCGACCGCATTATTTTAACAAACCCTTGATCGCTGCCCTGTTTCAATTGTTTTCGCGCCTCCCACTGTGGCTGCTGCACAGCGTTGGCGCACTGCTGGGCTGGCTGTCGTACGCGCTCTCGCCCACCTACCGGCGGCGCTTTCAGGAGAACGCCGCGCTGGCCGGCTACACCCCGGCACAGGTGCGCGGCGCCATCGGCCACGCCGGGCGCATGACGGCCGAGCTGCCGCGCCTGTGGCTGGGCCCGCCAGTGCCGCTGGTCTGGGGTGAAACCGGCTTTGTGGACGCGGCCTACCGCGCCGGCAAGGGCGTGATCTTTCTGACGCCGCACATGGGCTGCTTTGAGGTGACGGCGCAGGGCCTGGCACAGCGCTACGGGGCGCAATTTGGCGCGATCACCGTGCTGTACCGGCCGGCGCGCCAGCCCTGGCTGGCCCGCGTGATGGAGGGCTCGCGCCAGCGGCCGGGGCTGGAAACCGCGCCCACCACGCTGGCCGGGGTGCGCCAGATGATCAAGGGCCTGCGCGCCGGCCGCGCGGTGGGGCTGCTGCCCGACCAGGTGCCGCCGCAGGGCATGGGCCAGTGGGCGCCGTTTTTCGGGCGAGACGCCTACACCATGACGCTGGGCGCGCGGCTGGCGCTGCAAACCGGCGCCACCGTGCTGCTGACCTGGGGCGAGCGGCTGCCGGCCGGGCGCGGCTACCAGCTGCATTTTTCGCCGCTGGCCGAACCGCTGGCCGCGCAGCTGGACGCCGCCGTGCGGCAGATCAACCGCGAGATGGAGCGGATCATCCGCCAGTGCCCGGCGCAGTACCTGTGGGGCTACGCGCGCTACAAGCAGCCCCGGGACGAACTGTGAAAGCTCCGTTGTGAAAGCCAAGCCGTGAGAGCGCACCTGTTTGACCGCCTGGGCATTGCCTTCATGCACGTGCTGGCGTGGCTGCCGCTCAGCTGGGTGCGCGGGCTGGGCTGGGGGCTGGGGCGGATTTTGTATGCGCTGGCCGGTTCGCGCCGCCGCGTCACCGAGACCAACCTGCGGCTGTGCTTTCCGCAGCTGGACGCGGGCCAGCGGCGCGCGCGCGCGAAAGACGTGTTTGTCTGCTTTGCCCAGGCCTGGCTCGACCGCAGCTGGCTGTGGCACGCGTCGCCGGCCGTGGTGCGCCAGCGCACGCAGATCACAGGCGCTCTGGATGCGCTGCAGGGGCATGAGCCCACCGTGCTGTTCATGCCGCATTTCGTCGGGCTGGACGCTGGCTGGATGGCGCTCACGCAGGAGGTGGAGCGCGAGTTCACCACCATCTATTCGCGCCAGTCCAACCCGGTGCTGGACGCCTGGATTCTGGCGGGCCGCCAGCGTTTTGGCCGGCTGCGCGCCTTCAGCCGCAACGACGGCGCCAAGACCATCGTGGCCGCGCTGCGCCGGGGCGAGCCGCTGTGCCTGCTGCCGGACATGGATCTGGGCCCGCGCGAATCGATCTTCGTGCCGTTTTACGGGCGGCTGACGGCCACGGTGCCGTCGCTGTCGCGCTTTGCGAGCCTGGGCCGCGCCAAGGTGGTGCCGGTGGTCACGCGCATGACGCCCGCCGGCTACACAGTGGAGGTGATGCCCACCTGGGCCGGCTTCCCGTCAGACGATCTGGCCGCTGACACCGCGCGCATGAACCGCGAGCTGGAAGCCGTCATCAACACCATGCCCGAGCAGTACCACTGGGTCCACAAACGCTTCAAGACGCGGCCGCCGGGCGAGGCGGGGGTGTACTGAACCTGTGGCGCCGCAAACGGTGTTTCAGGCTATTTTTTACGTGTTTTTGGCCTGTGGTGCGCTTCGGGCGGTCATAGTTTGATATTAATATTATAGCAATCAGATGGCAGGCACCGGCAAGCGAACAGCGGCCACCCGCCGCCATCACCGGCCCAGAAACGCCTGCAGATACCCCGCCACCAGCGCCGGCTGCTCGTGCACGATCCAGTGCGTGGCGCCGGGCACGGGGTGCAGCGTCAGGTCGGGAATCCAGGCGTCCAGCCCGTCTATCAGCTCGGGCGGCAGCGCCACGTCGGCCAGGCCCCAGACCACCAGCGTCGGCAGGTTCACCGTCAGCATCGCGTCGGGGAGCGTCACGCCGGCGGCGCCCGGGTCTTCCAGGGTGGGCGGGCGCAACGGCGAAGCGCGGTAGTAGTTGCAGCCGCCGGTCAGGCCCGCGCCGGGCGGCGAGCCGGCCGGGCCGTTCCACACCGCGCGGTACTGGTTTTTCACGGTCTCGGTCAGCCAGGCGGTGTTGGGCGCCTCGGCAAACATGGCGGTGAAAAAGCCCCAGAGCCGCTCGTAATCGTTCGCGGCCAGCTGTGCTTCGGCCCCCGGGCTGATCAGGAAGTTCATGTAGGCGCTGGCGGCCTGCTGCTTCGGGTTGCCTTTGAGTTCGCGCCAGAAGGCGCCGGGGTGCGGCGAGTTGATGATGGCGAGCTTTTTCAGCAGCTGCGGCTGCTGGTTGGCCAGGTTCCAGGCGACCGCGCCGCCCCAGTCATGGGCGACTAAACAGGCTAGCTGGCCCCCCTGCGAAGCCGCTTCCACCGCAATCAGCGCTGCGATGTCCTGCACCAGGTATTTCGGCCGGTAGGCGCTCACCTCGGTGGGCGCGCTCGATTGTTCGTAGCCACGCAGGTTGGGCGCCACGCAGCGGTAGCCGCCGTTCTCGGGCTGCGCAAAGTGCTCCAGCAGCGCGTCCCACACAAACGCCGCCTCGGGAAAACCGTGCAAAAACACCAGCACCGGCCGCCCGCGCTCGCCGGCGCTGCGGCAGCTCAGGGTGATGCCGTGGGGCAGGGCTTGCAGGTAGGTGGTGACCACGGCGTTGCTTCCTCGTTGGTTTCAATTGCTATAAATATAATAGCTACAAATGACCAGGAGATGAGGACAACAGGCCTGTTTAATGCCTAAACCGGGGTTTCGGGGCTGTCTGCGGCGGCCCCGGCGGCAGGGGCTTCAATGGCGCCGCTGGCGCCACCTCCGGCAGCAGCCCCGCCCGCCGGGTGCGCCCACTGCCACAGCAGCAGCGCGGCGTCGTCCACGCCCTGGCGTTTGAGCGCGGAGAACAGTTTGACCTCGCCGCCGCCGGCCTGCAGTCGCGCAATCGACAGCGCCTTGGTCTGCTCGGAGCGGGTCAGCTTGTCGGCCTTGGTCAGCAGCACCAGGAATTTCAGGCCCTCCTGCACGCGCGGGCGGATCACGTCGAGCAGGATTTCATCGAGCTCGGTCATGCCGTGGCGCGGGTCGCACAGCAGCACGATGCCGGTCAGGTTGTCGCGGCTCACGAGGTAATTGGCCATCACCTGCTGCCAGCGCGCCTTGTCGGCCTTGGGCACGGCCGCATAGCCGTAGCCGGGCAGGTCGGCCAGCACCGCGTCGGTGAGGTTCTGGCGGCCCAGCGAAAACAGGTTGATGTGCTGGGTGCGGCCGGGTTTCTTGGACGCATACGCCAGCTGTTTTTGCTGCGTCAGGGTGTTGATGCAGGTCGATTTGCCGGCGTTGGACCGGCCGACAAAGGCGATTTCGGGCACCTCCAGCGGCGGCAGGTGGTGCAACTGCGCGGCCGTGGTCAGAAAGCGCGCGGTGTGCATCCAGCCGAGCGCGGCCTTGGCCGGATCGGCGGCAACATCGGGCGGCGCGGGTTTCGAAAAGGCGGGTGCGGCGGCGGGCTTTGGGGGGTATTTGGACATTGGCTTGAGGGGAAACCCGGAGCTCCATTGTAGAATCAGCGAGTTTTGCGCCCCTAAAATCGATCCTGACCTATGAAGCTGCTTGCCAACTTGCTCATCGCTGCCACGCTGGCAGCGCCTGTGTTTTCCGCGTCGGCGGCAACCCAGAAACCGGACGAGGCGCCCAAGGCAGCCAAGCCGGACATCGCCAAAGGCGCTGAAAAATACGCAGCGGTTTGCGCGGCCTGCCACGGTGCCGACGGCAACTCCGGCACCCCGGCCAACCCCAAGCTGGCAGGCCAGCACCCGGAGTACACGGTCAAGCAGCTGCAGGAGTTCAAGGCCGGCAAGCGCGCCAACGCGATCATGCAGGGCTTTGCCGCCACGCTGTCGGACGACGACATGCGCAACATCGGCTACTGGCTGGCCAGCCAGAAAGCCAAGCCCGGTTTTGCCAAGGAAAAAGAACTGGTGGCGCTGGGCGAACGCATCTACCGCGGCGGCATTGCCGACCGCCAGGTGGCGGCCTGCGCCGGCTGCCACGGCCCCAACGGCGCCGGCATCCCGTCGCAGTACCCGCGCCTGTCGGGCCAGCACGCCGACTACGCGGTGTCGCAGCTCACGCAGTTCCGCGACGGTGTGCGCAAGAACAGCCTGCAGATGAACCAGGTGGCGGCCAAGCTGAATGACAGGGAGATCAAGGCCCTGTCCGACTACGTAGCCGGCCTTCGGTAGCGGCTACTGCGCGGGCGCAGCGCGGCGTTGCGGGGCCCGTCTTCGGATCCTCACGACCCTGAAGGTCGCTCCGGTCCGAAGCCACCCGCGCCTTGCGCTGCATCCCGCTCGCTACGCCGCGTCGCGCTCGGCGGGTGAACTCCCCCTCAATTCCGCTTCAGTGTTTCTGCGGGCCATTCTTTGGATGGCCCGCTTTTTGTCATGGCTTTCTCGGGAGCGGAACACTGCTGAACATGGTTGAATCCCTGTAAGGAACGTTTGCGTACTCAGACGAACGTTCACGATTCAAGGAAATCACCATGTTGCTCCCCTCCCGCCACAACGGCTTTGTCCATCCAGTTTCCAGCGAAATCACGCCGCAGGCGGTCTACCAGAGCCGGCGCGACCTGATCAAGCTGATGGCCACGGGCGCAGCCGGTGCGGCGCTGGCGTCGTGGGCGGCGCGCGATGCACTGGCGCAAGTGGCGCGGCCGGGCAAGCTGGCGGTGCTGGCGGGCGCCAAATCGGCCGTGGCGGGCGCGGCCACCGTGGAAAAAGTCACGGAATACAAAGACGCAAGTACTTACAACAACTTCTACGAATTCGGCACCGACAAGGCTGATCCGGCCAAAAACGCACACACGCTCAAACCCGCGCCGTGGACGGTGGAGATCGAGGGCCTGGTCAAGAAGCCGGCCAAGTACGCAATCGAGGATTTGCTCAAACTCAGCGCGCAGGAAGAGCGCATCTACCGGCTGCGCTGTGTCGAGGGGTGGTCGATGGTGATCCCGTGGGTGGGTTATTCGCTGAGCGATCTGATCAAGAAGGTCGAGCCGCTGGGCAACGCCAAGTACGTCGAGTTCATCACCCTGGCCGATCCCAAGACCATGCCGTTTGTCGGCTCGCGCGTGCTCGACTGGCCGTACGCCGAGGGCCTGCGCATGGACGAGGCGATGAACCCGCTGACGCTGCTGACCTTTGGCATGTACGGCGAGGTGCTGCCCAACCAGAACGGCGCGCCGGTGCGGCTGGTGGTGCCGTGGAAATACGGTTTCAAGAGCGGCAAGAGCCTGGTGAAGATCCGCTTCACCGAGAAGGAGCCGAAGACCGCCTGGAACAAGGCCGCAGCCAACGAATACGGTTTTTACTCCAACGTGAACCCGAACGTGGACCACCCGCGCTGGAGCCAGGCGACCGAGCGCCGCATCGGCGAGGACGGCCTGTTTGCCAAGAAGCGCAAGACGCTGATGTTCAACGGCTACGAGGCGCAGGTGGCGCAGCTGTACGCGGGCATGGACTTGAAGAAGTTCTACTGAACCCCGCCTGACCCGCCCGCCACCACCCATGCGCAAACTGCTGCTTCACCCCGCCGCCAAGCCGGTGCTGTTTGCGTTCGCGCTGCTGCCGTTTGCCTGGCTGCTGTACGGCGCCATCAGCAACAACCTGGGCGCCAACCCGGCCGAATACCTGATCCGCTCCACCGGCGACTGGACGCTGCGGTTTTTGTGCCTGACGCTGGCGGTCACGCCGTTGCGGGTGCTGACCAGCACGCCGACGCTGGCGCGGTTTCGGCGCATGCTAGGGCTGTTTGTGTACTTCTATGTGGTGCTGCACCTGCTGAGCTACAGCTGGTTTGATATGGGCTTTGACGTGGCCGATATCGCCAAGGACATCGCCAAGCGGCCGTTCATTCTGGTGGGTTTCTCAGGCTTTGTGCTGCTGACACCGCTGGCCGCCACCTCGTTCAACCGGGCCATCAAGACGCTGGGCGCCAGGCGCTGGCAGATGCTGCACAAGGCGGTGTATGTGATCGCGGGGCTGGGCATCCTGCATTTTTTCTGGATGCGCGCGGGCAAGAATGACTTTGGCGAGGTGGCGATCTACGCCGCCATCCTGGCTGTGCTGCTGGGCTGGCGTGTGGTGCAGTTTTTAAAGAAAAACAGGTTGAAGTCCGCTCCCCCTGGTCATAGTTTGCTACAAAAATAGTAGCACACCAGACTCGCGGATATGAACAGCCTGTTCAACTGGCCAGCCGCTCCAGCAGCATCTGGTCGGCGGCGGTTTCGCGCAGCCGGATGACGGTGGCCACGTCACCATCCACCAGCACCTCGGCTGCGCGGCCGCGGGTGTTGTAGTTGCTGGCCATGCTCATGCAATAGGCGCCGGCCGAAAGCACCGCCAGCAGATCGCCGGGGTTCACCGCCAGCGCGCGGTCGCGGCCAATCCAGTCGCCGCTCTCGCACACCGGGCCGACCACGTCGTAGGTAGTCGCCGGAGCCGTTGCGCCGCCACCCGTCTTGAGCGGCACGATGGCGTGGAAGGCCTGGTACATCGCCGGGCGCGGCAGGTCGTTCATGGCCGCGTCGATGATGCAGAAGTTCTTGTGCTCGCCGGGCTTGAGGTACAGCACCTCGGTGAGGCAGACGCCCGCATTGCCCACCAGCGAGCGGCCCGGCTCGATCATCAACTGCCGCTGGCCGTAGCCGCGTGCATCCAGCCGCGCCAGCAACTGCTGCCACAACGCATCGGCGGCTGGCGGGGTGTCGCCGTTGTAGTCAATGCCCAGGCCGCCGCCAAAGTCGATGTGGCGGATCGGGATGCCCGCTGCTTCAATGGTGTCCACCAGGTCCAGCACCCGGTCCATCGCGTCCAGGTAGGGCGTGGCGTCGGTGATCTGCGAGCCAATGTGGCAGTCGATGCCCACCACCTCCAGCCCCGGCAGGGCAGCGGCGCGCCGGTAGGTGTCGAGCGTGCGTTCGTGCGCCACGCCGAACTTGTTGTCCTTCAGGCCGGTGGAGATGTAGGGATGGGTTTTCGGATCCACGTTCGGGTTGACGCGGATGCTCACGGGCGCGCGCCGACCCAGCCCCTGCGCCACCGCGCTCAACACCTCCAGCTCGGCCTCGCTTTCGACGTTGAAGCAGCCAATGCCGGCGGCCAGCGCCTGCTGCATCTCGGTGCGGGTTTTGCCGACGCCGGAAAAAATCACCTTCTTCGGGTCGGCGCCCGCTGCCAGCACGCGCTTGAGTTCGCCGCCCGAGACAATGTCAAACCCGCACCCGGCCTGCGCAAACACCTGCAGCACGCCCAGCGAGGAGTTGGCCTTCATGGCGTAGCATATCTGCGCGTTGCGCCCCGCAAAACCGCGCTGGTAGGCCGCCAGCGCCGCCAGCATGGACGCCTTGGAGTACACGAACAGCGGCGTGCCGTGGGCCTGTGCCAGCGCCGCAAGCGGCACCTGTTCAACGCAGAGTTCGCCATCGCGCCACGCGATGTGCGGATGGCCGGGGAGCGTGGTGGGGCTCGAGGTGGCAGGGTGGGCGGTGGTGGTCGAGGACATGGGTTAATCGTACGCAGGCAGGGTGGATGGCGCCACGCGCAAACCAAGGTGGTGCGGCGTGGCGACCTTGAAAATCCGGGTTGCGAAGGGCAAAGCAGGCGGGATTGAAGGCCGTCAACGCGTGGCGGGCGAGGGCGCCGAGGCGGCTGGCGCAGCGGGGGCGGCCGAGGAGGGCGCGGTAGCCGCGCCAGGCGTCAGCGTTTGTGGCAAGGTGGCGCGCTGCGCCGCGGCTGGCCCGGTGGGCAGGAACAGCGGGCCCTTCTGGCCACAGCCGGCCAGAAGGGCCATGCTGCAAACGAGCACAATGGCGCTGACTGGAAATTGGACGAGCTTCAACATGGCGAAATTGTAATGACTGACCTTGAGTACCTGAACCAGGCGGAAGCCTTGCTGGAGGCGATCGAGTCTTGCCTGGACCGCATCAACGACGAGACCGATGCCGACGTGGACAGCCAGCGGGTCGGCGGCATGATCACGATGACCTTTCGCAACCAGAGCCAGATCATCGTGAACCTGCAAAAACCGCTGCAGGAGGTGTGGCTGGCCGCCAAGGCTGGCGGCTACCACTACAAGCTGGGCTCCGGGGGCTGGATGGATACCAAGGGGCAGGGCGAGTTCTTTGACAACCTGTCGCGCCGGGCGAGTGAGCAGGCCGGCACGGCGCTCTCATTCACGCCGGGTTGAGCCGGGCGCAAATGGTCGGGCCTTAGTTCTTGAACAGGTCGATGATGCGCTTGCGCTCGTCGGTGGGTGGCAATACCTGTGCTTCGGCCGGCACCGGCGGGCCTGGCGACGGGCTGCTGTTGTTGCCGCCGCCTGCCCCTTCCAACGTGCTGGGCGGTGGCGCCGCCTCCACGCCGAGACTGCTGACGCCGCCGCCCCGCGCGTACTCTTCGTAGTACCACTCGCCGCCGACGTTGACGATGCCCTCTGGCGCCGGCAATTCGGTGATGGGCACACCCTTGAGCGCAGAGGCCATGTAGCTGATCCAGATCGGCAGGCTCAGGCCGCCGCCGGTTTCGCGGTCGCCAAGCTTTCTGGGTGTGTCGTAGCCCATCCACACCACGGCGGCGAGCGTTGGCTGGTAGCCGGCAAACCACGCGTCCATGGAGTCATTGGTGGTGCCGGTCTTGCCAGAGATGTCGGTCCGCTTGAGCGTGCCTTGCGCGCGTGCGGCCGTGCCACTGCGCGTGACTTCGCCAAGCAGGCTGGTCATCAGGAACGCATTGCGCGCGTCGATCACCCGCGGCGTGTCGGCCAGCGGCACCGGCTTGGTTTCCACCAGCGTGCGACCCTTGTAGTCGACGATGCGCGAGATCAGGTACGGATTGACGCGGAAACCGCCGTTGGCAAACACCGAGTAAGCCGTGGCCATCTGCATCGGCGTGACCGAGCCCGCGCCGAGCGCCATGGTGAGGTAGGCGGGGTGCTTGTCGGGCTCGAAGCCGAAGCGGGTGATCCAGTCCTGCGCGTTCTGGGTGCCGACGGCCTGCAGGATGCGGATCGAGATCATGTTCTTCGACTTGGCGAGGCCGCGGCGCAGCGACATCGGGCCATCAAACGTGCCGTCGTAGTTCTTGGGCTCCCAGGGCTGGCTACCGGTGACGCCGCTGTCAAAAAACAGGGGTGCGTCGTTGATCACGGTGGACGGGGTGAAGCCCTTCTCCAGCGCCGCCGAGTAGATGAACGGCTTGAAGCTGGAGCCGGGCTGCCGCCACGCCTGCGTGACGTGGTTGAACTTGTTCTTGTCAAAGTCAAAGCCGCCGACCAGCGCCTTGACCGAGCCGTCGCGCGGATCCAGCGACACGAACGCGCCTTCCACCTCGGGCAGTTGTGTGATTTCCCAGGTGTTCTTGGGCGTCTTCACCACGCGGATGATGGCGCCGCGCCGGATCTTGATGTTGGGCGGCGCCTTGTCCGTCAGACCGGTCTGGGCCGGGCGCAGGCCTTCGCCGGTGATCTCCACCGTCTCGCTGTTCTGGCGGACCGCGGTGATCTTCTTCGGGTTGGCCTCCAGCACCACCGCTGACATCAGGTCGCCGTTGTCGGGGTGGTCCACCAGCGCCTCATCGATGGCGTCTTCGGCTTCTTTCGGATTCTTCGACAGGTCAATGAACTTTTCGGGGCCGCGGTACACCTGCCGCCGCTCGAAATCCATAATGCCGCGACGCAGCGCCGCGTACGCCACATTCTGGTCGGCCGACTTGATGGTGGTGTAGACGCTCAGGCCGCGCGTGTAGGTGTCGTCGCCGTATTGGGTAAACAGCATCTGGCGCACGGTTTCAGCCACGTATTCAGCGTGCACGCGGGAACTGTCCGGACCCGAGCGCACCTTCAGTTCCTCCTTCTCCGCCACAGCCGCCTGCTCGGCCGTGATGAAGCCGTTCTCCTGCATGCGCTCGATGATGTGGAGCTGGCGCGAGCGGGCACGCTTGGGATTGCTGACCGGGTTGTAGGCCGAAGGGGCCTTGGGCAGGCCCGCCAGCATCGCGGCTTCGGCGATGGTCACGTTCTTCAGCGGCTTGCCAAAATACGCCTCGGAGGCTGCCGCAAAACCATAGGCGCGTTGACCCAGGAAGATCTGGTTCATGTAGATCTCGAGGATCTGGTCCTTGGTCAGCAGGTGTTCCAGCTTGAAGGTGAGGAGGATCTCGTAGATCTTGCGGGTGTAGCTCTTCTCCGCCGACAGGTACACATTGCGCGCGACCTGCATGGTGATGGTGGAGGCGCCCTGGCTTTTGGCGCGTCCCAGATTGGCCAGCCCGGCGCGAATGACACCGAGGTAGTCCACACCGCTGTGTTGATAAAACCGCGCGTCCTCGATGGCCAGCACTGCGTCCTTCATGACCTGCGGGATGTCCTTGATGGGGGTGAGCGTGCGGCGCTCTTCGCCAAACTCGCCGATCAACGCACCATCGGCCGAGTACACACGCAGCGGCAGCTTGGGTCGGTAATCCGACAGCTCAGTGATATCGGGCAGGTTCGGGTAGGCCACGGCCAGCGCGATGGCCACGGCGGTGAGCACGCATGCCACACCCGCGGCCAGGATGCCAACGGTCCAGAAACCGAGCTGCAGCAACCAGCGCAACCATGCCGGCCTGCGAGCGCCAGCTGGTGTGGCCGATTTCGGGCCAGGGTCAGGGTTTGATGGGGAGGGCATAAACATCCACGCAAGGTCGCGCCAACATTATAAAAATCGGCGCACGTGTGGCAGCATGTCGCTCGGCTGATATTGTCGCCGGTGCAGAAAATCAGTTGTAACAGGCTGGGCAAGCGTACCGGGAGGCAGGTGCGCAAGCGTCGGCTTTTGACAACGGTCGCGGCACTCCAAAACGGGAAATCTCTTTGTGAGACAAGGAGCTTACTGCTAGCATTCAAGTGAAGTATTAAGTTTTTCCAGTCGTCGATTGGGCATTTTCGGGGGACGCTCTTGATCTCATTGGGTTCTTTACTGAGCCGTCAGCCAGCACCATTGCTGGGTCTGGACATCAGCTCATCGAGCGTCAAACTGGTCGAACTGGGGCGGGACAGGGCCGGCAATCTGGTTCTGGAGCGTTGCGCCATCGAACCGCTTGAACGCGGCTGGATCACCGACGGCAACGTCGAAAAGTTCGACGAAGTGGCCGAAGCGGTCCGCCGGGTCGTCAAAAAGAGCGGCACCCGGGCCAAGAACGTCGCCATGGCGCTGCCCGCCTCGGCCGTCATCACCAAGAAAATCATCCTGCCCGGCGGCATGTCCGAACAGGAACTGGAACTGCAGGTCGAGTCCGAGGCCAACCAGTACATTCCTTTCTCGCTGGATGAGGTCAGTCTCGATTTTTGCGTGGTTGGCCCCAGCGCGACCTCCGCCGGCGACGTGGAGGTGCTGATTGCCGCGTCGCGCAAGGAAAAAGTGCAGGACCGGCAAGGTCTGGCGGAAGCCGCCGGCCTGCACCCGGTGGTGATCGATGTGGAATCCTATGCATCGCGTCTGGCCACCGGCAGGCTGATTGCCAATCTGCCGAACCAGGGCGCCGACACCATGGTTGCCCTGTTTGAAGTAGGCGCCTACACCACAAGCATGCAGGTGATACGCAACGACGAGGTGCTGTACGACCGCGATCAGGCCTTTGGAGGCGCGCAGCTGACGCAGCTGATCGTGCGTCAGTACGGTTTTACCCCCGAAGAAGCC
>JANOBJ010000232.1:0-13793 GCA_031411575.1 Betaproteobacteria bacterium | reverse complement strand
TGCTGGTCCTTGTAGGTGGGCACGCGCTCGAGCCAGCCAATCGGCGTGCCCATGGACAAGAGCGTGTACAGCTCGGCATGCTCGGGGATGCGGCTTTGGAGGAACAGCGTGCACTGGTTCGGGTCGAGGCCCGCGGCCAGCCAGTCGATCACCATTTCGTACACGTTTTTCTCGATGACTTCGCGGCTCTCGTAGTGCGTGGTCAGCGCATGCCAGTCGGCCACGAAATAGAAGCACTCCATCTCGGACTGCAGCCGCACCCAATTCTTCAGGGCGCCATGGTAGTGGCCCAGATGCAGGGCGCCGGTCGGGCGCATGCCCGAGAGAACTCTGTCTTTTGTCATCAGAAAATCCAACGCAACGGGGCAAGCAACGCGTTCAACACAGCGTAGCTCAAAGTCATTCCCGGGATCATCCAAATCGTGTCCAAGATCTTAAAAATGATCAACCCGATCACGATAAAGAACCCGTAGGGTTCGAGTCGAGCGAGATGCTGTCCCACACTCCAAGGCAGTAAACCGACAGCGACTCTGCCGCCATCAAGGGGCGGCAATGGGAACAGGTTGAACACGGCTAGCGCCAGGTTTACCTTGATCCCGGCTTCAGCCATTGCCAGGAAAAACTGCTCGTTTGTGTCGGCCGCGCTCATAGAAAGATACAGGGCTGCCCAACAGAGTGCCTGGACAAAGTTGGAAATCGGACCAGCCGCAGCGACCCAGATCATGTCGCGCTTGGGTCTTCGCAAGTTGCCAAAGTTAACAGGAACGGGCTTGGCGTACCCGAGTACAAAGGGTCCGCCCGGGATGGCGAAAGTGCTCAGGAACATCATTGCCGGCATCAGGATGGTGCCAATCGGATCAATGTGCTTGATCGGGTTGAGCGTGATGCGCCCCATCACATAGGCCGTGTTGTCGCCAAAATGGCGCGCCGCATAGCCGTGCGCCGCCTCGTGCACGGTGATGGCAAACAGCACCGGCAGGGCGTAGATGAGAACGGTTTGAATCAGGTTTGGGATATCCACAGGCGCGATTGTGTCAGACGTGTGATGCGGGCTCGGGCCAGAGCCCGTACGGTCTGGCCGGCAAAAACCCCGGGGGCGGACCTCAGGCCATGCTCAGGCCGAGCGTGGCCAGGTCGCCGCGGCCCTGGCGCACCACCACCGGCTCGCCGCCGCCGTCCATGCCGGTGAGGTCGATCACCGTCGTGGGTTCGGACGGGCAGGCACCCGCGTCGATCACGGCCGCGATCTGGTGCTCGAGCCGGTCGCGGATCTCGGCGGCGTCGGTCATGGGCTCGGTCTCGCCGGGCGCGATCAGCGTGGTGGCCAGCAGGGGTTCGTTGTGCAGGGCCAGCAACTCCTGCAGGGCCTTGTGGTCCGGCACGCGCAGGCCGATGGTCTTGCGCTGCGGGTGGCTCAGGCGGCGCGGCACTTCCTTGGTGGCTTCCAGGATAAAGGTGTAGGGGCCGGGCGTGGCCAGCTTGAGCAGGCGGAACTGCTTGTTGTCCACGCGGGCATAGGTGGCCAGTTCGGCGAGGTCGCGGCACAGCAGTGTCAGGTGGTGCTTGTCGTCCACACCGCGGATGCGGCGCAGCGCGTCGGCGGCGGCCTTGTCGTCCAGGTGGCAGGCCAGCGCGTAGCTGGAATCGGTGGGCACCGCCACGATGCCGCCGCGCGCCAGCAGCGCCACCGCCTGCCTGAGCAGCCGGGCTTGCGGGTTTTCGGGGTGGACGTCGAAGTACTGGGCCATCGCGAAGTGCTAGGAGCCGCCGGGCCGCCCCAAGGCGACTAGGGTCCCCTCGGGGGGAAGCGTAGTACACGCAGTGACGAGCGTGGGGGCCATATCAGGATTCAACGGGCTCGGGCGTGACCCGGCTTTCGCGCACCGTGAGCCAGGCGCCGGCCGCGCCGCAGACCGCGATCAAGCCGATGCCGAACAGCGAGAGGGCGTCTGGCACATGCGAAAACACCAGCCAGCCGCCCAGCATGGCAAAGCCGATCTGGCAGTACAGGTAGGGCGTGAGGGTGCCTGCCGGCGCCCGCGCGTAGGCATGGATGAAAACAAAATGCCCGACCGTGGCCATCAGCCCCATGAAGCACAGGCCGGCCCACAGCTGCCACGTGGGCAGCGCGGTCCATACAAAGGGCAGCGCCAGGGTGGCCACGGCCGCGCCCACCCAGCCGGTATACAGCTGCATGGTCATCGGGGCCTCGGTCTTGGCCAGCCGGCTGGTGAGCACCTGGAACCACGCGTTGGACGCCACCAGCCCCAGCGGCAGCAGCAGCGCCCAGTCGAAATCGTCGCGGCTCGGCCGGATGATGATCAGCGTGCCGATGAAGCCGCCGGCTACCAGCACCCAGCGCAGTGGCGACACCCGTTCGCCCAGCGAGGTGGCGGCCAGCAGCGTGATCACCAGCGGCGTGATCATCACGATGGCGGTGAACTCGCTCACCGGCATGTTCTTGAGGCTGAAAAACGCCAGGGTGCTGCTGGTCACCAGCAGCAGGCCGCGCAGCAGCTGGTAGCGCGGGTGCGCGGTGCGAAACGCCTTCAAGCCCTGCGCCGGCAGCACCACGACGGTGGTGGCCACCGCCTGGAACATGTAGCGAAACCACAGCGCCATCAGCACCGGCACGCTCAGGCTCAGGTATTTGGTGGTGGTGTCGAGCGCGGCAAAGCAGGCTACCGCCACGATGACCAGACCGATGCCCGCCAGGTGCTGCGTCGAGCGGTCCGCCGTGTGACTGATGGAAGGGCCCAACCTGCCTCGCCTACTGGATGCGGTGGGCCACGAGGTCCCACACCGGGGTCAGTTCACCGGGCAAAAAGGGCAGCGCGCCCAAGTCGGTGTGGCTTTCGCCGGGGCTGTGGAAATCGCTCCCGCGCGACGCTGCCAGCCCGAACTCACGCGCCATCTCGCCGTAGCGCACGTATTCGGCCGCGGTGTGGCTGCCGGTCACGACCTCCACGCCCACGCCACCGTGCGCCTTGAACTCGGTGAACAGCGCGTACTCTTCGTTGGGCGTGAACTTGTAGCGCGCGGGGTGCGCGATCACGGCCGCACCCTGCGCCTGCGTGATCCAGGTGACCGCATCCCGCAGCGTGGCCCACCGGTGAGGCACAAAGCCGGGCTTGCCTTCGGTGAGGTACTTGCGAAACACCTCGTTGGTGTCCTTGCAGGCGCCCACTTCCACCAGAAAGCGCGCGAAGTGCGTGCGTGAAATCAGCTCGGGGTTGCCCACGTACTTGAGCGCGCCGTCGTAGGCGCCCTTGATGCCCACACGTGCCAGCCCATCCGACATTTCCATCGCGCGCTGGCCGCGGCCGCCACGCGTGGCGCTCAGGCCCTGCTTCACGGACGGATCATCGGCGTCAAAACCCAGGCCGACGATGTGCACCGTCTGGCCCGCGAAGGTGACCGAGACTTCCGTGCCGGTGAGGTACTTCATGCCCTGTGCGCGGGCGGCGGCTGCGGCGCGGTGCTGGCCGCCGACCTCGTCATGGTCGGTCAGCGCCCATAGCTCCACGCCATTGGTGCTGGCGCGAAGCGCCAGTTCTTCCGGGGTGAGGGTGCCGTCGGACACGACGGAATGGCAATGCAGGTCAGCGTTGAGGATAGAGGTCACACCTGCATTTTAGGGTTTTCACTGACCTGTGTCGTTGCCGGGGTTGCTGGGAGCCCGCGGCCAGTCGGCCCCGCCGGTGCCGGGTACCGCTTACAGCCCGGTGGGCCGGGTGAGCCCCAGCAGCGCTGCCTTCAGGTCGGGTTGGCGGGGCTTGTCGCCCAGCCAGATCCGCATGATGGCGACATGCATCGCGTGGCCTGGAATGGGGCTGCCCCTGATCTGGCCATTGAGCCGAAGCTGCGTTCCCGTTCCGGGGGTGTAGTCGATCTGGAACACGGAGCCCTTGGGAACGTCGTTGAGGCTCAGCAGCAACGCGCGAAACTCGTCGATCTGCGGCTTGAGTTCAGCCAGGTCCGCTTCCGGGTTGTTCATCAGCAGCACGTCGATCAGGCCGTCGGTAAGTTGCCGGGCCGTGGCCTGCCGCAGCAGCACGATCTCGATGCGCTGGTCACCGGGCTGCGCGAGCACCTCGGCCGCTTGCTGCCGTTTCTGCCGCAGGTACAGGCCGATCACGTACACCTTGATCGCAAAACTGCTGCGCAAGCCCGCACCATTGAGCACCAGCGGCGCGCCATTCGGGGACAGCACTGCGCGCTCGGGCAGGTTGACGCCAGCGATTTCGGCCGCGCCAACAGCCAGCGCGGCTGACAGCAGCGTGGTGAGCAGGGGTCGGCGAGCGCGGCGCATGGGATCGGGTCCGACCGGGCGGAAAGTGCCGCCGAACCCTCAGGGTATGTGTAATGCCTGGACG
Organism: Betaproteobacteria bacterium; assembly: GCA_031411575.1. Lineage (GTDB taxonomy): Bacteria > Pseudomonadota > Gammaproteobacteria > Burkholderiales > Burkholderiaceae_C > JANOBJ01. The sequence goes on along the minus strand of JANOBJ010000232.1, from coordinate 9,417 downwards.
CGCGCATTACAAGTCCACAGGCCGCAGGCCGGGGGCTTGAGGGGTACTGTCCGTGAAATTGTCTGCGAATCAACCGCTATATTATGTATAGCAAACTATGACCGTACGGTGAGGACTACCGGCCCGAAACACTCGAAAAATGGCAAAAAATCAGGTTTCCGCCGCCTCGACCAGAAACCGCACCCGACGCACGCCCTGCCACTCGTCGGCGTCCAGCCGGAAGGCCAGTTTCACGCGCGCGGGCAGGGGCTCGGTGTGGCCGAACCAGATGCCGTCCACCGGCTGGCCCTGGTGCTTGAGCTTGAGCGCCAGGTGTTTCTCGCCGACCAGGCGCTGGCTGATGACGTCCACCTCTTCGCTGAAGGTGGGCGGCGCGAAGCCCTGGCCCCAGACCTCGCGGTGCAGCGTGTCCACCATGTCGGTGCGGCGGTACTCGGGCGCGAGCGGCCCGTCGGTGTCGAGCTGGCGCGTCAGCGTGGCGGCGTCCAGCCACTCGTGCGCCACCTGGCTCAGCGCCTGCTCGAACACGTCAAAGTGTTCTTCCGCCACGGTGCAGCCAGCCGCCATGGCGTGCCCGCCAAAACGCAGCAGCACTCCCGGGTGCCGCTTGGCCACCAGGTCGAGCGCGTCGCGCAGGTGAAAGCCGGGAATCGAGCGGCCCGAGCCCTTCAGCTCATGCTCCTTGCCGGGCGCGGCGCTGGCGGCAAAGACAAACGCCGGGCGGTGCAGCTTGTCCTTGATGCGCGAGGCCACGATGCCGACCACGCCCTCGTGAAAGTCGGGGTCGAACACGCAGATGGCGGGTGGCGGCTCATCCGCTTCGTCGAACAGCGATTCGGCGATCAGCAGCGCCTGCTCGCGCATGTCGCCCTCGATCTCGCGGCGCTCGCGGTTGATGCCGTCCAGCGCGCGCGCCAGTTCATCGGCGCGGGCCGGGTCGTCGGTCAGCAGGCATTCGATGCCCAGCGTCATGTCGGCCAGGCGGCCGGCGGCGTTGATGCGCGGCCCCAGCGCAAAGCCGAAATCAAAGGTGGTGGCAGCGTTGGCGTTCCGGCCGGCGGCCGTGAACAGCGCGGCCATGCCGGCCGGCAGCGCGCCCGCGCGCACCCGCTTCAGACCCTGCGCCACCAGGCGGCGGTTGTTGGCGTCCAGCCGCACCACGTCGGCCACGGTGCCCAGCGCGACCAGCGGCAGCAGGGTGTCGAGCTTGGGCTGGCGCGGATGGTTGGCCCCCACGCTTGCCACTGCGTGTGCTGCGCTGTCCCCCGTGGGGGCGTGGCTGTCTTGGGGCGGCCCGGCGACAGCCGGCGCATCGAACGCCCCGCGCGCGCGCAACTCGGCCCGCAGCGCCAGCAGCACATAAAACATCACGCCCACACCCGCGATGGCCTTGCTCTCAAAGGCGCAGCCGGGCTGGTTGGGGTTGACGGTCACGTCGGCCTCGGGCAGCTCGGGGCCGGGCAGATGGTGGTCGGTCACCAGCACCTGAAGGCCGAGCGCGCGGGCGGCGGCCACGCCGGCCACGCTGGCGATGCCGTTGTCCACGGTGATCAGCACGTCGGCGCCGCTGTCTTTCACGCGCTGCGCGATGGGCGGCGTGAGGCCGTAGCCATCCACCACGCGGTCCGGCACGATATAGGCCACCTGCTGCGCGCCCAGCAGCTTCAGGCCGCGCAGGCCGACCGCGCAGGCGGTGGCGCCGTCGCAGTCGTAGTCGGCCACGATGCAGAGTCTTTTGCCGGCGGCGATGGCGTCGGCCAGCAGCACCGCAGCCTCTGCCGTGCCGGTCATGCCCGAAGGCGGCAGCAGGCGCGCCAGGCCGTCGTCCAGCTCGTCGTTGCTGGTGACGCCGCGTGCCGCGTACAGGCGCGCCAGCAGCGGGTGCACGCCGGCTTGCTCCAGCGCCCAGACAGCGCGAGGGGGAATGTCACGAGCTATTATTTTCATAGCAACAAAAGACCATCCGACAAGGACTTCCGTCCGAAAATACTTGAAATCCGGGCTCCGAGGCCCTGTGGCAGCGCCTCGAAGGTATGGGCGCTGCGTTCACCGCAGAGCGTGAGCGTGAGCGCGCTTTTTTGCTCAACCGCCGTCAGTGCAGCGGCGATCTCCGTGCTGTCCAGCTGCTGCCAGGCGCGGGCCCAGGCGTCCCAGTCTTCGCGCAGCGCGGGCTCGGCCAGCGCGCGCGGTGCGGCCACCCCGGTGCGTGCGGACGCTGGTGGCAGCGGCCCGGCCAGCGCGCCGGCCCCACTCACCCAGAATGAATTGACCGGCAGCAGCCCGCGCTCGATCCGGGCGTCGTTGATCGGGTGGGTGTAGAGCAGCATCTGCATCTCGTTTTGCAGGCGGCGCAGTGGTGCAGCCTGCGCGGCTTCAGGCATCCAGGCGTCAACGTTGCGGCCCAGCACACGGTCCAGCGACGCCGTGGCCAGACCGCGGAACACCTCGCTGGCCGCCAGCCAGCGGGCGGGCTGGTCGTAGTGCAGCGCGATGCCGTCTTGCCTGAAATAGGGCTGCATGGCAGCCAGCAGCGCCTGCGACTCGGCCGCGCCCAGCTGCAACGCGGCCGGGTCGCTCATGGTGATGTGGTCGGTGGCGACATGCCAGTGGCACGGCGTAATCCAGGCCATGGCATCGCGCGCGGCGTCCAGAGCCGGGTCCAGGCTGTTCTGGAGCGCGGCCTGCCGCGCGGCCCAGGGCAGTTGTCCGTCGGCGGCGGCCAACCCGTGGGCGCGGGCCAGCGCGCGTTCGTGCGGCGGCGTCAGGGTGTACTCGTCGCCCTCATCGGCATGGGTGCGGGTGAGCCGGGTCAGCAGCTGCGACAGGCGTGGCAGGGCCAGCGTGCGCAGCGTTTCGCGGCACGCCGGGGAACTGGTGGCGGCGAACGGAATCAACAACTGGAGGCTGCTCGTTGGCGGCATGGACATGCGGGTATTGTCCGGGATGCCACAATCACGCCCAACATGACCTTCCACGCTGCATGCAAGTCCCCTACGAACTGATGCTCGGCTGGCGCTACACCCGCGCGGGCCGCGCCACCCGCCGCAACGGCTTCATCTCCTTCATCTCGGGCGTGTCCATGCTGGGCATCGCGCTGGGCGTGGCCGCGCTGATCATCGTGCTGTCGGTGATGAACGGCTTCCAGAAAGAGGTGCGCGACCGGATGCTGGGCGTGGTGTCGCACATTGAGGTGTTCGCGCCAGGCGGCGCTGCGCTGCCGGATGTGAACCAGACCCTGGCCGAGGCGCGCCAAAATCCGCAGGTGATTGGCGCTGCTCCCTTTATCGCCTCACAGGCGCTGCTGGCGCGCGGCGAAGACATGAAGGGCACCATCGTGCGCGGTATCGATCCCGCGCTGGAGCCCGAGGTGACCGATCTGGCCGTGACGCTGCGCAACAGCGCATTGGCGCGGCTCAAATCCGGCGAATTCGGCATCGTGCTGGGCGCTGAACTGGCGCGCGCGCTGGGCGTGCGCGAGGGCGATCCGGTCACGCTGATCGCCCCGAGCGGGCAGGTCACGCCAGCCGGCGTGGTGCCGCGCCTGAAGCAGATGACAGTGGTCGGCACTTTTGATTCGGGCCACTATGAGTACGACTCGGCACTGGTGATGCTGCACGTGGACGACGCCGCGCGCATCTTCCGTCTGGAAGGGCCGACTGGCGTACGCCTCAAGCTGAAAGACCTGCACCAGGCACGCGAAGTAGGGGCGCAGCTGGCCGGCAGCCTCAGTGGCGGCCTGGAAGTGCGCGACTGGACGCGCCAGAACCGCACCTGGTTTGCCGCGGTGCAACTCGAAAAACGCATGATGTTCATCATTCTCACGCTGATCGTGGCGGTGGCTGCCTTCAACCTGGTGAGCACGCTGGTGATGACCGTGACCGACAAGCGCGCCGACATCGCCATCCTGCGAACACTGGGCGCCAGCCCGCGCAGCATCATGGGCATCTTTGTGGTGCAGGGCGCGATGGTGGGCGTGATCGGCACCCTGGCCGGTCTGGCACTGGGGCTGGGTGTGGCCTACAACATCGATGTGATCGTGCCGGCAATGGAGCGCGCCCTGAACGCGAGCTTCCTGCCGCGCGACATCTACCTCATCAGCCGCATGCCGAGCGAGCCGCAGCAAAGCGACATCCTGCCGATTGCGGTGATCTCGCTGGTGCTGGCGTTCCTGGCCACGCTTTACCCGAGCTGGCGTGCCAGTCGGGTCAATCCCGCAGAGGCGCTCCGCTATGAGTGATAGGGCCCCCACGCTCGCCCACTGCCTGTGGCTCCCTGTACGAGTCTCGGCCAGAGTCCTCGGTTCTTCGGGCTGTCCATGCCTGCGCAGGCAGGCTTGGAGCCGCAGCCCTCAGCCCCGAGGGGGCTGCGTTTCGCCTTGGGGCGGCCCGGCGGCGAAACATGGCCCCCACGGTTGCCCACTGCGTGTGGCTCCCTGCCCCCCCGGGGGGCCCGTTTCGCCTTGGGGCGGCCCGGCGGCGAAACCTGTATGACCTCGATCGTTCTCCAGGCCCAGGGCCTCACCAAGCGCTTCATCGAAGGCCCGCTCGATGTGACGGTGCTGCAGGGCATCGATCTCACGGTGCACGCGGGTGAAACGCTGGCCATCGTGGGCGCGTCGGGTTCGGGCAAGAGCACGCTGCTGCATCTGCTGGGCGGACTCGATGCGCCGACCAGTGGCACGGTGCAGATTCAGAGCCAGGAACTCGCTTCCCTGTCCGCCGCCAGCCAGGGCGAGCTGCGCAACCAGCACCTCGGGTTTGTCTACCAGTTTCACCACCTGCTGCCGGAATTCAGCGCGCTGGACAACGTGGCCATGCCGCTGTGGATTCGCCGCATGCCGCGCGAGGAGGCCGCTGCCGTGGCCACGCGCACGCTGGCGTTGGTCGGGCTGGCCGAGCGCATTCACCACCGCCCGGCTGAACTGTCGGGCGGCGAGCGCCAGCGCGTGGCGATTGCGCGCGCGCTGGTCACGCGGCCGGCCTGCGTGCTGGCCGACGAACCCACCGGCAACCTGGACCGCAGCACCGCCGACGGCGTGTTCGAGCTGATGCTGCAACTCGCGCGCGACCAAGGCACCGCCTTCGTGCTGGTCACCCACGATGAGTCGCTGGCGGCGCGCTGCCAGCGCGTGCTGCGGCTCGATCGCGGCCGGCTGGGTGCCAGGATCGTGGAAGCGGGTATGTTGCAGCCTGCCGAGCCTCAGCCCCGGCAGCCCTGAAATCGCCGGTCGAGCCTGCGTCCGAAACTAGCGCTGGCCCAGATCAAGGATCTCGTCCGACAGGTACTGCGCGTTTTCCGCGCGTGTCTGGTGGCCAGCATCGTCGTACAGGAACGGCAGGAACATGTAGCGTTTCCCGCGCGTCACCGCCGTGGCCTCGTGCAGCAGCGAGCACGAAAACACCACGGCGCCACCGGTTGGCGCGCCGTACAGCGCATTGCCGAACTCGGGAAAGCGCAGCCGGCCACCCTCGAACTCGCCGGTATTGAGAAACAGCGACACCGCAAAACGCCGGTGCCCGGTGGCCTTGGTGGTGTTGTCGCGGTGCGGCCGGAAGTGCCCCTGCGTTTCGGCGTCGTAGCACGACACCAGCATGCGTTCCATGTGGGTGGCCGAAAACTGGAACGCCTTGTAGACCTCGGGCACCAGGCGCAGGCGGATGCTGGCCATGCACGCGTTCTGCAGCGCGGCGTCGGCGATCATGCAGTCACCGCGGCGCTTGAAGCCGTGGTCGATCACGGTGGTGGTGCGGCCGTCGATGTCCCGCATGAAGCCGGAGTCCACACCGCCCTGAGTGTGGTACGTGTCGGTCAGCGCGCGGCACAGCGCGGCATCAAAAATGCGCGGTACCACCAATACCGGGGCTTGGGGCTCGGCGGGGTGGGCCGGCACGGGTTCTGACAGCGTGTCGAGCACGGCGGCAAGCGCTGCCACGTGCGCCACCGCATCCCCGGTCCAGTCGAGCTGTGCCAGCACCCGCAGTGACGGATCGAGCACCACCGTCATCGGGCGATGGCTGCCGTCGGCCGCGCGCGCGCCAAAGCGCCCGGTGACCTCGCCGTCCGCGTCCAGAAAAAACCGCACGCCAGGCAGCTGATCGCGCAGCCGGCCGAGCTGAACGTCGGCGCGGTCGGTGGTCATGCCAAAGAACGACAACGTGGTGTCGTTGAAGCGGGGTCGCAAGACCCGCACGGCCTGCAGCATGCGGATGGCGGTCGGGTTTGCCGCGCTGGAAAACAGCATCAACACGATGTGGCGGCCGCCCAGTGTGTCGAAGGTGAACCGTTCCTTGGTGGTGGTGGGCAGCCTGAACCACGGCGCCGGCTCGCCAACGGTCAGCGGGGCGGATCGCATGCGGGAATGGCCGAGGGTAAGTTGGCAGCGGTCATGGCTGCCAAGCATAGCGCGATCAGACGCGCCTGCGGCGCCGCCCGCACGTCAGTTCGGTGTCACAGGATGCGGTTGAACCACAACAGCGACAGCCCGGCCGACAGCAGCGCGAGCAGGGCGGCGCCCAGGGCCAGCAGGCCTGAAATTTCGGTTTCCTTTTTCTCCACGGTCAGCCGCGAACTCAGGGTTTCGTAAACCTTCTTCAGGTCAGCCGCCGTTCCGGCGTAGTAATAGTCAGCCTGCGTTTTGCTGGCGATGGCTTTCAGCGTTTCCTCGTCCAGCCGCACCCGCATGGACCAGCCTTCAAAGCCGATGGTCTCGCCATCCACGGTGCCGATGCCAACGGTGTAGATCCGGATGCCGCGGTCGGCCGCCATCTTGGCTGCCTCCAGCGAATCAATGCCGGTGGTGCGCTGGCCGTCGGTCAGCAGGATGATCGCGGCCGAGTTGTAGGAGCCCGGCGCCACCGGCTTGAATTCTTTCTTCTCGGCCTTGGGCTGGTCGATGGATGTGCCGCGCTGGCGGGGGTTACCGTACTGAAGGTTGCCCAGGTCAATGCCCGCATCCGGGAAAATCTCGGCCAACGACACCACGATGGCGCTGCCGATCGCAGTGGCCCGCTGCAACTGGAAGCGATCGATCGCGGCCACCAGGTCTTCACGGCTCAGCGTGGGCTGCTGCACCACCGAAGCCGTGCCGGCGAACGCCACGATGCCCACCTTCACCGTGCGGGGCAACTCGGCCAGAAAGGCCTTGGCTGCGTTTTGCGATGCCACCAGCCGGTTGGGCTGCACATCGGTGGCGCGCATGCTGCCAGACACATCCATCGCCAGGATGATGGTCTGGCTTTGCGACGGCAGCGTCACCACCGCGAACGGCCGCGAACCAGCCAGCAGCATGGCGGCCAGTGCCAGCAGGAACAGGGCGGGCGGAATGTGGCGGCGGATGCTCTGGCTCGCGCCCATCGCCTCCTTCACGATCGACAGGCTGGCATAGCGCAGCGCCAGCTTTTTCTTGCGCCGCAGCAGCCAGATGTAGACCAGGATCAGCAGCGGCAGCGCCAGCAGCAACCAGAGGAATTGGGGCCAGAGGAAAGACATGACGCGCTCCTAGGCTGCTTTAAGGTGCGCTGGCAGCGCGCCAGCCGCCAGCCGGCTGCGGCGCTTGCGCATGTCGGTGAAGCGCGCAATGGCTTCGACCAGATCGCCATCGGTGGACAGCTCCAGCGTGTCCACGCCCGCGCGTCCGAGCGAATCGAGCAATTCGGCTTCGCGCTGGGCTGCAATCCGCGAAAAGCGCTTGCGAAAGCCCGCGTCGTGCGTGTCCACCATCAGTTGTTCACCGGTTTCAGCATCACGGATAGGAATCAGGCCCAGGTCGGGAAGTTCCAGCTCGAGCGGGTCGATCAGGCGCACCGCCACCACCTCGTGGCGCTGCGCCAGCATGCCGAGCGCGCGCTCCCAGCCCGGTTCGCTGATGAAATCGGACACCACGAACACGGTGGACCGGCGCCGCACCACATTGGCCGCCGACGCCAGCAAATCCTTCAGGCGCGTGGTACCGGAGGCTGGTGGTGGCGGTCGGTTTTGGATCGCGTGCAGCAGTTCCAGCACGTGCGCACGGCCGCTGCGCGCGGGCAGCATGCGCTCCACGCCGTTGCCATACAGCAGCGCGCCGACTCGGTTGCCGTGCCGCGTCAGGAGCCGCGACAGCACCGCCACAAATTCGGCGGAGACATGCACCTTGCGCTGCTCGCCAGAGCCAAAATCGACCGACGGGCTCAGATCGAGCAAAAACCAGGCGGCCATCTCGCGGTCTTCGGTGAACACGCGCACATGCGGGGATTGCAGGCGTGCCGTCACGTTCCAGTCGATGTGGCGCACATCATCATGGTGCTGGTATTCGCGCAGGTCAGCCAGGTCCATGCCGGTGCCGCGCATCAGCGTGCGGTAGTCGCCCTGCAGTAAACCATCGAGGCGCCGGATCACGGTCCATTCAAGCCGGCGCAGCAGACGCTCGGCGCCATGCGCCTGAATCGCTGCCGGGATGGGACGGTCAAGCGGCAAGTTTTTCATGTTCGAGCGGCTTGGCCGGAACGGGAACCTTGGCCATGATCTTCGTGATGATGGCGTCGGCGCTGAACCCCTCGGACAGCGCCTCGTACGACAGCACCAACCGGTGCCGCAGCACATCGGGCACCAGGTCGGTCATGTCTTCGGGCAGCGCGTAGGTGCGGCCGCGCAGCATGGCCAGCGCACGGGCGCCTTCGGTCAGGTTGATGGTGGCGCGCGGGCTGGCACCAAAGGTGATGAAGCGCGCGATGTCCTTCAGGCCGTGCTTGTCGGGCGTGCGTGTGGCCGACACCAGCTTGACCGCGTACTGCACCAGCGAGGGATCAACATAGACCTTGCGGCATTCGGCCTGCAGCGCGGCCAGCTGCTCGGTGGTGGCGACCTGCGACACCGTGACTGCCGGGCCGATCACGCGTTCGACGATCACAAACTCTTCCTCGTCGGTCGGGTAGTCCACCAGCACCTTCATCATGAAACGGTCCACCTGCGCCTCGGGCAGCGGGTAGGTGCCTTCGGTTTCAATCGGGTTCTGCGTGGCCATCACCAGGAAGGGGCTGGGCACCTTGTGCGATTCGCCGGCAATGGTGACCTGGCGCTCCTGCATCACCTCGAGCAGCGCGCTCTGCACCTTGGCGGGCGCGCGGTTGATCTCGTCGGCCAGCAGCAGGTTGGTGAACACCGGCCCGAGTGAGGTGCCGAATTCACCCGTCTTCTGGTTGTAGATGCGTGTACCCACCAGATCGGCGGGCACCAGATCGGGCGTGAACTGGATGCGCTTGAACTGGCCCTGCACCACATTGGCCAGGGTCTTCACGGTGAGCGTCTTGGCCAGTCCCGGCACGCCTTCCACCAGCAAGTGGCCCTGCGCCAGCATGGCCACCATCACGCGCTCCAGAAACCGGTCCTGACCGACCACCACCCGTTTCACTTCGTAGAGGATCTGCTCCATGAGCTGGG
>JANOBJ010000231.1:0-5211 GCA_031411575.1 Betaproteobacteria bacterium | reverse complement strand
GCCCATTTAAGGCAGTAAACCTCCTATGAAGCACTACACCTCGCACTACATCAACGGCCAGTGGGAAAAAGCGCAATCGCGTGACGTATTTCACGTTCACGATTCGAGCACTGAAGAGGAAATGGCCACCGTTCCGGCCGGAACAGCCGATGAAGCCGAGTCGGCTGTGCGCGCCGCGCGCGCCGCGTTTGATGGCTGGTCGGCACTGCCCGTGGAAACACGTGCCGCCTACCTCGACAATGTGTCGGCCGGCCTGAAGGCCCGCATGGATGACATGGCCACCACCATCGCGCGCGAAGTGGGCATGCCGATCAAGCTGGCCAAGCCGGTGCAGGTGGGCATGCCGGTGTGGAACTGGGCCAATTTCGCCAAGGTGGCACGCGCCTTCGAGTGGGAAGAAAAGGTAGGCAACTCGCTGGTGGTGCGCGAGCCGATTGGCGTGGTGGGCTGCATCACGCCGTGGAATTTTCCGCTCAACCAGATCACGCTGAAAGTCGCACCGGCGCTGGTGGCGGGCTGCACCGTTGTGCTCAAGCCGAGCGAGATTGCGCCGGTCAATGCCATGATCCTGGCCGAAGTCATTCATGAGGCCGGCCTGCCGCCGGGCGTCTTCAACCTGGTCAACGGCAGCGGGCCGGTGGTGGGCGAGGTGCTGGCCACGCACCCCGATGTCGACATGGTGAGCTTCACCGGCTCCACGCGCGCCGGCAAGCGGGTGGCCGAGCTGGCGAGCCAGAGCGTCAAGCGCGTGGCGCTGGAGCTGGGCGGCAAGTCGGCCAGCGTCATCCTGCCCGACGCCGATCTGGAAGCCGCGATCAAGGGCAGTGTCTCGTCGTGCCTGCTCAACAGCGGGCAGACCTGCAGCGCCCATACCCGCCTGCTGGTGCCCGAGAGCCGCTACGCCGAGGCCAAAGCGCAGTTGCAGGGCGTGATGGCGCGCTTCACTATCGGGCCAAGCCTGGAAGAGACCACCAAGCTCGGGCCGCTGGTGAGCGCCGCGCAGCGCGACCGGGTGCTGGGTTTCATCGAACAGGGCATCGCCGAAGGCGCCGAGGTGATCGCGGGGGGCGCTGCGCGGCCCGCGCTCGACAAAGGCTACTTCGTGCAACCGACCGTGCTGCGCGTGAAGCCCACCGACACGCTGGCGCGCGAAGAGATTTTCGGCCCGGTGCTGGTCGTCATCACCTACCAGGATGTGGACGAGGCCGTGAAGATTGCCAATGACACCATTTACGGGCTGGGCGGCGCGGTCTGGGGCAAGGACGACGCCAGTGCGATTGCCGTGGCGCGGCGCATCCGCACCGGGCAGATCGACATCAATGGCGGCGCCTTTAACGGCAACGCGCCGTTCGGCGGCTACAAGCAGTCGGGCAACGGACGCGAAAACGGGGTCTACGGGTTCGAGGAATTTCTTGAATTCAAGGCGCTGCAACTGAAGGCCGCCTGACGATGGCGGGGCAAAGCTCCCACGGGGGCTGCGAGGCGGGGTCGCCCCCTGCGCCAGTGTTGTTCCGGCGCGCCGCCGTCCATCAAAAGTGAGCGCCAATGCCCTACACTCAAGCCGTTACAACTCTTGCGCGCAGTAGGGCATGGCAGCCACCACCACCGTCGTTTTTGCTGATCTGACCGGAAGCACCGGCGTCTTCGAGACGCTCGGCAATTCCAAGGCCACACAAGCCATCACGCGTTTGACCGGCTGGATCGGCACCGTCTGCGAGGCGCACGAGGGCCGTGTCGTCAAGACGCTCGGCGATGGCGTGCTGGCGGTGTTTCCGGATGGCGTCAACGCCATCGAGGCCGTCGTCAGCCTGCAGCGCACCCATCAGAAACGCATCGAAAAGTGGCCCGAAAACCTGCGCATGCGCCTGCAGGTCGGGGTCGATTCGGGCGAGGTGGTCGTGGTGGACGGCGATTGCTATGGCGACGCCGTGAACGTGGCTTCGCGCCTGAGCGACATGTCCGGGCCCGACCAGATCTGGGCCTCTGACACGGTGGTCGAGCAGCTGTCCGAAGACGATGCGCGTTGCCGCAGCCTCGGGCCGATCAACATTCGCGGGCGGGCCGAGGCCCGCGTGGTCTACCGGATCGACTGGCAGACCGAAATCGGCACCGATTTCCTCACCATGCCGGCCAAGCTGGACTTGGTGCAGCTGCAAAAAGACACCCGGCCGAGCCAGATCGAGTTGTCGTGGCTCGATCTCACCGCCAAGTTCAGCACCACGCAACTGCCGATCCAGCTGGGCCGCGTGGTCGAAGCGGATTTCGTCATCAACGACCCGCGCGTCTCGCGCATCCACGCGCGTATCGAGTCGCGCAACGGCGCGTTTGTGCTCACCGACTTGAGCAGCTACGGCACCTGGGTGCGGTTTGAAGGCGGCAGCGAGCTCGCGCTGCGCCGCGAAGAATGCGCGCTGCATGGCACCGGCGAAATTGCGCTCGGCGCGCCGTTTGGTGACTTCACGGTGCCCACCGTCACGTTCAGCCTCAAGGCCGGCTCGATGGAGCTGCTGCACCGCCCCGGCCGCTCCCGCAGCCCGGGCTGATCGCGCCAGCGCCTAGCGCCGCGCCCTGCGCGCGCACGTTTGGCCGCCCCACGCCCACCGGAGAGCACCCCATGAAAACACTTCGACGAGCCGGCTGGACCCTGCTGGCACTGCTGCTGGTGCTGGCGATTGCCGCGGGCATCTATGTCACCCGCAGCTTTCCGCAACTCGATGGCGAACTGAAGACCCCCGGATTAACCGCTGCCGTGCAGGTGCAGCGCGACGCGTCGGATGTGACGCATATCCGCGCCAAATCGGCCCGCGACGCCTGGTTCAGCTTGGGCTATGTGCACGCGCAAGAGCGCGGCTGGCAGCTGGAATTCAACCGCCGGGTGATGCACGGCGAGCTGTCCGAGCTGTTTGGCGAGTCCACGCTGGACACCGACAAGCTGATGCGCACGCTGGGCATCATGCCCGCCGCCCGCGCCCAGCTGGCCCGCCTGCCGGCCGAGGCGCAGGAAGCGGTGCGCGCCTATGCCGAGGGCATCAACACCTTTCACGCCAGCTCGTCGCAGGCGTTGCCGCCCGAATTCCACATCCTGCGCACCCAACCCGGTGGCGGCTCGGGCCCGGCCTGGACGGCCGAGGACAGCGTGGGCTGGTCGATCATGATGGCGCTGGATCTGGGCGGCAACTGGGGCACCGAATTTGCCCGGCTGTCGAACGCGCGCGGCCTGACCACCGAGCGGCTGTGGCAGCTGTTCCCGCCGTACCCGGGCGAGCCGCCGGCCTCCAGAACCGACTTTCACCGGCTCTACAACGACCTCGGCATCTACCGCGCCCAGCCCACCGGGCAACTTCCAACTGCTACAAAAACTGTAGCTAATAATGACCAGCTGATGCGGACAACGGGCTTTTTTGGCTCCAAAATGGCCGCAGAGATGGCGTTGTGGGCGGCCGACTTCGCCGCCAACGCCGGCAACGTCGAGGGCAAGGGCAGCAACAACTGGGTGGTGGCCGGCAGCCACACCACCAGCGGCAAGCCGCTGCTCGCCAATGACCCGCACCTGGGGCTCACGGCGCCCGCCATTTGGTACTTTGCCGGCCTGCACGCGCCCGGGCTGGAGGTGGTGGGTGCCACGCTGCCGGGCCTGCCGTTTGTGGTACTGGGCCGGACCGAGCAGGTGGCCTGGGGCTTCACCAACACCGGCCCGGATGTACAGGACCTGTACCTGGAGCAGATCAACCCCGCCAACCCCGCGCAGTACAAGACGCCCGACGGCTGGGCCGCGTTTGGCACTCGCACCGAGGTGATCAAGGTCGCCAAGCGGCCCGATGTGACGCTTCCCGTGCGCAGCACGCGCCACGGCCCGGTGCTGTCCGACGCACAAGCCCCGCACGGCGAGCTGCTCGACACGCAAAAATTCGTGCTGGCGCTGCGCTGGAGCGCGCTGGACCCCGACAACCTGACAGTGGACGCCGGCCTCAAGACCAACCGCGCCCAGACCGTGGAGCAGATGGTGGCCGCCGCCTCCGGCTACCACTCGCCGATGCAGAACGTGGTGATCGCCGATACCGCCGGCAAGATCGCCTTCAAGGCCATCGGCAAGACGCCGTTGCGCCATCCCGACAACGACATCAGGGGCGTCGCGCCGTCGCCCGGCTGGGAGGCGCGCTACGACTGGCAGGGCTACCTTCCGTACGCCGACAACCCGCAGGACGACCCGACTGAGACCGCGCGCAAGGGCTTCATCGCCACCGCCAACCAGCGCATCACCGTGCCCGGCTACCCGCACTTCATGGGGCAGGACTGGGCCGCGCCGTACCGCTTTGACCGCATCGAGCAGCTGCTGGCCGCGGTACCGAAACACAGCCTGGACAGCATGCGCGAGGCGCACGCCGACCAGCTCTCGCTGGCCACGCAGCGGCTGTTGCCGCACCTGCAGAAAACCGCCTCCGCGCACGCGCTGGCGCCGGCCGCGCAGGCCCAGCTCAAGGGCTTCGACGCCGTGATGCGCCCGGACGGCGCCGCGCCGCTGGTGTTTGCGGTCTGGGCCGACGAGCTGGCGCGCGGGCTGATCGCGCCGCGCATCGGCGAGGCTCGCTTCAAGGCGCAGTACGGCAAGCGGCATTTTCGCGGCCTGGTGGAGCAGGTGCTGGAAACGAATGATGCTTGGTGGTGCGCGCCCAAATCGTGCGCCGAGCAGTCCGGCGCCGCCCTCCACCGTGCACTCGACCGGCTGCATGCGCTGTACGGCGCCGATGTGGCGCAGTGGCAATGGGGCAGGGCGCACCCGGCCCTCAGCACGCACCGCCCGTTCAGCAACGTCGGGCCGCTGGCGCGCTGGTTTGACGTGCAGGTGCCGACCGGCGGCGACCCGTTCACCGTCAACGTGGGCCAGTACTGGCCGAACGACCCCAAGACGCCGTTTGCCAACCGCCACGCCGCGTCGATGCGCGCGGTGTACGACCTGTCCAGCCTGGAGAATTCGCGCTTCATCTACCAGACCGGACAGAGCGGGCTGGTGTTTTCCAGCCGCTACCGCGACATGAGCGAGGGCTGGGCCAAGGTGCAGTACCGGGCGCTGAGGCTGAACCCGGCGGAATGGCGCAACAACCTGGTTTTAATGCCCAATTAGTGCTCTGGTGCTCGTCGGGTGGTCATAGTTTGCTATTAATAATATAGCATCACCTGGCGGCGGCTTCCGGCCTGGCTGGGCCATCCGGG
>JANOBJ010000230.1:0-4847 GCA_031411575.1 Betaproteobacteria bacterium | reverse complement strand
CCTTCCTTGCTCATCAGGTAATCCACGGCCGGAATGGCCTGCTGGTTGGGCGCTGCACCGGTGTAGAACACGTTCTTGGAGAGCTCTTCACCCTCGTACTGCACCGGGTAGAACAGCAGGCCGTTCAACTCCTCCACGACTGGCAGCACGGACTTGCGCGACACACTGGTCCAGCAGCCAAAAATCACGGCAACCTTGTCCTGGCTGATCAACTGCTTCGTCTTTTCGGCGAACAGCGGCCAGTTCGACGCGGGGTCCACCACCACGGGTTCAAGCTTCTTGCCCAGCACGCCGCCCTTGGCGTTGATCTCGTCAATCGCCATCAGCACGGTGTCTTTCAGCACAGTCTCTGAAATGGCCATGGTGCCCGACAGGCTGTGCAGCACGCCAACCTTGATGGTGCCGCCCGTTTGGGCGTAAGCGGGCAGCGCGGTGATGCCGGCCAGAGCAGTAGCGGCCGCGAGGGCCTTGAGGGTAAATCGACGTTGCATGGGCTTCTCTCCAGGTAGTGGGGGTTCAGGTCGCTGCACATTGCGCCCGCCGCAGCCGGCAGAGCTTTGTGCATCGATGTCCCATGCTAGGGAGGGCGGCCGCCCGCGGGAATACGCCGGGTGGCGTATGCGGCAACGGTTGCGGCGCCAGCCGGCGGCTGCCCGCGACCGCTCAGAGCAGGTTCATGCGCCGGGCGTGATCCGCCAGTTCGGCCCGAAAATCAGGGTGGGCGATACCGATCAGTTCTTTCGCGCGCTGCTTGGCCGATTTGCCGCGCAGCTGCGCAACGCCGTACTCGGTGACGACGTAGTTGATGTCGTTCTTGCTGGTGCTGACGTGGGTACCCGGGCTGAGCACCGGAACGATGCGCGAGACGGTATCGTTCCTGGCGGTCGAGGGCACCACAATGAACGCCTTGCCGCCGCACGAGCGGTTGGCTGCCCGCACAAAGTCAGATTGGCCGCCGGTTCCCGAGTAGGGCGAAAACCCCAGGCTTTCCGAACCACACTGCCCCAGCAGATCGATCTGCAAGGTCGCGTTGATGGCCACCAGGTTGTCGTTCAACCCTGCCAGCGCCGGATCGTTGGTGAAATCGACCGGATGAATTTCCAGGCCGGGGTTGCGGTCCATGAAACGGTACAGCGCGTTGGAGCCCAGTGCGAACGTGGCCACCATCTTCCCCGGCAGGTAGTTCTTGCGCCGGTTCGTGACCGCGCCGCTGTGCACCAGGCTCAGAATGCCGTCACCGATCATCTCGGTGTGCACGCCCAGGTCATGCTTGTGCGTGAGCTGCATGACCACGGCATCAGGAATGCCGCCGTAACCGATCTGCAGGGTCGATCCGTCTTCGATCAGGTCGGCCACATACTTGCCGATCGCCTCCTGCACCGGGCCGATCTTGGGCAACCCGACTTGCAGCACCGGCTCATGGCTTTCCACCCACGCCGTCACCTGCGAGATGTGCACATGGCAGCGCCCGTACGCAAACGGCACATGGGGGTTGACCTCCAGCACCACGGCCCGGGCCTTGGCGATGGCGGCCATGGTGTAGTCAGCGCCCAGGCTGATCGAGAAGTAGCCATGCGCGTCCATCGGCGACGCCATGGTGAAAACGACGTCCGCCGGAATCTGCCCGCGCTCGATCTGGGCCGGTATCTCAGAAAAGTACGCCGGCAGGAAATCGATCCAGCCCGCCTGCCCGCCCGCGCGGGTCGCGCCGCCGTAGAAAAAGGCCACGTGGCGAACATGATTGACGGTCTGCTCGTCGATGTAGCCGTACTTGCGCATGGCCAGGATCTGCGCGACCTTCACGTCATGGAACTCGCGGCGCTGCTCGGACAAGGCCGTCAGCAACGCGGGCGGTTCGCCGACGCCCGTAGGCACGATGATGAAATCGCCGTTGTTGACCAGTCGCACCGCTTCCATGGCGGATCGGCGTTTTTGTGCGTACAGCTCCTGGATCGACATGGGGATTTTCCTTCTTGGGCAGTATCCAACGCCGGATCGCTCGACCCGGGCTTGTTGTCAGCTCGCACCAATGGTACCGCCGCTACAGCGCAGCGCAGGGCACCCGCGCTGCGTGCGCCGGTCACCCTTACTCAGACCAGCCTTCCTCGCCCAGCAGCGGAACGAACGACACGGCACACAGGTCTTCTGTCGTGAACACATCCAACGCCACACGCGTGATCTTCACCAGTTGCTGCCGCTCGATGCGCTCACCCACTGGCATGACCAGCCGGCCACCGACCTTGAGTTGTGCTTTCAGTGACGGCGGCACCTGCGGCCCCCCGGCCGTGACCGAAATCGCGTCGTAAGGTGCATGCTCGGGCCAGCCCAGCGTGCCGTCGGACTGGTGCACCTGCACCCGGGCGTAACCCAGCGCCTCGAGCCGTCCGGCTGCCTCGCTGGCCAGCAGCCCGATGCGTTCGACGGTGTGGACCTCGCCCGCAAGCTGCGCCAAAACAGCCGCGGAATAGCCCGAACCGGTGCCGACCTCCAGAACCGTGTCGCCCTCACCGATCGCCAGCGCCTCGGTCATCAACGCCACCACGTAAGGCTGCGAGATGGTCTGGCCCCCCGCGATGGGCAGCGGGCCGTCGTCGCAGGCGGCACATCGGGCATGCCGCGGCACAAACTCCTCGCGCGGCACGCTGCGCAGGGCCTGCAACACGCGGGGGTCGCGCACGCCACGGGCGGCGATGTCATGCTCGACCATCTGGTGGCGCAGTCGGGTCATGTCGATGGGCATCTCCGCCACCTCGGACCATGGATTGCAGGCGTGTGCCCGATGGGGGCAGCCCGTTGCGCGATCAAGCCCCCAGCGGCTTGAGCTGCTGCAGCAGCGTCGGGATCAGCTCGGTCACGGTCGGGTGGATGTGCATGGTGCGCGCCAGCACGTGGTACGGCCGATCAGCCACCATCACATCCAGCAGTGCATGCACCACCTCGTCGCCATTCAGGCCGAGGATCGCGGCACCCAGCAGGCGCTCGGTGTCGGCATCGACCAGCACCTTCATGAACCCCTGTGTTTCGCCGGCCTCGCGTGCGCGCCCGACCCGCTGCATGGGCATCCTGGCCATCAGGGCCTTGCGCCCGCTGGCGCGCACCTCGCGCTCGCTCATCCCCATGCGGCCCAGCGCCGGGTCGATGAACAGCGCGTAGCAGGCGATGCGATCGGCGATGCGGCGCGCGTCGTTGTCAAACACATTGGCCACCACAATCTCATGGTCGTTCCACGCGGTGTGGGTGAACGCGCCGCGGCCATTGCAGTCGCCCACGGCCCATACCCCGTCGGCACTGGTGCGGCACTGGTCATCGACCACGATGTAGCCGCGCTCGTCGGTCTTCACGCCCGCCTGCTCCAGCCCCAGGCCATCGGTGTTGGGCCGCCGGCCCACGGCCAGCAGCACATGGCTGCCGACAACCGGTTTTGACTCGGGGCCGCACTGCGCACCGACGGACACGCCCTTTTCGTGCGGCGCCAACGCCAGGCATTCGGAGCCAAGTTCAAACTGGATGCCTTCGGCTTCCAGGATGCCGCGGATGCCGGCCGAAACATCATCGTCCTCACGCGGCAGCAGCGTGGCGGACCGTTCCACCACCGTCACCCGAGCGCCGAAGCGCCGCATCATCTGCGCGAATTCGAGCCCGATATAGCTGCCGCCCACGATCACCAGGTGTTCGGGCACTTCTGCCAGCTCCATGATCGAGACGTTGTCCAGCGTGGGCACGGTACCCACGCCCGGCAGGTCGGGCACCACGGCACGACCGCCCACGTTCAGGAAGATGCGCGGCGCGGTCAGGCGGCGATCGCCCACCTGCACCGTTCGCGGCCCGGTGAACCGTGCGTCCCCGACAATGACATCCGCTCCCTTGAGCCCGCGCATCCACTGGCTCACGCCGTCGCGCGAGTGCTGCACGATGGCGTCCTTGCGCGCCTTGACGCGCGCCATGTCCACCCGGATGTCGCCGGAGGAAAAGCCGAACTCGGCGCCGCGCCGCGCAACATGGATGGCGCGGGCACTGGCAACCAGCGTCTTGGTGGGCACGCAGCCGACGTTGACGCAGGTGCCGCCAAAATGGCCGCGCTCGATGACGGCGGTGCGCAAGCCTTCCTTGCTGCAGCGCGCCGCCAGCGCCGGGCCGGCCTGGCCCGCGCCAATGACGATGGCATCAAATTGTTCGGTACTCATGGGCGCCTCCAGGGACTGAAGGCTCCATTCTCGACTCATCTATCGGCGCGCGATAGTGGCACCTCAAATGCTATGCTATTTATAGCATACTATGACCACCCGATGAGGACAACAGGTCAATATGACTGTAAATCAGCCCTCAAACTGCGGATGCAGCTGGCGGATGCGGTTCATGGCCATGGCGGCCGCGGCGGTGCGCGTTTCCACACCCAGCTTGGCAAAAACGCGCTCCAGGTGCTTCTTCACGGTGGCCGGGCTGGCACCCAGGATGTCGGCGATGTCGCGGTTAATCTTGCCCTTGAGCACCCAGTACAGCACCTCGGCCTCGCGCGCGGTGAGCTTGAACGCCAGGCTCATCGATTCAATGATCTTGGCGTCCGAGACCTCGCGCATCACGATCAGCCAGTCATCGTCCCCCGCCTGCTGGTGCAGCCGGAAGGTCAGCCGGCGCGCGCCCTGCTCGATGGCCAGGCGTGGCGGGTCCGCTTGCGGGTCGATTGGCTGGCCGGCGACCAGATGGCGGCGCAGCCAGGCCTGCACCACCTCGGGCGCCCCCCGCGTGGGCGCACCAAAAAAAGCCGGCAGCAGCTCGCGCGCGGGCGGCGTCTGCCCCAACAGGCGGCCAACGCGGGCGCGGACCCGGATTCTTGCGTAGCCAAACGC
>JANOBJ010000229.1:0-2240 GCA_031411575.1 Betaproteobacteria bacterium | reverse complement strand
GCCACCGCTATTCGACGCGCGCCCTGGTTGGCGGCGATGCGCAACTGGCGGCGCGCTTTGACAACGGCGCCTTTGCCACGCTGTATTTGAGCCCCAAGGATTACCACCGCATCCACATACCGTGCGACGGCACACTGGTGCGCATGATCCATGTGCCGGGCGCGCTGTTCTCGGTCAACCCGACCACCGCGCGCGGCGTGCCGGGGCTGTTTGCGCGCAACGAGCGCGTGGTCTGCGAGTTTGAATCGCCGCACGGGCCGTTTGTGCTGGTGCTGGTGGGCGCTACCATCGTGGGCAGCATGGCTACCGTCTGGCATGGCGTGGTGAACCCGCCGCGCCCCGGCAGTTTGCGCGAGTGGCGCTACGACGGCGAGCCGCGCGTGACGCTCAAACGCGGCGACGAGATGGGGCGTTTTTTGCTCGGCTCCACTGTCGTATTGCTGTTTCCCAAGGACACGCTGCGTTTCAACCCCGCGTGGGCGCCGACGCGCGCCATCCGCATGGGTGAAGCCATGGCCGATGCCTTCCACTGATTTTTTTCTGGACGATTGCCCCATGATCACGCTCGGCACCCCGCTTTCTCCTTCGGCCACCAAAGTGATGCTGCTCGGCAGCGGCGAACTCGGCAAGGAGGTACTGATCGCGCTGCAGCGCCTGGGTGTCGAGACCATCGCCGTCGACCGCTACGACAACGCGCCCGGCCAGCAGGTGGCGCACCACGCGCGCACCATCACCATGAGCGACCCGGCGCAGCTGAAGGCGCTGATCGAGCAGGAGCGCCCGCACCTGGTGGTGCCCGAGATCGAGGCGATTGCCACACCGATGCTGCAGGAGCTGGAAGCGGCCGGCACCGTGCGCGTGATCCCCACCGCCCGCGCCGCGCGGCTGACGATGGACCGCGAAGGCATCCGGCGGCTGGCGGCCGAGACATTGGGGCTGCCAACCAGCCCCTACCAATTTTGTGACTCGCTGGATGAACTTCAAAGCGCGATTGATGCCGGCATCGGCTACCCCTGCATCGTCAAGCCCGTCATGAGCAGCTCGGGCAAAGGCCAGAGAAAGATCGATGGCCCGGCCGACGTGCAGAAGGCGTGGGAGTACGCCATGGCCGGAGGCCGCGTCAGCCACGGCCGCGTGATCGTCGAAGGCTTCATCGACTTTGACTACGAGATCACCCAGCTCACCGTGCGCGCGCGCGGCGCGGACGGCCAGATCGACACCCATTTTTGCGACCCGGTGGGCCACGCGCAGGTCAGCGGCGACTATGTGGAAAGCTGGCAGCCGCACCCGATGCACCCGGCCGCCCTGCAAAAGAGCCGCGACATTGCCAAGGCCGTGACCGACAACCTCGGGCAGGGCCACGACGGCCAGCCCTCGGGCCTTGGCCTGTTTGGCGTCGAGCTGTTCGTGAAGGGCGAGAACGTCTGGTTCAGCGAAGTCAGCCCGCGCCCGCACGACACCGGCATGGTGACGATGATCACGCAGTGGCAAAACCAGTTCGAGCTGCACGCGCGCGCCATCCTCGGCCTGCCCGTCAACACCACCCTCAAGAGCCCGGGCGCGAGCGCCGTGATCTACGGCGGCGTGGAAGCCAAAGGCATCGTGTTCGACGGCGTGGACGAGGCGTTGCGCGTGCCCAACACCGAGCTGCGCCTGTTCGGCAAGCCCGAGAGCTTCACCAAGCGCCGCATGGGCGTGGCGCTGGCGCATGACGCCGACGTGCAGCAGGCCCGCACCAGCGCCAAACTGGCTGCGTCGAAAGTCCGGCCCCGGGTGGCCTGAAATCGGCAGATTTCAGATCAAATGGGCCATTTGTGAGCGTCCAGCGGTCATAGTTTGCTATAAATACTATAGCATTCAAATTCTTTCTCTCTCCTACTGGAACGCCACCTCGGCAAAGCTGCGCAGCTTGCGGCTGTGCAGCTGGTCCACGCCTTGCGTGCGCAGCAGCTCGATCGCGCGCATGCCGATGCGCAGGTGCTGATCGACGCGTTCGCGGTAGAAGGTGTTGGCCATGCCGGGCAGCTTGATCTCGCCGTGCAGCGGCTTGTCACTGACGCACAGCAGGGTGCCGTAGGGCACGCGGAAGCGGAAGCCGTTGGCGGCGATGGTGGCGCTTTCCATGTCCAGCGCGACGGCGCGGCTCTGGCTGAAGCGGCGCTGCGGCTGGTTGTCGGGCAGCAGCTCCCAGTTGCGGTTGTCGGTGCTGGCCACGGTGCCGGTGCGCATGATGCGCTTCA
>JANOBJ010000228.1:0-7160 GCA_031411575.1 Betaproteobacteria bacterium | reverse complement strand
AGCGGTAGTTGTTGCACAAAGGTGTGGTGCTCACCCAGTGCGAGAGAAATCACCATCAACACCGCGCCACCGCACAACATTTCGCTGGCAAAGCCGGTTGGGCCAGCGGCCAGGGGCATGCGTGTCGTTGAGAGCACCGAGCCCAGCGACCAAAGAAAGATAGAGGCGGTGATGGAAAGCAAGGCGTGTGGCGCGGCGGAAAAGCTCGCGCCCTGCGCCAGCAAAAGAACACCGGCCAGGCCCACCGCCATACCGGTCCACTCAAGCCGCCCCGGGCGCTGACCGAAGAAAAGTCCGATTCCGGAGGCCACCATGGGAAACGCAGCGATGAATGTGGCGATCAGGCCTGAGCCAATGTGCTGCTCCGCGCTGGCCACCAGACCCATGGCGCCGCCCAGCATCAGCGAGCCGATCACGAAGGCGTTTCCCCACTCTTTCCGGTTGGGCATCTTGTGCTTTCTGAAAACCAGCCATCCCATCAGCAGCCCACCGGCGAGCAGAAAGCGTGTCCCCATCTGGAAAAACGGAGGAAAGCTGAGTAGCGCGTAGCGGATGGCCAGATAGGTCGAGCCCCAGACCAGATAGCAGGCGAGCAGGGCGGGAATGAGTAGCGGCGCGGCTGTGACGGCTCCGCCTGTGAGCGTGGGGGTTTGGGTCATGTCCAGCATGGTAGGTTGCCATTTGCGCAACTGCCATGCAGAATTAAAGGCAAAAATCGTTACTACCAATTAATTTAAAGCTTGAACCGCATGTTGACCGAAACCACCGAATGGGACCATTACGATAGCCGCATCCTGGCTGAGTTGCAAACAGACGCGCGCATCACGATGGCCGAACTTGGCAGGCGCGTGCACCTCAGCCTGCCGGCGGTGACCGAACGGGTGCGCAAGCTGGAACTGGGCGGCGTCATCAAGGGCTACCGGGCCGAAGTTGATTTGAGCCGGCTGGGTTACGGCATACGGGCGCTGGTGCGCGTGGGGCGGCTCGAGTACGCGCGCGTCGTCAGGCTGATCGAGCAAACGCCGGAAATTCTCAATGCCTACAACGTGACCGGTGAAGACAGCTGGGTGCTGGAGATCGCCGTCATTGACGTTTCCCACCTCGACGCGGTGGTGTCCAAATTCTGTCTGGTCACGGAAACGTCGACCTGCATCGTGCTCAATGCGCCGCGCGAAAACGCGATTGTGCTGCCGGCGCGGCGCGAGAACATCAAGCCCGCCATCAAGAAAGTCACCGGAAAATGAACGCTGCCACCTCGAGTTCCACGTCCCCGGACGTTTTGACCGGCCCGATTGCATTCGCCACCTGCGATTTCTGCGACGCCCACGAGGGCGACACCTCGGGCGCATTTCGGGTGCTGCCGCCGGTGTTTCACGACTACGGTGCGGTGCGCCGGTTTTGTGGCCCGGTGGTCACGCTGCTGTGCCCCGAGGACAACTCGCGCGTGAGAGAGGCGGTCAATTCGCCTGGGCTGGGAAGGGTGCTGGTAGTCGATGGCGGCGGCTCGGTGCGCCGCGCGCTGGTGGGCGGCAACCTGGCAGCAGCGGCGGCCAAAAACGGCTGGGCCGGCATCGTGGTCAACGGCGCGGTGCGCGATCTGGCCGAGATGGTGGCCGCGCAGACCGGCATCAAGGCGCTGGCGCTGATGCCCCTGCGTTCGGTCAAGCGCGACGAGGGCCAGAAAGACCTGCCCGTGCAGGTTCAGGGCGTCTGGGTGCGCCCGGGCGACTGGTTGTATGCCGACGAGGACGGCATCGTGGTGGCCGACCGGCCGCTGCATGAGGCCGCAGCGGGCTGACGACCTACAACCTGCAACCGGTCGCGTGGCTCAGTCGCCCGCGGCCTCGAAGCCCGCTCCCACATGTGAGCCGTCGCAAAACGGCTTGTTGCGCGACTGGCCGCAGCGGCACAGTCGGGTGTCGGTCACGCGTGCGACGGTGCGCCCGGTGCCGGCGCAAATCTCCAGATTGCCGCTCACCTGCAGCGGCCCGTTGTAGAGCGGCGTGACCACCAGCGGACCGTCGCGCGCCGCCAGCGGCTCGGCAGCGCCGGTGGGTGGCTCGCCCGTCGCCTGGAACTTCGCCGCCACGTGCGAGCCATCGCAAAACGGCTTGTTGCCCGACTGGCCGCAGCGGCACAGCGTGGCCCGAAAGCCGTCATCCTGGTGCGCCACGGTCAGCGGCGCGTGCACGGCGTACGGCCCGTTCTCGCGGATGCGCAGGGTGTTGACCAATGGGGCGCTTTCAGCGGGCCCGCCGTCATGCCGCTCGTAGCGGATGGCGCCGGAAGGGCAGTTGTGCCACCGCCACCAGCGCCTCGACCGGCACGGCGTCGGGGTAGATCCATTCACCGGGTGTGTTGGCCTTGAACACGCTGGGCGCATCCAGCACGCAGTGGCGCGAATGCACGCAGCGTTTGGCTTCAAAGAACACGGTCGCGCCCTTGCCATGGGCGACTTCGATCGCACGCTCGGCGGCTGGCTGCGCCGGGGAGGCCGGCGGGCTGGCTGAAATGGGGATGGCGGCGACGACGCCAGCGGCCGCGCGCACCGGCAGGGCGCCTGTGCCCGCAGAGGAAGCGCCCGCAGGCGACAACGCCGCAATCCTGGCCTGCTGCTGCCCCAGCGTGTCAATCACGCCCATCCAGGTCGAGACCGATTCGCCGGCCACCGGCACCGGCGTGAGTGCAATGGCGCGGTCGCGCAGCTCGCCGATGCGCGCCGCCACGAACGCCGGCGCGCTGGAGGCGGGCAGCGTGGCCAGCGTGCGCAACGAGGTGAAGGTCAGCCCGGCATGGGGGCTGTGCGGCGCCAGGCTGGCCGGCCGCGCTGCGAGCCCCTGGCCCACCGGCGTGACCGCGCGCATCAAGGCGAAGCTGCTGGCCAGCCAGGCCGCCTTGGCGGTGCGGTCGTTTGCGGCAAAGCCTTGCAGCAGGCAGCGCAGCGAGGTCGTGTACAGCGCGTTGCCGATGTCCAGCCACTGGCTGTTGATCGGGTGGTCAATGTGCACGCGTCCGTTGTCCGACAGCGGCCGGTTCATCACTGGGTTGGCGGCCGCGGGCCAGGCGGGCTCAAAACCGGGGCGCACAGCCAGCAGGGCGGCCAACTCGTCGCCAAGGCGGCTGAACTTGCAGAAATGCGAGTCGATGTGTTCGTCACCCGCGCCTTCGCCCTGCGTGACGATGGTCAGCAGCGCCTGCTCGGCGCTGGCGAGGTTGGTCACGGCGCACACGCCGGGCAGCGGCGCCAGCGTGGCGTCCACCTGGCGCGCCGGGTCGCCCAGGAACACACACGCCTCACCGCGCTCGGCCACCAGCGCCTGCAGCGATGCCCGCAGCGTGGCGTACAGCTCGCCCACGGTGGCGTAGTCGCGCGCGCCAGGGCTCAGGCGGCCGGCCGGCACATGGCGCTGGTAGTGGTTCTGGGCCTCGAAGCCCGCGCCGTCGGCCATCTGCTGCTGGTGTGGCCGTTCCAGAAACTTGAAGTGTTCGATGGTGGCAACTGAAAACGGCTGCAGCCGGATCACAAAATCGGCTGGGTAGGGGCCGGACTCGATCGGAAACATCGGCCGGTTCAGGTGAACCTGCGCGCCCAGCGCATTCATCAGGTTGCCCACCAGGCACAGGTGCGTCATCTCCTCCAGCGCCACCGCCGTGATGGTGCGGCGCCAGCCCGCCACGGCGCGCGCCTCGTCAGCGCTCCACGCGGGGTCTTCCAGCTTGAGGCTGAAGGCCGCATACAGGTAGCAGCACATCAGGTTGTGCTCGATTTCTGCCGCCTCGTGCAGCCAGTACAGCAGCTGTTCGCGGGTCGGCGCGCTGTCGTGCGCGGGCGTGGGAGCTAGCATGCGCGTGTCCTCCGTCGGGGGTTTTCGACGCATCCTAGCGGCGATTGCCGGACGACGTGCAAGCCCGCATCAATGGCCGAGTGGACGGGTTCGGACAGGCCCCTGTGAATGGCCTGGGGCGGCCGCGCTCGCTACGGCGGTGGCGCTGAGCTGCCGCCGGTCGGCAACGTGGCCAGCACCACCCCCAGCAGTGCCATCGCAAACGCCAGCAGCTGCGCAACGCTCAAGCTTTCGCCCAGCACGCCCACACCCACCAGCGCGGCGCTGATCGGCAGCATCACGGTGAACACGCCGCCCTGCGCGGCTGGCACCACTTTCAGGCCGGTCATCCACAGCCACACCGTCCACACGCTGGCCGCCAGCGCATAAAACAGCAGCAGCAGCCAGATGCCGGGCGCAACGCTGCCAAAGTCAAACCGCAGCGCCACGTACAGCCCAAACGGTGTCACCAGGCAAAAGCCCCAGAGGTTGATCAGCGCCGTGATGCGCCGCGCGCTGAGCGCACCGGTGAGCTTCTTGCCGATCACCGCATACGCCGCCTCGCACAGCACCGCGCCAAACACCAGCAGATTGCCCAGCCAGGCCTTGTTTGATGCCAAATCGGCCCCAGGTCCTTGTCCGCTGGTCATAGTATGCTCTGATTTTGATAGCGACAACAAACCGATGCCGAGCGCCGCGCAGGCCACCGCCAGCCATACGCGCGGCGCAATGCGCTCGCGCAGGAAAGCCCAGCTCATCAGCGCCACCACCGCCGGGATCGACGCCATGATCACGCCGGCCGAAACCGCACTGGTCATACTCACGCCGTACAGCATGCAGACGGAAAACAGGAAGTTGCCGAGGAACGATTCCAGAAACACCAGCTGTCGGGTGTGTCGCGACATCGGCGGCTCGTCGGCCGGCTTGCGCAGCCAGTGCAGCATGGCCAGGCCGCCAATGCCAAAACGCAGCCAGGCCAGCAGGAACACCGGCAGCGCGGCGGCCAGTGGTTTGGACAGCGCCACATAGCTGCCCACCAGCGCCATGCTCAAGCCCAGGCAACCATAGGCCAGCAGGCGGTTCATCGGCCGCGAGGCTGACGGGGAGGAGGGCGCAGAGACGGGCGGAGGGGCGGGCGGGGACACTAGACTGTCAAGATGCCAAAGAAGCCGCCGATCATGCCCGAAACCGTGCTTTCTCCACCCGGCGCGGCCGCCGATGCCGCGCCGAAGCGCCATGTGTTTGTCTACGGCACGCTGCGCCGGGGTGACGACAACGACATCACGCGCCTGGAGCCAGCGCCGCAGTTCGTCGGCCATGCGACCATCGCCGGAACGATGCACCACCTGGGCGCGTACCCTGGCGTGGTGCTGGGTGGCGAGCCGGGCGGGGCAGGGCGCGTGGTGGGCGAGGTCTATGCCATCAGCGCGGAGCTGGAGCGGCAGCTCGATGAAATTGAAGAAATCTACCCGCAGCGGCGCGACGAATACTTCAAACGCGTGTTGCCTGTGCAGGTGGCGGGTACCTCGCTGGACTGCATCGTGTATGAGATCAACCCGCGCTACGTGACGGATGCGCGGGTGCTGCCGGGTGGCGACTGGGTGCGCGAGCGCAACGCCCCGCCGCCGCACGCCTGACCGTTGCACGACCCTACGCGGCGGTCGTGCCCGGTTTTGTGGCGGTGATGCCCGTTGGCGGGCCGGCTGTGCCCGACGGTTTTCATCATGCACACGATTGATTTCACACTATGGAAATTCAAATTGGTGCATCGCAAAAATATTTCTCAATATGAGAATTGAGATTTCAAATTGCGAAATATACGCATCAAGCCATTGATTTCAAACGAAATAACTTTCGTCTTCTATAAGACATAAGAGCTTTACTTAGTCTTCTATAAGACATACAGTTACGCCATCGGCATCAGATTTGCACGCATCTCTGGGCCAGGTTCAGGTTTCCATCAACTTCAGGAGTGACTCCATGCCCCAATCCCTCACCGAGCAACTCAGCCGCGAGCAGCAGATTGCCGCCCTCGAAAAAGACTGGGCCACCAACCCGCGCTGGAAGGGCATCAAGCGCGGCTACAGCGCGGCCGATGTGGTGCGTCTGCGCGGTTCGTTCCCGATCGAGCACACGCTGGCCCAGCGCGGCGCCGAAAAGCTGTGGGGCCTGGTGCACAGCGAGCCCTACGTCAATTGCCTCGGCGCCTTGACCGGCGGCCAGGCCATGCAGCAGGTGAAAGCCGGCGTGAAAGCTATCTACCTGTCGGGCTGGCAAGTGGCCGCCGACAACAACAGCTACGCCTCGATGTACCCTGACCAGTCGCTGTACCCCGTGGATTCGGTGCCGACCGTGGTCGAGCGCATCAACAACACCTTCCGCCGCGCCGACGAGATCCAGTGGTCCAAGGGCACGAACCCTGGCGACAAGGGCTATATCGACTACTTCGCGCCCATCGTGGCCGATGCCGAAGCCGGTTTTGGCGGCGTGCTGAACGCGTTCGAACTGATGAAGGCGATGATCAAGGCCGGCGCCGGTGGCGTCCACTTTGAAGACCAGCTGGCCTCGGTCAAGAAATGCGGCCACATGGGCGGCAAGGTGCTGGTGCCCACCACCGAAGCGGTGCAAAAGCTCGTGGCCGCGCGCATGGCGGCCGACGTCTGCGGGACTTCCACCCTGGTGATCGCCCGTACCGACGCCGAAGCCGCTGACCTGCTGACCAGCGACTATGACGCCAACGACAAGCCCTTCATCACCGGTGAGCGCACAGCCGAAGGCTTCTACAAGACCCGCAAGGGCATGGAGCAGGCCATCAGCCGCGCCATCGCTTACGCCTACTACGCCGATCTGGTGTGGTGTGAGACCGGCACGCCTGACCTCGAATTCGCGCGCAAGTTCGCCGAAGCCGTGCACAAGGTTCACCCCGGCAAGATGCTGGCCTACAACTGCAGCCCGTCGTTCAACTGGAAGAAAAACCTGGACGACGCGACCATCGCCAAGTTCCAGAAAGAACTCGGCGCGATGGGCTACAAGTACCAGTTCATCACCCTGGCTGGTATCCATTCCATGTGGTACAACATGTTCGATCTGGCGCAGGACTACGCCAAGCGTGGCATGACGGCGTATGTCGAAAAGGTGCAAGAGCCGGAATTCGCGGCCCGCGACCGCGGCTACACCTTCGTGTCGCACCAGCAGGAAGTCGGCACCGGTTACTTTGACGAAGTGACGACAGTGATCCAGGGCGGCAAGTCAAGCGTCACCGCGCTGACAGGCTCGACCGAGGAAGAGCAGTTCCACTGACCTGATGCGCGGGCCGGCGCGGCATAACATCGCGCA
>JANOBJ010000227.1:0-2738 GCA_031411575.1 Betaproteobacteria bacterium | reverse complement strand
CCACCAGCTCGGCCTGGTCGGTGCTGGAGTCGTCGCTGGAAGCCTGAGCGCGGCCGGCCACGCTCCAGGCCAACCCGCCAGCGCCTACACTGCGCGGCATGAAAACCGCGCACATCGAACCGTTCTTTGCCACCCTGAAGGTCGCCAACCCGCAGCCCAATACCGAGCTGGCATACACCAGCGTGTTTGAGTTGCTGGCCGCCGTGCTGCTGAGCGCGCAGGCCACCGACGTGGGCGTAAACAAGGCCACGCGCCGGCTATTCCCGGTGGCGGGCACGCCGCAAAAGATCCTGGCGCTGGGTCTGGAGGGGCTGGAAGGCCACATCAAGACCATCGGCCTGTACCGCAGCAAGGCCCGCCACCTGATGGAAACCTGCCGCATCCTGGTGGCGCAGCACGGCGGCCAGGTGCCGCGCACGCGCGAGGCACTGGAGGCACTGCCCGGCGTGGGCCGCAAGACGGCCAATGTGGTGCTGAACGTGGCGTTTGGCGAGCCGACCATGGCGGTGGACACGCATATCTTTCGGGTCGGCAACCGCACCGGTCTGGCGCCGGGCAAAGACCCGTATGCCGTGGAAATGCAGCTGATGAAGCGCATTCCCGCCGCGTACCTGGTGGACGCGCACCACTGGCTGATCCTGCATGGCCGCTATGTGTGCCAGGCGCGCAAGCCGCTGTGCTGGCAGTGCGGCGTGGCGGCGTACTGCAGCTTCCGGCCGAAAACGCCCGCGCCCTGAAGCCAAAACGCCAGGAACCCCGGTGACAGGGTGCTTGGCGTTTGAGTCGTTTTGCTATATTATTTATAGCAAACTATGACCGAGGGACGCGGACAACAGGCCCAAAATGCTTTAAAAATGCCTTTTTGGGCCGTTATCAGCCTGCCCCCTCATGCGTCAGTCCGCGTAGACGCCAGCCTTCTTGATGACCGGGCCCCACTTGGCGATCTCGGCCTCCAGATGGTTCTTCAGGCCAGCCGGGGTGAGCTTGTCAGACGGCGGGATGTCCGAGCTGAGTTCGGCCAGGCGCTGCTTGACCATCGGGTCTTGCAGCGACGCGCGCAGGGCCACGTTGATCTTCTCCAGCACCGGCGCCGGCGTGCCCTTGGGGGCGTACAGGCCGTGCCAGACCTTGACTTCAAAGCCCTTCAGGCCCTGCTCGTCCAGCGTGGCCACGTTGGGCAGTGCCGACAGGCGCGTGAGGGTGGTCACGCCATAAACCTTGACGCGGCCGTCCTTGATCATGGGCACGGTCTGCGTGGTCTGGTCACACAGCAAATCCACCTGGCCGCCCAGCAGGTCGTTCATGGCGGGGCCGGTGCCCTTGTAGGGGATGGTGTTGAGTTCCACGCCAATCTGGCTCTGGAACAGCAGACCGCACAGGTGCGACACGGCGCCCAGGCCGGCGTTGGCCATCGACACTTTGTCCTTGTTGGCTTTGACGTAGGTCAGCAGCTCGGGCAGCGTGTTGGCCGGGAAATCCTTGCGCGCCAGCAGCGTCATGGGCACATCGACCACCTGACCGACGTAGTCAAAGTCTTTCAACGGGTCAAACGACAGCTTGCGGTAGAGCGCCGGCGCCGTGGCCATGCCCATGTGGTGGATGAAGATGGTGTAGCCATTGGGCGCAGAACGCGCCACCTTGGCCGACGCGATGGTGCCGCCGGCGCCCACCGCGTTTTCGATCACGACCGTCTGGCCGAGCGACTTGCCCATGGGGATGGCCAGCATGCGCGCCACCACGTCGGTGGGGCCGCCCGCGGCAAACGGCACGATCAGCGTGACCGGCTTGTCGGGGAAGGCCTGGGCCATGGCGGGGGCGGCGGTGCCGACGGTAACAGCCGCCAGCGCGGTGAGTGCCAGGGTCTTGAACGTTGCGTTCATGTGGGGTTTTCCTTGTGATGATGGGAAGGTTGGGCTGCGCTGCCGCCGGTCTGGCACAGCACGCACCCGGATAAAACGCTTGATGGTCGTGTCCGGTTCACCGCCCGGGCATCCGGACAAACCCCTTGTTTGGCGGCCTTTTCAGGGGCTGGCCGCCCGCGCCAGGGTGCGCTGGGCCAGCAGCAGCACCGGCGCATCGACCATGCGGCCGTCCAGCGTGAACACGCCCCCGCCGGCCGCATCAAACGCGGCCTGCACGCGGCGCGCCCAGTCCAGCTCGGCGGGCGTGGGCCTGAACGCGGCGTTGACAACCGCCGCCTGCGCCGGGTGGATGCACAGCTTGGCGCCAAAACCGCCACGCCGCGCGCGCTGGGCGTCGGCCTGCAGCCGCGCCGCATCCTGCGTGTCCACGGTGACGCCATCGATTGCCGCCGCCAGCCCGGCCCGGCGTGAGGCCAGCACGATGGAAAGCCGCACCGGCACCAGCTCGGCCTCGTGCGCGTCGCAGGCCAGGCCCGCGTCGGCCTGAAAATCCAGGTGCCCGAAGGCCAGCCGCAGCACCTGCGGGCAGCGCGCCAGCGCGTCCACCGCATCCAGCCCGGCCACCGATTCGATCAGCGGCACCAGCGCGCAGGCCGACACCACGGCTTGCGCCACCGCTGCCAGGGCCTCGGGCGACTCGGCCTTGGAGACCATCACGCCGCCCAGGCCCTGTGCTGAAAGCCGGGCCACGGCGGCCACGTCGTCCGCGTGCCAGGCGGTGCCCGGCGCGTTGATGCGCACCAGCAGGCGGGCGCGCTGGGTGGCGTCGAGCGCGGCAAACGCGTCGATGAGTTGCTGGCGGGCGGCCGGTTTGTC
>JANOBJ010000226.1:0-5772 GCA_031411575.1 Betaproteobacteria bacterium | reverse complement strand
AGCGTCTTGGCCATGGCCTGGAAGATGCCGGAGTTGACCGCGCCTGCTGACACCACATTCACCAGTTGCTGCACCTCCACGCCAGCCTTGGCGCCCACCGCAAACGCCTCGGCGGTGGCGGTGCAGATAGCCTGCGCGATGAAATTGTTCAGCAATTTGATGATGTGCCCGGCGCCCGGGCCACCCACGTGAAAGATGTTCTCGCAATACGCCTGCAGCACGGGCTTGACCTGCGCGAACACCTCGGGCGTGGCGCCGACCATGGTGTTGAGTTTGCCGAGTTCGGCCTCGACCGGCGTGCGCGCGAGCGGCGCGTCCACCAGCACCGCGCCACGGGCCGCGCACAGGGCCGCCAGACGCTGGGTGGACTCGGGTTCGCTGGTAGAGGTGTCGATCACCAGCAGGCCGGGCCGGGCGGCCGACAGCACGCCATCAGGCCCGGTCAGCGCGGCCTCCACCTGGGGCGAGCCGGTCACGCACAGCATCACCGCGTCGCAGGCGCCCAGCGCGGCAGGCGAGGCCACCTCGGTAGCGCCGGCCGCCAGCAGGTCGGCCACGCCGTCGCGGTTGCGGTGCACGGTGAGTGACACGGCAAAGCCTTTGGCGAGCAGGTTTTTGGCGATGCCGTGGCCCATTAGCCCCGATGCGCCGATGAATCAAATGTGTTTCATGGGTGGGTGTCTCCTGCGGTTGAGTCGGTGCATACCCTCATGAAACTGGTCTGACCAGTTGGCCAATTCCGGTGGGTTGGTCATATGATATCCGCGAGCGGGCTGGCATTGCAGCGCTGTCCGCCGGCCAGCCCAGAGCCGCCGCAGAGCAAGGCCCGCGCTGATCCCCACCACCCATCGGAGACACCGCATGCAACGCAGAACCCTGACCCGAATCCTGGCTGCCCTTGCCACCACCTTCGCACTGGGAAGCGCCCAGGCCGCCTGGCCGGAGCGGCCCATCACGCTGATCGTGCCGTGGGGCGCTGGCGGCGGCACCGACGCCACGGCCCGCATTGTGGGCACGCTGCTCGAGAAAGAACTCGGTCAGCCGGTCAACGTGGTCAACCGCACCGGTGGCAACGGCGTCGTGGGCCACCAGGCCATCGCCTCGGCACTGGCGGATGGCTACACGCTGGGCATGGCCACGGTCGAGATCAGCATGATGCACTGGGCCGGGCTGACCCAGCTCACGCCGAAGGACTACACGCCGCTGGCCCTGATGAACATCGACCCGGCGGCCGTCACGGTGCGCGCCGATGCGCCTTACAAGACGGTCGATGACCTGGTCAAGGCCGTCAAGGCCAACCCTGGCAAGTTCAAGGCCTCGGGCACCGGGCAGGGCGGCATCTGGCACCTGGCGCTGGCCGGCATGCTGGCCGATCTGAAGGTCGACCCGGCGGCTGCGCCCTGGGTGCCGTCCAACGGCGCGGCGCCCGCGATGACCGATCTGGCGGCCGGCGGCATCGAGTTCGTGACCTGCTCGCTGCCCGAATCGCGCGCGCTGATCGACGCCGGCAAGGCGCGCCCGCTGGCGCTGATGGCCACCCAGCCCGCCGCGCTGTTCCCGAACGTGCCCACGCTCAAGATGGCGACCGGCAGCAACTGGACCATGGGCGCCTGGCGCGGCATGGTGGCGCCCAAGGGCCTGCCGGCCGACATCACCGCCAAGCTCGGCGCGTCGCTCAAGAAAATCTACGACAGCAAGGAATACAAGGACTTCATGGCCGGCCGGGGTTTTGGCGTGATCTACGCCGACGGCAAGGGCTTTGCCGACTTCATGGACAAGGGCGACGCCGACATGGGCGTGGTGATGAAGTCGCTCGGCCTGGCCAAATAAGCCGTCGATGAAGTTCAACGACGCGATCAGCGGCGCGATTCTGCTGGCCCTGTCGCTGGCCGTGCTCTGGACCATCCAGAGCTACCCCAGGATTCCCGGGCAGAACATCGGGCCGGGGGCGTTTCCCGGGCTGGTGGCGGTGCTGATGCTGGGCTGTTCGCTGGTGCTGATCTGGCGTGGCGTGCGCAGCAAGCTCCACCACGAACGCTGGATCACGCCCGGCGCGTGGCTGACGTCGTGGCCGCACCTGCGCAACTTTCTCGTCACCATTGGCTGTCTGCTGTTCTACATCGTGGCGTCCAACACGGTGGGGTTCATCCCCACGTCGATTGCGATCCTGAGCGTGATGTTCTTGGCGCTGGGTGTGCGCAAGGCGATCATCCTGCCGGTGGCGGTGTTCGCCACAGTGGTGATCTTCCTTGTCTTCTACAAGGGCCTGCGCGTGCCGCTGCCCTGGGGCTGGCTCATGCCCTTCGTGTTCTAGGGACGGCCATGACCACTGCGATATGGCTGCAAGCCCTCGGGATGGTGCTGGACCCGTATGTCCTGATGGTGATCTTTTTCTCGGCGCTGTTTGGGCTCTTTGTCGGGGCGATTCCAGGCCTCACGGCGACCATGGCGACAGCGCTGCTGGTGCCGATTACCTTCTTCATGCCGCCGGTGCCGGCCATCGCGGCCATCGTCACGGCCACTGCCATGGCGATTTTCTCCGGTGACATTCCGGGCGCATTGCTGCGCATCCCGGGCACGCCCGCGTCTGCCGCGTACACCGACGAAGCCTATGCCATGACGCTCAAGGGCCAGGCCGAAACCGCGCTGGGTGCCGGGCTGGTGTTCTCGGCCATCGGCGGGCTGTTCGGCACGGCGGTGATGATCTTCTTCGCGCCAGCGCTGGCCGAGGTGGCGCTCAAGTTCTCGTCGTTCGAGTACTTCTGGCTGGTGGTGCTGGGCCTGGCCTGCGCGGTGTTCATCGGCAACGCCAGCCCGCTGAAAGCGCTGGTGTCGCTGCTGCTGGGCCTGATGGTGGCCTGCATCGGGCTGGAGAACCCGGCCGCGCACCCGCGCTTCACCTTTGGCATCAACGACCTCATGAGCGGGGTGGAACTGATCCCGATGATGGTCGGCATGTTCGCCATCTCCGAGCTGTTGCGCTATGTGGTCAACATGGACCCGCCGCTGAAACTGGTGACCGAGAAGATCGGCAACATCTTCTCGGGCATGTGGGCGCTGCTGGTGAAGTACCCGTGGGCCATCGTGCGCGGCAGCGCGCTGGGCACCGTGGTGGGCATCCAGCCGGGAGCCGGCGCCGACATGGCGGCGTGGATGTCGTACGCCATGAGCAAGAAGTTCTCGAAGGAACCCGAAAAGTTTGGCACCGGGCACGTGGAGGGCATAGTCGAGTCGGGCGCGGCCAACAACTCGGCGCTGGCCGGCGCCTGGATTCCGGCCATCGTGTTCGGCATCCCGGGCGACTCGATCACGGCCATTGCGATCGGCGTGCTCTACATGAAGAACATGAACCCCGGCCCCACCATCTTCATCAACAACCCGGAAAATATCTACGCGATCTTCATCGTGTTCATCCTGGCCAACCTGATCATGCTGCCGCTGGGCTGGATGACGGTGAAGATCGCCTCGCGCCTGCTCAAGCTGGCGCGCAACATCCTGATGCCGCTGATCCTGCTGTTCTGCATCGTCGGCGCGTTTGCGATCAACAACTCGGTCTCGGGCGTGGTGCTGATCCTGCTGTTCGGCGTGCTGGCCTTCGTCATGGAAGAAAACGGTTTCCCGGTGGCGCCCGCCATCCTGGGCGTGGTGCTGGGCAAGATGCTCGAGGAGAACTTCGTCACATCGATGATCAAGTCCGACGACAGCCTGGCCACGTTCTTCACGCGGCCGATCGCGATGTGGCTGGCCATTGGCACCTTCGTCATCCTGTGCTGGCCCGTGCTCGCCTGGGGCTGGCGGCGCCTGCGCGCACCGGCTCGCGCTGTCTGATCCAGCTCCCGAAACCTCAGCCGCGCGTCGGCTCGAACTGCCGCGCCGCCCAGGCGCCCGCGAGGCCGCCCGCACACTGCGCCAGCACGAACCCGGGCGCGCTGGCCGGCGCGATGCCGGCAAAGCTGTCGCTCATCATGCGGCCCAGCACCGCGGCCGGGTTGGCAAAGCTGGTGCTGGCGGTGAACCAGTAGGCCGCGCCGATATAGCAGGCCACCAGCGCGCTGGCCTTGCCATGCACCCGGCCGTCACCGCTGCGCAGGATCACGAACAGCAGCCCGGCGGTGGCCACCGCTTCGGCCAGCCACTGGCCCGGCCCGGCGCGCACCTTGGCAGAGAACTGCACCACCTCCAGCCCGAACATCGCGTTCGCGAGCCACGCGCCGGCCACCGCGCCCAGCAACTGGAATGCTATGAAATATATAGCTAAGAATGATCTTTTGATGCGGACCTTTGGCTGTTTTGACATCAAAATGAGCGTGACGACCGGGTTGAAATGTGCGCCGCTGACGGGCCCGAGTGTTTCGATCAGCACATACAACGCAAACACCGTGGCCAGCGTGTTGGCCAGCAGCGCCACACCCGTGTTGCCGCCCGACAGCCGCTCGGCCATGATGCCCGAGCCGATCACGGCGCACAGCAGCATGGCCGTGCCGATGAACTCTGCAAACAGTTGCTGGGGCAGGGAAGCGGTGGGTACGGCGTCAGGCCGGGTTGCCCCTTCGCTCATGACTTGGCGAGGTCCCGTGCCTGGGCCTGCAGCATCAGTTTGTCAACGCCCGACATCGGCAGGTTGACCAGCAGCTCCAGCCGCCGCCGGATGGCATGTAGCGTCTGGCGAAACGCCTCCAGCCGCTGCTCGTCGGCGCCTTCCACGGCCGACGGATCGGGGTAGCCCCAGTGGGCGGTCGCGGGCTGACCCGGCCAGTAGGGACAGGTCTCGCCCGCCGCGTTGTCGCACACGGTGATCACCAGGTCCATATGCGGCGCATCGGGCAGGGCGAACACGTCCCAGCTTTTGCTGGACAGGCCTTGCGTGGACACGCCGGCGGTTTGCAGCACCTGCAGGGCCATCGGGTTGGGCTGCTGGTGGTCCCGAGGGCTGCTGCCGGCGGAAAACGCCTTGAAGCGGCCCCGGCCCAGGTGGTTGAGCAGGGCTTCGGCGAGGATGCTGCGCGCCGAGTTGTGGGTGCACAGGAACAGGACGTTGACGGGGGTGTCGCTCATGGCAGGCCTCTCAGCAGCAGGATTTAGCCGCTGCGGGGCGGGTCTTCACGAAGGCGACCGGCACGGCGCTGGTCGTTGCAGCGGGCGCGCAGCACGCGGTGGCTTCAACGGATTCGACGACTTCGGCCTTCACCGCTCCGGCGGTATCGGACGCCGCTCGGCCTTCACTGAACACCGGAATGCTGTCCAGGGTGTGAAACTGCTCCCAGGCGATGCCCTGCGGGTCGGTCACCCAATACTTGTCGCTGCGCGCATAGCAGCAGGTGGTCTCGCCCTCGTCCTGCAGCGCCATGTCGGCCTGCTGCGCGCTGGCCTTGAGGGCGCCCAGCTCGTCGGCCGATTCGACCTGGATGCCCAGATGGTCCACGCCCGGCGCGTTGCCACGGGTGGAGATCGCAAAGTTGACGGGCGGGTCAGCCAGCATCCACTTGGCGTAGTCGGGCTCGCTGCGGCTCGGTGGCTGGTTGAACATGGCGCTGTAGAAGGCAATGTTATTGCCGAGGTCATTTACATGGACATGGACGTGAAAGCGTTTCATGGCGACTCCTGAAAAAGGGAAGGGGGTTGGCAGGTGATTCAACAGGGCGCGCAGGCCGCAGCATCAACCTCGCAGGCGGCGCCCTGGCAGCAGTGCTCGGTGAGGTAGCCAAGCAGGGCATTCATGCGCCCAAACTCGGCCCGATAAATCAGGTTGCGACCGCGCGGCTCGGCGGTGAC
>JANOBJ010000225.1:0-6108 GCA_031411575.1 Betaproteobacteria bacterium | reverse complement strand
GGCCGCGCACAACTCGGGCAGGGCCGCGTTCTTGGCGCCGGAGATGGTGACTTCGCCGTTCAGGCGGCGGCCACCGCGGATAAGGATTTTGTCCATGGGAGTCGGCGCGGTCAGCGCGGTTGGGCCGCCCATTCGGCGGGCGTGAAGGTTTTCATGGACAGCGCATGGACTTCGTCCGTCTGCATGCGGGTACCCAGCGTGGCATAGACGCGCTGGTGGCGCTGGATCAGCCGCTTGCCCTCGAAGGCGGACGACACGATGGTGGCGTACCAGTGGCGGCCGTCGCCATCGAGCGCGATGTGCTCGCAGGGCAGGCCGGCGGTGATGAGGGTCTGGAGTTCTTCAGCAGTCATGGTCGGGAAGTGTGTTGCGTTCAGCCGCGGATTTTGTAGCCAATGCGCAGCAGGTGAACAGCCACCGCACTGACCGCCAGCAAGGCGGTCAATACGATCGCCAGGCTGAGCCAGGGTGACACGTCGCTCACGCCAAAAAAGCCGTAGCGAAACCCGTCGATCATGTAGAAAAACGGATTGAGATGGCTCACCGACTGCCAGAACGACGGCAGCGAATGGATGGAATAGAACACGCCGCTCAGGAAGGTCATCGGCATGATGATGAAGTTCTGGAACGCCGCAATCTGGTCAAATTTTTCAGCCCACAGGCCCGCAATCAGACCCAGCGCGCCCAGCAGGGCAGCGCCGAGCACCGCGAACACGATGATCCACAGCGGCGCACCAAACGGCGGCGTTGCAAAGAACGCGGTCACGATGAAGACGCCGGTGCCCACCGCCAGCCCGCGCACCACCGACGAGCCCACGTAGGCCACAAACCAGCTCCAGTGCGACAGCGGCGTGAGCAGCACGAACACCAGGCTGCCCATTACCTTGCTCTGGATCAGCGACGACGAGCTGTTGGCAAACGAGTTTTGCAGCACGCTCATCATGACCAGCCCGGGCACCAGGAACGCGGTGTAGTTGATGGTGTCGTACACCTTGACCTGGCCTTCGAGCACATGGCCGAAGATCAGCAGGTACAGCACGGCGGTCAGCACGGGTGCGGCCACGGTCTGGAAACTCACCTTCCAGAAGCGCAGCACCTCTTTGTAGAACAGCGTTTGCCAGCCCATCATGGCAGTGCACCGATCTGGCTGTCGGCCACCGCCGCGCCCTCTTCGCGCTCGCGGGCACGGTCGTCGGCCATCACGTCCAGGAACACATCCTCCAGATCGGCCCGGCGGATTTCGATGTCTTCGGCATGCAGGCCGGCTTCGCGGACGGCGGCGAGGTAGCTCTCGATCTCCAGCGCGCTATGGGCCGGAAACTGCACAATTCGGCCTGTAATACGCGCCTGGTCCGCCAGCACGGGTGGAAGTTCGCTATCAATTTTGAAGCGCAGCACATTGCTGGAGGCCGACTTCAGCAAGGCGCTGGTGCGGTCCAGCGCCACCACGCGGCCGGCCTTCAGCATGGCGATGCGGCTGCACAGGGCCTCGGCTTCTTCCAGGTAGTGGGTGGTCAGCAGCACGGTGTGGCCCTGCTTGTTGAGCTTGGCAATGAACTGCCAGAGCGTCTGACGCAACTCCACATCGACGCCGGCGGTGGGTTCATCCAGCACGATCACCGGCGGTTTGTGCACCAGCGCCTGCGCCACCAGCACC
Source organism: Betaproteobacteria bacterium (assembly GCA_031411575.1). Lineage (GTDB taxonomy): Bacteria > Pseudomonadota > Gammaproteobacteria > Burkholderiales > Burkholderiaceae_C > JANOBJ01. The sequence goes on along the minus strand of JANOBJ010000225.1, from coordinate 4,451 downwards.
CGGCGCTTCATGCCGCCCGACAGCTGGCGCATGTTGGCGCCGGCCTTGTCGGCGAGCCCCAGGCTTTCGAGCAGTTCGTCGATCCAGGCGTCGTTGTTCTTGACGCCGAAGTAGCCCGACTGGATGCGCAGCGCCTCACGCACATTGAAAAACGGGTCGAACACCAGCTCTTGCGGCACCACGCCCAGTTTGCGGCGCGCCTCGGCGTAGTTCAGGTCAACATCACTGCCCTGCACCAACACTCGCCCGCCGGTGGCGCGCGACAGGCCCGCGAGGATGCTGATCAGGGTGGTTTTGCCGGCGCCATTGGGGCCCAGCAAGCCAAAGAACTCGCCTTCTTCAATGTCGAAGCTCACGCCATCGAGTGCCTTGAGCGGGCCACGTGGGGTAGAAAAGGCTTTGGAGACGGACTGAAACGAGATGGCGGGCATGAGAACCCGCGATTTTAAGGCCTCCGCACCCGCTGTGCGGGGTGGGTGCGGCTTTGGCCGCGTTGACGCCTGGTGACTGGCCCGTCAGGGCGCTGCGGGTAGAAGCTCGGCCACGCCGTACAAAACCGCCAGATCGCGCAGCCGGGCCGGCAGGCCTTTGACCGCAAACGACTTGCCGCTGGCCAGCGCCTCGCGCCGGCATTCCAGCAGAACCGCGAGCGCCGATGAGTCGAAATGGCTGAGCGCGGTCGAGTCGGCCAGAATGGTCGACTCGGGCCGCGACCGCAGCCCCTGCAGCAGCATGCGCAGGCTGGCGGTGGCCTCGTGCTGCGTCAACTCGGCCGGCAGGACCAGCACGCTCAGACTTTCTTGGCGTTGGACTTGTTGCGCTCGGACAGCGCGGCGATCAGGCCGTCAATGCCCTTGGCGTTGATCTCCTGCGCAAACTGGCTGCGGTAGGTTTCCACCAGCCAGACGCCCAGCACGTTCAGGTTGAAAATCTTCCAGCCCGCGCCCTGCCCGGCAGTTTTTTCCAGCCGGTAGTCGAGCTGGATCGGTTCCCCACGGCCGCGAATCTCGGTGCGTACCACCACTTCGGTGTCGCCGGCAGCCGCGCGCAGGGGCTTGACCGTGATGGACTGGTCGCTCACCTGGGCCAGCGCACCGGAATAGGTCCGCACCAGCAAGGTCTTGAATTCGTCCTGCAGACGCTTTTGCTGCTCGGGGGTGGCCTGGCGCCAGCCCGGGCCGACGGCAGACGCCGTCATGCGCTGGAAGTTTACGTTGGGCATGATCTTGCTGTCCACCAGAGACACGATCTTCGACACATCGCCAGTCTGGTAGGACTTGTCAGCCTTGATCGTGTCCAGCACATCGCTGGACAGGCGCTTGACCAGTGCATCGGGCGCTTCGTCCTGTGCATGGACGAGCGGTGCCGCGCCGAGCGTGGCGACGGCGGCGATACAAAGGGCGAGATGGCTCAAGAATCGACGTTTCATGCTGAATGGTTCCTCAAATGGGTAAAACCCTTACCCGATAACGTGTTGGAGCCGGGCCACGCTGACGCGTTCCGCCTGCAGATCGTTGATTTGCAACCGTTCACATTCCTTTACCGGGCCAACGCAGGCGGGGATGCCGGTGCGGTCGTCGGTGTCGCGCCCTTGCCCGCCGGGTTGGACGGCGGCTGCGACTCGGGCTCGGGCGGCGGGTTGCCGTCAAAGATGGCCGCACGCCGACGCTGCAGGAAGATGTCACGCGTGAAGCTGTATTTGTCGAGCGCGGCCTCATCCAGCACCGCGCTGGCCCGCAGCAGGTTCGCGCGGGTCTCCAGCGCATTCAGAAGGTACAACGAATTGCGCGCGGCATCGTTGTTCACGCCGGACACCAGGTTGCCCTTGGCTTCGATCGGCAGCACCAGCGCATCGCGAACGGTGGACGGGCCCAGCAGCGGCAGCACCAGGTACGGACCAGCCGGCACCCCCCAGAAGGCAAGTGTCTGGCCAAAGTCTTCGTAGTGGTGCTCGATGCCGAACTCACCGGCGATGTCCAGCACGCCGGCAAAGCCGAAGATGGTGTTGAAACTGAAACGCATGAAACTCTCGGCAGCGGCCTGGCCCTTGAGCTGGAGCGTGTTGTTCACAAACGCCCAGGCATCGCTCAGATTGCCAAAGAAATTGCTGACCCCGGTGCGCACCAGCGCTGGCGTGACCGCCTTGTAGGCCGTGGCTGCGGGCTTGAGCACCGCGCCGTCCACCGCATCATTGAACCGGGTCATGCTGCGGTTGAAGGGCTCATACGGATCGTTCGGATTCCTGTGCGGCACGGCCGTGCAGCCACCCAGCAGTGCGGTGGCCAGCAAGAAAATGGCACCCAGGTGCCGGAAACGCGCGCGCGCGCCTGTGTTGTGCCGTATGTTCATTTTTTGTTCTTCGCCCCCTGCGCATCCGGTCCTTCGGCCGCCTTGCTGTACAAAAACTGACTGATCAGATTCTCCAGCACCACGGCCGATTGCGTAGTGGTGATGGTGTCGCCGCTGGCCAGCGTTTTCTCTTCCGCGCCGGCTTCCACGCCAATGTACTGCTCGCCGAGCAGGCCGCTGGTGAGAATCTTCAGTGAACTGTCCTTGGGAAAAGCGTAGCGGGTTTCCAGTTCGAGCGCGACCCGCGCCTGAAACGATTTGTCATCAAAGGTAATGGATTCGACCCGGCCCACCACCACGCCGGCGCTCTTGACCGCGGCTTTTGGCTTCAAGCCCCCGATGTTGTCGAATTTCGCGATCACGCGGTAGGTCGTCTGAAAATTGAGCGAGAGCAGGTTGGCCGACTGAAGCGCCAGAAACAGCACGGCCGCCGCCCCAATCAGCACAAACAGGCCGACCCACACATCATTGCTGGAGCGTTGCATGTTTTTCCCCTTCAGATACTGAACATCATGGCGGTCAGGATGAAGTCCAGACCCAGAACCGACAAAGAAGCCACCACCACCGTGCGGGTGGTGGCGCGCGAAACGCCCTCGGGCGTGGGCTGCGCCTCAAAGCCCTGCAACAGCGCGACAAACGTGACGGTAAGGCCGAACACAAAGCTCTTGATGACGCCGTTGCCCACGTCGCGCCAAACGTCGACGCCTCCCTGCATCTGGCTCCAGAACGCGCCCGAATCAACGCCGATCATCAGCACGCCGACGATCCAGCCACCAAGAATGCCCACCGCACTGAACACCGCAGCCAGTACCGGCATGGTGAACACGCCCGCCCAGAATCTCGGCGCGAGGATGCGCTGAACCGGGTCCACCGCCATCATCTCCATCGCGCTCAACTGCTCGCCGGCCTTCATCAGGCCGATCTCGGCCGTTAGCGAGGTCCCCGCCCGTCCGGCAAACAACAAGGCCGTCACGACCGGCCCCAGTTCGCGCACCAGCCCCAATGCCACCAGCAAGCCCAGCGCCTCCGACGACCCATAGCGTTGCAGCGTGTAGTACCCCTGCAACCCCAACACAAACCCGACGAACAGCCCGGACACCGCGATGATCGCCAGCGAATAGTTGCCCAGAAAATGGATCTGGTCGCGCACCAGGCCAAAGCGCTTCATGCTCGAGCCAAACAGCGACAGCAGCCGCACAAATAACCGGGCGCCGCTGCCGATGTCGGCCAGCTTGGTGCGCGTGGCAAGCCCGACGTCGGCCGGTTTGTACCAGCTCATCGGCGGCCCCCGCGATGGCCCAGACCTTCGCCAAAATCGTCACTCACGCTGACACCGGGGTAATGAAACTGCACAGGACCGTCCGGCAAGGCGTTCACAAACTGGTGCACCAGCGGATCGATGCTGTGGCGCACCTCGTCCGGTGTGCCCTGGGCGGCAATTTTTCCGTTGGCCAGCACCACCACCTGGTCGGCGATGCGGAAGGTTTCCTCAAGGTCATGCGACACCACAATACTGGTGATGCCCAGCGTGTCGTTGAGCTGGCGGATCAACCGGGCTGCCGTGCCCAGCGAAATCGGATCGAGTCCGGCGAACGGTTCGTCATACATCACCAGATCGGGGTCGAGCGCGATCGCGCGCGCCAGCGCCACGCGGCGCGCCATGCCGCCGGAAATCTCGCTGGGCATCAGGTCGCGCGCACCCCGCAGACCCACCGCATTGAGCTTCATCAGCACCACATCACGGATCAGCGCGTCGGCCAGATCGGTGTGCTCACGCAACGGAAACGCCACATTGTCGAAAACGCTGAGGTCGGTGAACAACGCACCAAACTGGAACAGCATGCCCATGCGCCGGCGAGCCTGGTACAGCGCCTGCGGGTTGAATGCCGCGAGGTTTTGGCCGTCAAACAGCAGTTCGCCCTTTTGGGGCCTGGCTTGGCCCCCGATCAGGCGCAAAACCGTTGTTTTGCCGCCACCGGAAGCGCCCATCAACGCCGTGACCTTGCCGCGGGGGACGGTCAGGGTGACGCCGTCGAGAATGCGCCGGTCTCCATAGCCAAAGCTGAGCTCGCGGCACTCGACGAGTGTTTCGGACATTCAGG
>JANOBJ010000224.1:0-2640 GCA_031411575.1 Betaproteobacteria bacterium | reverse complement strand
GGGCGGGTGGACATGTCCAGTTCAACGTCGTCCACAGGCTGTTGCGCCACGGGATTTTGCTGAACTGGGCCCTGTTGTGGGGGGGCATCGCCACCGCCGCAGGCAACCAGCGCCAGTACCACGCCGAACAGGGCTACGTGTTTCATGGTTGTCTCCGTCCATTCACCAAGCTCCGGATGCAGGGCGAAATCGCCCCGACCTGACTTGCCGCTGTCCCCTTTATACGGGCAACGCAGGGGAATTGGCAAAGGTGCGAGACAGTCCCATGGCGCGGTGCCCACCGCCGTGGGGGACCCCCGGCAGCACGCCTGCCACTGGACTTATCAGACCGCTCACTGCAGCGGCTGCGTCTGCGGCGTCTGCTGAAAGGCGGCTTTGGTGTAGCCCAGCGCCACGGCGCGGTCGAGGGCGGCGGTGAGTTGGGTGTCGTCAAGGCTTGGCGTGCGCGACAGCACCCAGCCGTAGTCGCGGCCGGGCTCGCCGATCAGCACCCAGCCGTTGGCCGGGCCGAAGGCCAGCACCCAGTAGTCGCCGTAGAAGGGGCGGAAGAAGCTGACTTTCAGCTTGGCGTTGTTGCTGCCGTCCACCGCGTAGGCGATACCCTTGGCTTCTTCCACCTTGCCGTCGGCGGTGCGGCAGCGGTTGATGACGCGCACCCTTGCGCCGTCACCTGAACCTTCGATGGCGTAACGCGCCTGCGTGTCGGCCACGCACTGCGCCTGGAAGCGGTTCGGCAGCTTGGTGATTTCGTACCACGCGCCCATGTAGCCCGGCAGATCGACCGACGCCACGGTGGGCAGCGGCGCGGTCTGGCGGTTGGCGCAGGCGGCCATGCCGACGCCGATCACGCCAATGAAGGCTGCGGGCAGCACCACGCCGCGCACCCAACCGCGCATCCCGGTCGGCAACCCCCGGTTGCGTGAGGGCCACTCGGGCCCGCGCGCGGGCGGCATGTCGACAAAACCACCGGACAGGCGCGCCGCGTACAAGGCGTCGGGTTCGTGGACCGGGGGTGTCGGCTCGGGCGGATCGCCGACCGGGGGTGCGGGGTGGTGCCGGCGCGGCGGCGGCGCCGGCTCGTCGCCCGGTGTATCGGGCGGCAGCACTGGCGCGTCGTCGGCCATCGGTGCCGGTTCAGCCATGAACGGCCACGGGTGCGAGCCACCCGACCACGACCGGCGTGGCGAGGGGTGCGCCGACGCGTCGGACTCGGGCCGGGTAGGGCGGGGCATATGCATGGGGAAACTCCATCATCAAACTGCTCCAAATTGTCCCCCGGTGCAGCGGGCGTGGCCTGTCAGATCACGCCGCGTCTGCACGTCGGCGAAGCCCGCGGCGGCCAGCAGCACGCGCACGGCCTCGGCCTGGTCGAAACCGTGTTCCAGCAGCAGCCAGCCGCCCGGGCGCAGCCGCGCCGGGGCCTTGGCCACGATTTGGCGGATGTCGTCCAGCCCGTCAACGCCGCTGGCGAGAGCTTGCAGCGGCTCGTGTATCAGGGCGGCCAGATGCGGGTCGGCGGCGGCGATGTAGGGCGGATTGGCGACGATGCAGTGGTAGTGTTTGCTCACATCCGCCAGCCAGTGGCCGCGTGAAAACAGCACGTTCAGCCCCAGTTGCGCGGCGTTGGCGCGGGCCACGGCCAGCGCGTCGGCGCTCGCGTCCAGTGCGCTCAACTGCCAGCCGGGCCGCTGCGAGGCCAGTGCCAGCGCGATGGCGCCGCTGCCGGTGCCCAGATCGATCACCTGCGCGTCGGCAGGCAGCGGCAGCGCCAAGGCCCAATCGACCAGGGTTTCGGTGTCGGGCCGGGGGTCGAGCACGCGCGCGTCCACCTGCAGGCGCAGGCCGAAGAATTCGCGCCGGCCGGTGAGGTAGGCCAGCGGCTCGCCAACGGCGCGCCGCGCGCACAGAGCGTCGTAGGCCGCTTGTGCGGCGACGGGCAGGGCGTCGGTATCGTGCGCCAGCAGCCAGCCACGGCCGGCGTCAGTCTGGCCCAGCGCATGCAGCAGCAGCAACTGGGCGTCGAGCCGGTCCAGGCCCAGCGCCTGGGCGCGGGCGAGCGCCTGGGCCAGCGTCAGTGGCGCACCGGCATCAGGCGCTTGCCGGCTTGGCGCTTCCGTGCGTATGCTGTCAGCCGGTTCGTTGAACTTGTTGGACATCACCATGCACAGCTCACCCGTGAAGTACCTGATTCTGATCGAGGCGGGCGGCTCGATGGTGGCGCGCATGTACGACGCGGACCGCGTGCACGTGTCCGACATCGACGCGTCGTCCGAGGACGTGGCCGCCATGACGACTGGCCTGGTGCCCACGCGCGACGCGCTCGACGCCGCGTGGGCGCAGGCGCTGGAGGGCCACAACGCCGACGAGCGGGCCGCCGCGCAGGTCTTTACGCTGGCGGTGTAGTCGCTGGCAAGGCAGAGCGCGGGCGCGGTTCACGCGGTGCTCAGTTCCAGCTCGGCCAGCTGCTCGGCGGCGCGTGCGGCCTGCAGCGCGGCCACCACCTCGGTCAAATCGCCCTCCATGATGAAGGCCAGCTTGTACAGCGTGAGGTTGATGCGGTGGTCGGTCAGCCGCCCCTGCGGAAAGTTGTAGGTGCGGATGCGGTCGCTGCGGTCGCCGCTGCCGATCAGGCCCTTGCGC
>JANOBJ010000223.1:0-2602 GCA_031411575.1 Betaproteobacteria bacterium | reverse complement strand
CACCGCTGGCCTTCGCCTCGGCCTGCATCCGGACCGCCGACAAGGGTAACAGTTGCTCCAGCACCGGCTCCTGTTTCATGGTGTTGATGAAACGGGTGTAGCCCAGGTACACCGCGTTGACCTGCCCCCTGGAATAGGCGTCGAGCAGTACCTTGACCGGGCCAATCAGTTTGTCCAGATGCGGCGTATCGCCCAGATGGGTCGCGTGGGCCACGACCTTGGCGCCTATGCGGTTCAAGAATCCGAGGCCCTTGTTGCCGATTGCCACCGCCAGCGGCGACACACCGGCGGCCTGCATCTCGCGCAGCTTGGTGGTCACGATCCGCAGCACATTGGTGTTCAGGCCACCGCACAACCCCTTGTCGGTGGACACCACGATGACGCCCGATGCCTTGGCGTCGTTGACGCGCATGAACGGGTGCACATACTCCGGGTTCGACTTGCCCAGGTTGGCCGCGATATTGCGGATCTTCTCGCTGTACGGCCGCGCCGCGCGCATGCGCTCCTGCGCCTTGCGCATTTTGGACGCGGCCACCATCTCCATCGCCTTGGTGATCTTCTTGGTGTTTTCCACCGACTTGATCTTGCCGCGTATCTCTTTTCCTGCAGCCACGTTTGGCTCCTGTTCGGTTAGAGATTAGGCGAAGGATTTCTTGAACGCGGCAATTGCAGCGGTCATCTCGGCCTCGGCGTCCTTGTCCATGGCCTTGTCGGCTTCCAGCTTGGCCAGCAGCGCGGCATGCTTGTCCTTGAGGTAGGCATGCAGGCCGTGTTCGAATGGCAGCACTTTCTTGACGTCGATGTCGTCCAGGAAGCCCTTGTTCACGGCAAACAGCGTGGCACCCATCAGGCTGATCGACAACGGGCTGTACTGGGCCTGCTTCAACAGTTCGGTCACGCGTGCGCCTCGGTCCAGTTGCTTCTTCGTAGCCGCATCCAGATCGGAAGCGAACTGCGCAAAGGCGGCCAGTTCACGATACTGCGCAAGGTCGGTACGGATACCGCCGGACAGGCTCTTGATGATCTTGGTCTGCGCGGCCGAACCGACGCGCGACACTGAAATGCCGGCGTTGATGGCGGGCCGGATACCGGCGTTGAACAGCGAGGTTTCCAGGAAAATCTGGCCGTCGGTGATCGAGATCACGTTGGTTGGCACGAAAGCCGACACGTCACCAGCCTGGGTCTCGATGATCGGCAATGCGGTCAGCGAGCCGGTCTTGCCTTTGACAGCGCCTTTGGTGAACGCTTCGACGTAGTCGGCGTTCACGCGCGCGGCACGCTCCAGCAGGCGGCTGTGGAGATAGAACACGTCGCCGGGATAGGCTTCGCGACCCGGTGGACGGCGCAGCAGCAGGGAGACCTGGCGGTACGCCACGGCCTGCTTGGACAAATCGTCATACACGATCAGGGCGTCTTCGCCACGGTCGCGAAAGTACTCGCCCATCGTGCAGCCCGAGTAGGCGCTCACGTACTGCATGGCGGCCGACTCGGAAGCGGTGGCCGCCACCACGATGGTGTATTCCATCGCGCCAGCCTGTTCCAGAGAACGCACTACGTTCTTGACGGAAGAGGCTTTCTGGCCAATCGCGACGTACACGCAGGTCATGTTCTGACCCTTCTGGTTGATGATCGCATCAATCGCCACGGCCGTCTTGCCGGTCTGGCGGTCGCCGATGATCAGCTCGCGCTGGCCGCGACCGACCGGCACCATGGAGTCGATCGACTTCAGGCCGGTCTGCATCGGCTGGCTCACCGACTGGCGCGCAATCACGCCGGGCGCGACTTTTTCGATCACGTCGGTCATCTTGGCGTTGATCGGGCCTTTGCCGTCGATCGGCTGGCCCAGCGCGTTGACCACGCGGCCCTTGAGTTCAGGGCCGACCGGCACTTCCAGAATGCGGCCCGTGCACTTGACGGTGTCGCCTTCGGAGATGTGCTCGTATTCACCGAGAATCACCGAGCCCACCGAGTCGCGCTCGAGGTTCAGCGCCAGACCATAGGTCGGCTGGCCGTCCTTGGTGGCGGGGAACTCGAGCATTTCGCCCTGCATCACGTCGGACAGACCGTGGATGCGGACGATGCCGTCGGTCACCGAGACCACGGTACCCTGGTTGCGAATGTCGGCGCTGGCGGACAGCCCTTCAATGCGGCTCTTGATCAGTTCAGATATCTCTGCTGGATTGAGTTGCATGGCTCTTTCCTTCTTTCGTTGTTGACCGGCGGCATCATGCCGCGGACTAGGCCGTTAGGGCCGCTTTCATTTGTTCCAGACGGGCCTTGACCGAAGTGTCCAGCACCTCGTCGCCCACCACCACCCGCACGCCGCCAATCAGCGAGGCATCGAGCGCCACCGACAGGTTGAGCTTGCGACCAAACCGCTTTTCCAGCACAGCGGCCAGATCAGCCAGCGCCGCGCCCTCGATCGGGAACGCGCTGTGAACCACCGCGTCGGACGATCCGCTCTGCGCGTTCTTGAGCGCGCGGAACTGCGTGGCGATTTCGGGCAGCGCACTGAGCCGCCCGTTGTCGATCACCGTCTGCAGGAAATTCCTGGCAGCCGGTGGCAATGCGCCCTTGGACAGCCCGGTGATCAGGTCGAACA
>JANOBJ010000222.1:0-8309 GCA_031411575.1 Betaproteobacteria bacterium | reverse complement strand
TGCTTCTGGTCGAGGTTGACGGCGATCAGGTCGAAGTGGATCGGCGCGCGCGCCTTCATCTTCAGCAGGATGTCCAGCATGCCGTAGCTGTCCTTGCCACCGCTCATGCAGACCATGACCTTGTCGCCGTCCTCGATCATGTTGTAGTCGACGATGGCGCGGCCGACCTCGCGGCACAGGCGCTTTTCGAGCTTGTTCAGTTCGTAGGCGGCACGGGGCGCTGTGTTGTCAGCGGCACGGGGCGCCGCGTCAGGGTCGATCTTCGGGTCGCGGGCGAGCGACACCGATTCGGCTTCGATCCATTGGGCAGTCATCATTTGCTTCTTCCTTCCTACCATTGCCCGGTTTCGACCCGGATCGCCACTTCGCAGTCGTCAAAAATCTCGAGCTTGGCGATCTTCACCCGTACGCCCAGCACGCCGGGCAGTTGCAGCAGGCGGTGGGCGAGCTTGCCGATCAGGCTTTCCAGCAGGTTCACGTGCTCCGCGGTGCATTCGTCGATGATGATCTTTCGCACCTTGCGATAGTCGAGCACGTGCATGATTTCGTCGTCGTGCGGCAGCAGGTCCTGCGCGCCCAGGTTCAATTCGGCGTCCACCTGGATCGGCTGCGGCGACGATTTTTCGTGGTCAAGAATGCCAAGGTTGGCGTCAAAGCGCAGGCCGGTGAGGGTGAGAATCTGGGTGCCGGTGGTGGGCATGGTGCAACTTCTTCGTGGCTTACATGAGGGAGAAGTCGCGCTCGAACTTCATCAGGTGCTGGCCGCCGTCCACCAGCAGCGTGGTGCCGGTGATGGACGCGTTTTCCAGCGCGAATTTCACGGTGGCCGCCACATCTGCCGCGGTGGACGAGCGGCCCAGCGGCGACAGCGCATGCAGCGCCTTGAACTTGTCCTCGCTCAGCATATGGCTGGTGAGCGTGAGGCCAGGCGCCACGCCCACCACGCGCAGTTGCGGCGCCAGCGCCTGCGCCAGCATGGTGTTGGCCGCTTCGAGCGCCGCCTTGGACAGCGTGTAGCTCAGGAAATCGGGGTTCAGGTTCCACAGCTTCTGGTCGAGCAGGTTCACCACGCAACCACTGGCGCCGCGCGCGATCACATGGGTGTGCAGCGCCTGCGCCAGCAAAATGGCCGCGCCAGTGTTGCTGCGCAGGTGCTGCTCCATCGCCGCGTAGCTGAAGCTGGCCGCGTTGTCGTGCTCAAACAGCGCCGCGCTGTTGACGACGGCGTCTACCGCGCCAAACTGCGCGACCACGCGCGGCAACAGCGCGCGGACCGCTGCTTCGTCCGCCAGATCAGCCTGAAAAGCGGCGGAGGTCTGCGTCAAATGGCCACAGTCTGCTACGGTTTGAATAGCATCCGATGCCGAGCCGCGGTAGTGCACGGCCACGCGCCAGCCACCCGCGGCGAGCGCGAGCGCGATCTCGCGGCCGAGCCGTTTGGCGGCGCCGGTGACCAGCACGGTACGGGGAGCAGAGGGTTCAGGCATGGCGCAACATTCAACGACAATGGGCGGCGTGACCACCGAAGCACCGAGTTTAACGACCGCCCTGCACCAGCTGCTGGGCCGGGCCATCCAGAACGCTGGCGGCTGGATCGGCTTTGACCGCTTCATGGCGCTCGCGCTGTACGCGCCAGGGCTGGGTTACTACGCCAATCAGAGCCCCAAATTTGGCGCCATGCCGTCTTCCGGCAGCGATTTCGTGACCGCGCCCGAGCTCACACCCCTGTTCGGGCAAACGCTGGCCGTAGCGGTGGCGCAGGCGCTGCAAGCCACCGGCACGCGTGAGATCTGGGAGTTTGGCGCGGGTTCGGGAGCGCTGGCACTGCAGCTACTTGACGCGCTCGCCGCGCTCGGCCAGCCGGTGCAGCGCTACACCATCGTCGAACTGTCGGGTGCCCTGCGTGCGCGGCAGCAGGCGCGGCTGGCCGCCCACGCCGGCAGGGTGACCTGGGTGAGCGAGCTGCCCGCCGCGATGCAGGGCGTGGTGGTGGGCAACGAGGTGCTTGACGCCATGCCGGTGAAGCTGCTGGCGCGCACCGGCGGTGTCTGGCACGAGCGCGGCGTGGTGCTGCACGAGGGCACGCAAGGTAGGAGACTGGACTGGCAGGACCGGCCCACCGACCTGCGGCCGCCGGTGGCGATCGACGGCGGGCACGACTACCTGACCGAAATTCACCCGCAGGCAGAGGCCTTCATCCGCACGCTGGCAGACCGGCTGCTGGCGGGGGCGTCGGCTGGTAACGGCGGTGGCGCGGCCTTCTTCATCGACTATGGCTTCCCCGAGGCCGAGTACTACCACCCGCAGCGCCACATGGGCACGGTGATGTGCCACCGCGCGCACCAGGCCGACGGCGACCCGCTCACCGATGTTGGCCTGAAGGACATCACAGCGCACGTCAACTTCACCGGCATTGCGCTGGCCGCGCAGGACGCTGGCCTTGACGTGCTGGGCTACACCAGCCAGGCACGTTTTCTGATGGACAGTGGTTTGCTATCAAAATTAGAGCAAACAACGACCATGGAACGGGCACATGCGCAGAAATTGATGACAGAACACGAGATGGGTGAGCTGTTCAAGGTGATCGGCCTGTGCACGCCCTCCGTGACCGGCGCGCTGGCCGACGCGCCGGGTTTTCGCGTCGGCGACCGGAGCCACACGCTATGAACCTGCAGCCCCGAAGTTTGTGGACGGCATCTCCATGAAAGCCTGCGTGGACATTGGCGGCACCAAAGTCGCCGTCAGCCTGGCGAGTGGCCGCACGCTGCAGGCGCGGCGCCATGCGCCCACCGCCAAGTCGGGGCCGCCGGATGCGCTGGCCAGCCAGATCATCACGATGCTGGACGCCGCCTGCGCCGAGGCGGGCCTGGCCCGCGCCGATCTGGGGGCGGTGGGGGTGTCGTCCTGCGGGCCATTTGTGCTGCGTGATGGCCTGGTCGAGCTGGCGGCACCCAATATCTGCGGCGGCCTGGCCGGCCCGGCGCGCGGGCTGCCCAACAACTGGACCAGCGCCGTGCTCGAAGCCCCATTGCGCCAGGCGTTCCCGCAGGTGCGGGTGGAAAACGATGCCGTGGCCGCGCTGGAAGCCGAACGGCGCTGGGGCGCGCTGCAGGGCGTGGCCAGTTGCGCCTATGTGACGTGGAGCACCGGCATCGGCGTAGGCCTGTGTGTGGACGGGCACGTGCTGCGCGGCAAGAACGGCAACGCCGGCCATGCCGGCCACATGTTCGTGAGCGACGACGCCACCGCCCTGTGCGGCTGCGGCAATATCGGCGATCTGGAGGCGCTGGTGGCGGGCAACGCCATCGAGCGGCGCCTGGGCCGGGACGCCGCCGCGCTGTTTGCCGCCGCGCGGGCCGGCGATGTGGCGGCCGTGGCACAGGTGGACGACCTGTGCCGCGTCATGGGCCGGGCGCTGTACAACCTGATCGTCACGCTCGACCTGCAGCGCATCAGCCTGGGGGGTAGCGTGCTCTGGCACCAGCGCGACCTGCTGCTGCCTCGCCTGCAGGCCCAAGCCACGGCCGGCCTGCCCGCGCTGACCGACGGGGTGCAACTGGTGGAAGCCGGGCTGGGCTTGGATGTGGGCGACTACGCCGCGCTGGCGCTGGTGGACTGAGTCGCCGCCGCCACCGCTTGTGCACGGATCGTTTGTGTATCCTTGATCCATGGCCAAGCTGCTGGTGGTGGAGGATGACGATTTGCTGCGCGATGCGCTGGCCGCGCAGCTGTCGCGCGCCGGCCATGCGCTGACGGCCGCGCCCGACGCGTCCGAGGCCATGCGGCAGTTTGAAGCCGGTGCTTTCGCCGCGGCGGTGCTCGACATCGGCTTGCCCGGCATGGACGGGCTGGCGCTGCTGGACTGGATCCGCGCGCGCCAGCCGCTGCTGCCGGTGATGCTGCTGACCGCGCGCGACGGCATCGACGACCGCGTCAACGGGCTGCAGCGCGGCGCCGACGACTACCTCACCAAGCCGTTTGACATGAGCGAGTTGCTGGCGCGCATCGCGTCGCTGCTGCGTCGCTCGCGCCTGCCGGCCTTTGCCCCCGACCAGGCAATGGGTGACGATGGTCCGGCTGGCGGGCAGACCAGCCTGCGCGTGGCCCCCGACCTGCCGCGCGCCTGGATCGCCGGCAAGGCGACCGAGCTGACCCAGCGCGAGTGGGAGCTGCTGGGCCTGCTGCTGGCGCACACCGGCCAGGTGGTGAGCCGCGAAGCCGTGCTGGCGGCCTGGCAGACCGCCGCCGATGAGCCGCTGCAGTCCAACGCGCTGGAGGTCTATGTGCACCGGGTGCGGCGCAAGCTGGTCGATTCGGGCTGGATCATCCGCAACATCCGGGGCCTGGGCTACCTGCTGGAGCCGCAGACCGGTACCGTGCCCCCGGCGGAGCCAGGATGAACTGGCCGGGCGCGGGCGCGGGCTCGGGGCTGTCCCTGCGCCGGCAGTTGCTGCTGTGGCTGCTGCTGCCGCAACTGGTGCTCTGGCTGGTCGGCGGTACGCTGGCCTACCGCATGGCCCTGAGCTACGCGGCCCGGGGGGTGGACCAGTCGCTCACCCAGTCGGTGCGCTCGCTGGCGCGCCAGGTCAAGCCGATCGGCTCGGGCCTGCTGGTGGATTTTCCGAAAGCCGCGCAAGCAATCCTAGAAGAAGAGCCGGGCGACCCGGTGAGCTACATGGTGTCGTCGCCACCCGGCAGTTTCGTGCTGGGCAACGTCGGCCGCGATCTGCTGCCCGCGCCGCCCGCCGGTGCGTTGCCGACCTCGGGCGATCCGGTGCTGTACGACGGCTTGGTGGCCGGGCGGCGCCTGCGGCTGGCCGCGCTGGAGCTGGACTACGGCGAAGAGGGCGCGCCACAGCGCCTGCGCGTGCAGGTGGCCAAGAGCGTGGCCATGCGCGAGCGGATTGCCCAGGAACTCATTTACGACCTGCTGGTGCCGCTGCTCTTGCTGGCGCTGGCGCTGGCGGTGGTGGTGAACGCAGGCGTCAAGCGCGGCTTGCGGCCGCTGCAGCGCCTGCAGGGCGAGCTGGCCGAAACCTCCGTGGAGGCGCTGCATCCGATCGAGATGACGCAGGTGCCGCGCGAGGTGCATGCGCTGGTGGGCGCCGTCAACCGCCTGCTGGCGGCGGTGCGGCGCAGCGTGGCGCAGGAAAAACGCTTCCTGAGCGACGCCGCGCATCAGTTGCGCACGCCGCTGGCGGGGCTCAAAAGCCAGCTGGAGCTGGCAATGGCCGAAACCGACCCGGCGGCGCGTCAGGCGCGGCTGGTCAAGGTCAGCGCGGCGGTGGAGCGCAGCACCCACCTGGTGCAACAGCTGCTGTCGCTGGCGCGCAGCGAGGGTGAGGTGCCGATGGAGGCGCTCGATGTGGCGCAACTGGCGCGCGAGCTAGCTCGCGAGTGGGCGCCGCGCGTGCTGGCGCAGGGCATCGACTTCGGTTTTGAAGGCGATGACGCCGTGCCGGTGCAGGGCAATGCGCTGCTGCTGCGCGAGGCCTTGAGCAACCTGATCGACAACGCGGTGCGCTATGCGGGCAGCGGCGCACGGGTCACGCTGCGCGCGCGCAACGCCGGGGGCCGAGCGTTGCTGGAGGTGGAAGACGACGGCCCGGGCGTGAGCGAGGCCGACCGGTTGCAGGTATTCGAGCGCTTTGTGCGCGCCAGCGACCAGCCGGGTGGTGTCGGGCTGGGCCTGGCCATCGTGCGCGAGATCGTCGAACGGCATGGTGGCGAGGCCCGGCTGGAAAACATCTCTCCGCACGGACTTTGCGTGCAAATACGGCTGTAGTCCGCTTCTATTTGTCATAGTGTGCTATACAAATAATAGCGCATTGCTCGAAGACCGATGAAGACCGGTTGAACCCGGTGAGGCCAGCCGGAGCCGACCGAAATCGCACATGGTCGGCCTACGCGGACAGGCGCGCCCCCGTCGCCGTGTCGAACCAGCTGGCGGCGCTGGCGTTGATGTGCAGGCCCACCCGGTTGCCCGGCTTCGGATTGTCGGTGGGCGCGCAGCGCACCGTCACATCACCGGCGGCGGTCTGTACCACCACGAAGGTGTCGGCGCCGGTGGGCTCCACCACGCTGACCTCGCCGCGCCACGGGGCCGCGTCGTCGAAGCGGATGTGCTCGGGGCGCAGGCCCAGCGTGAGGGGTTGCGCCGAGGCTGGCGCTGCCAGCGGCAAAATCGCGTTTTTGATGCCAAATTTGCCAATCGTCCCAGTCAGCTGGTCATCTTGAGCTATTAAATTCATAGTAGGTGAACCGATGAACGTGGCCACGAACACGTTGGCGGGCGTGTTGTACACCTCGGCCGGCGTGCCCAGCTGCTGCAGCACGCCGCCCTTCATGATGGCGATGCGCGAACCCAGTGTCATGGCCTCGATCTGGTCGTGCGTCACGTACACGCTGGTGATGCCGCTGGTCTGGTGCAGCCGCTTGATCTCTGCGCGCATCTCCACGCGCAGCTTGGCGTCCAGGTTGGACAGCGGTTCGTCGAACAGGAACAGTTGCGGCTTGCGCGCCAGCGCCCGCCCCATCGCCACCCGCTGGCGCTGCCCGCCCGAGAGCTGGCTGGGGCGGCGGTCCAGCAGGTGTTCCATCTGCAGCATGGCGGCCACCTCCTGGATGCGGGCCACGCGCTCGGGCTTGGGCACCTTGCGCATCTCCAGAGCAAAGCCGATGTTGTCGGCCACGCTCATGGTGGGGTACAGCGCGTAGCTCTGGAACACCATGGCGATATCGCGGTCCTTTGGCGCCATGCCCACCACGTCGCGGCCGCCGATGCGTACCTCGCCCGCGGTCGGCTCGTCCAGCCCGGCAATGATGTTGAGCAGCGTCGATTTGCCACAGCCTGAAGGGCCCACGAGGATCAGGAACTCGCCCGGCTGCACGTCAATGTCGATGCTTTTCAGCACCTCGACCTGCTTGCCGCCCTTGCCGAAGGTCTTGTTGATGCCCTTGATTTCCAGCGCCGATGCCATGTCGTTCTACCCCTTGACGGCGCCGGCCGTCAGCCCGCGCACGAAATACTGGCCTGCCAGCACGTAGACCAGCATGGTCGGCAGTCCTGCGATGATGGCCGCGGCCATGTCCACGTTGTAGGCTTTCACGCTGCTGGAGGTGTTGGCCAGGTTGTTCAGACCCACCGTCACGGGCTTGGAGTCGGTGCCCGAGAACACCACGCCGAACAGGAAGTCGTTCCAGATGTTGGTGAACTGCCAGATCAGGGTGACCATCATGATGGGGGTGGACAGCGGCAGCACGATGCGAAAGAAGATCTGCCAGAACCCGGCACCATCGATGCGCGCGGCGTTCACCAGCTCGCGCGGGATGGCGCTGTAGTAGTTGCGGAAGAACAGCGTGGTACCGGCCAGACCCGCGAGGCAGTGCACCAGTACCAGCCCCGTGATCGAACTCGACATCCCCAGCCAGCCCAGCACCTGGCTCATCGGCAGCAGCACTACCTGGAACGGCATGAAGACGCTAAACAGCAGCAGCCCGAACAGCACGTCGCTGCCGCGGAACTTCCACAGGCTCAGCACGTAGCCGTTGACCGCGCCCCAGAGCGTGGAGATCAGCACCGCGGGCACGGCCATCGCCACCGAGTTCCAGAAGAACGGCTGCAGGCCGTTGCAATCCACCCCGGTGCAGGCGGTCGACCAGGCGCTGCGCCAGGCGTCGGTGTTGAGCCCGGTGGGCAACGCCATCAGGTTGCCCGAACGGATTTCGCCCGCGTCCTTGAGTGAGGTGACCACCATCACGTACAGCGGCGCCAGGAAAAACGCGGCGGCCAGCAGCAGCACGGCGTAGACCAGCGCGCGACCGGCAGTGAACGAGCCGAAACGTCTAGCGGTCATGGGGCCTGGTGCGCAGTTCGCTGTAGAGGTAGGGAACCACCAGTGCCGCCACGGTGGCCAGCATCATGGTGGCGCTGGCGGCGCCCAGGCCGATCTGGCCGCGCGAGAACGACATGGTGTACATGAAGGTGGCGGGCACATCGGTCGAATAGCCGGGGCCGCCGGCCGTGAGCGCCATCACCAGGTCGAAACTCTTGATAGCCAGGTGCGACAGCACCATCAGGGTCGAGAAAAACACCGGCCGCAGCACCGGCAGGATGATGCGCCAGTAGATGCGCGGCAATGAGGCGCCGTCCACCTGCGCAGCCTTGATGATGCTGTCGTCGATGCCGCGCAGGCCCGCCAGGAACAGCGCCATGGCGAAGCCGGCCGACTGCCAGATCCCGGCAATCACCACGCAATAGATGGCGGTCTCGCCCTGCACCAGCCAGTCGAACTGGAAGCTGGTCCAGC
>JANOBJ010000221.1:0-4821 GCA_031411575.1 Betaproteobacteria bacterium | reverse complement strand
GGCGCATTTCGATTTCATCGCCGCGCGGGTTGCGCGTTTTGATGCGGCCATCCTGCGGCCGGCGTTTTTCAACCACGTCCATGCGGCCAAGCAGCTTGATGCGCGCGGTCATGGCGTTCAACACACCCATCGGCATCTGGTACACGGGGTGCAGCACGCCGTCGATGCGGAAGCGGATCACGCCCTGCTCGCGCCGTGGCTCCAGGTGGATGTCGCTGGCGCGCTGGTCAAAGGCGTATTGCCAGAGCCAATCGACCACCTGCACCACGCCCTGGTCGTTGGCGTCGAGCTGCTTGTTGCTTTTGCCCAGCTCGACCAGCTGCTCGAAGCTGGCCGCGCCGGCATTGCCGCCCTGCTTCTGGGCATTGCGCACCGATTTGGCGAGCGCAAAAAATTCGGCCGTGTAGCGATGGATATCGACCGGATTGGCCACCACGCGGCGCACCGTGCGGCGCGACTGGCGCTCGACTTCGGCCACCCAGTCGGTGATGAACGGCTCGGCCGTGGCCACCACCACTTCGGTCGGCGACACCTGCACCGGCAGCACCCGGTGCCGCTCGGCATAGGGCGCGCTCATGGTCTCTGAGACCTTGCCCACATCGACCTTGAGCGGGTCGATGCGCAGGTAATCAAGCCCCGCGCGGCCCGCCAGCCACTGCGTCAGGGTTTCAATATCGAGCGGTTTGCGGTCGCTCTGGCGCTGCATGGCCACGCTGGCCAGCCGCACCAGCGGGTGCTGCACGCTCTCGGCCTGGGCGCAGCGCGCCACTGTGCGCTGCGCTTCCTCGGCCGAAATGATGCCGTCGGCGCTCAGCCATTCGACCAGCCGGCGCCAGTCGACCGGGCCGAGGTGCGGGGTCTTGGGCGGGGGGTTCTTGGGTTTGGACGGCAGAACAGCGCTCATGGTGGGGTCAGGTGCCTTCAGGGCTGAACCGGCTTGAACACCCGCAACCACTTGGGCGCGGGAAGGCTCCAGCGAGTTTGGATGTTTTCCGCGCGTTCGGCAAGCACGGTCCGCGCGAGGCGCTGCGGGCTGCGCTGGGCAAGCACGATGGTGTTGCCCTCGCGCGTCGGTTTGAAAGCCCACAACGCATCCTGGCCAAAGGCGGCAGCCATCTTCTCCAGGCTGCGGTCGTAGCTGGACGAGCGGCCAAACAGATTGACCGTCATGCAGCCGTCGTCGGTGAGCAGGCGCCGGCAGTCGGCATAAAACGACTCGCTGTCGAGCACCGGCGCCGCGGCTTCATGGTCGTACAGGTCCACCTGCAGCGCGTCGATCTGGCCGTGCCACAGCGGATGCGCGGCCACCTCGGCCGCGTCGCCCAGCACCACCTGCAGCCGGGCCGTATCTGGCGGCAGCTTGAACCACAGGCGGCACGCCGCCACCACCTGCGGATTCAGCTCGATCGCCGTGGTCTGCATGCGCAGCGTCTTGAAACAGAATTTGGTCAGCGCCGCGGCGCCCAGCCCGAGCTGCATGGCGTGGCGTTTGGCCACCTCGTCAGGCTCGACGAACAGCAGCCACACCATCATGCGCTGGATGTACTCCAGCTGCAGCTGGAACGGCGCGTCGATGCGCATCGAGCCCTGCACCCACTCGGTACCCAGATGCAGGTAGCGGATATCGCCCCAATCGGAGAAATTGACTTCGGGCAGGTGCGTGGCGGGTGATTTCAAGGTGGCTTGATTATCACCAACGGCGCTACACCAGCCCGTGCCGCTCGAACACCTCGCGCCATGTGGCCAGCTTGCGCTCAAAGCTCCAGGCCGCGTTGGCCGGGCTGGTCGAGGGGAGTCGGTAAGCCGGCAGCGCTGGCGCACCCGGCGGCGACCCCGGCTCGGTCAGCGCCGCCACCACCACAGGCGAATGCCGGTGGCTTTCGGCGCCGTTGTGGGCAATCGCCGCCAGTTGCGGGCAACGCTGGCGCAGCGCAGCGAAATCATTGACCACCGCATCGCGGATATGGGCGTCCAGGCTGCCGGTGCGCGTGCAACTGGCGTACACGTCCCACAGGCCCACGCCGTGGTACAGCATCCAATTGCTACGATTTTCATAGCTACTCATGTCCAGCTGATGAGGACCAGCGGGCAAAATCGCTTGTAAAACGCGCCAAAACTGGTTTTGCGGGTGGGCGTAGTACTGCCGCGCCGCGAGCGAGGCCGCGCCGGGGAAACTGCCGAGGATCAGCAGCCGCGTGGCAGGCGTGACCAGCGGCGGCAAACCGACCAGGCGCTCGCTAGCGGCCCCCGGCGGAGCCGAATCCGGTTTGGCTGGGGGTTTTGCCATCAGGCTGGCTGTCGACCCCGCGCCACGCGCCGCTGAGCAGCCTCGGCCCCGGGCGGGATCATTAGTGTTGTCACTATCATATATATAGCTAAGAATGACCACTGGACGCCGACAACAGGCACAAAACACTCAGAAAATGGCTCGCATGACGGTTTTTGCGCCGTCCATCAGCGCCGCCAACCGGGGCAGCGCTAGGCGAGCGTTGGCGGTCGTGGCAGCCGCCAACTCGGTGGGGCTGATGCCGCGCAGCCCGGCCAGCACGGCCGCGATACGCGGCAGCTCAGACGGCTCGTTGCGGCCCTGCGGCTGGCCCGCTTCTCGCGCCTGGGCCGTCTGGTACAGCCAGTGCGGCGGGATGTCGGGCGAGTCGGTTTCCACCACCAATGCCTCCAGCGGCAGCTCGGCGGCCAGCCGGCGCAGTTGCAGGGCGCGCTCGTAGGTCATGGCGCCACCAAAGCCCAACTTGAAACCGAGCGCCACAAACATGTCGGCCTGCTGGCGGCTGCCGTTGAAGGCGTGGGCCGTGCCGCCGGCCACGCCGATCTCGCGCAGCCCGTTGAGCAGCCGGTCGGCCGAGCGCCGCACATGCAGGATGACCGGCAGACTGTGGCGGCGCACCAGCTTGAGCTGCTCCCGGTAGAAGTGCTCTTGCCGCTCGCGCAACGGGCCGGTCTGCAGCGCGGGCACCCAAAAATCCAGCCCGATCTCGCCCACCGCCACCAGCCGCGGGTCGTCGCGGCGGCGCAGCAGTTCGGCGTCCAGCGTGGCCAGGTCGCTGTCCTGCGCCCGGCCCACGTAAAGCGGGTGAATGCCCAGCGCGTAACTGTCCCCAAACTGGTGCGCGAGGGTGCGAACGGCGTCAAAATTGGCGGTTTCCACCGCCGGCAGGACGCAGTGCAACACGCCGCCGGCGGCCGCGCGCGCGCGCACGGCCGCCACGTCCGCCGCCAGCTCGGGCGCGTCCAGGTGGCAGTGGGTGTCGATCCAGGCGTGCATGGCGCCATCATGCCGCAGCGCTGCCCGGCGCAGGCCCGGCGCAAGCCCCCGCAGGGGCCGCCAGCAAGCCCGCCCCGCGTGCACGGAAGCCCAAACCGTGATACCGTCTTTTCCAATGCAAACCCTCGTTTGTGAGAGGTAAAACGGATGCGCAGGCCTGCCCTTTACAGCCGTTCCGCCCGGACACCGGCGGCACCCGCCGCGGACGGCGGCCCTGCACCCGCACGCGCGTCGGCAAACGCCGCGTCCGGGCCCGCAATTGCGCCCGAAAGTGCTTCTGTCGGTGCCCCCGCCGAGTCGGTTCAACCCGGGCGACGGCCCGGTCGACTGGCACGCCTCAGGCGCATCTCGCCGTCCGACCCGCGGCTGCTGTGGTCGGTGATCGGGCTGATGGCGCTGATGCTGGCCTTCAGCCTGCAACTGGCCTTGCGCCCCGGCGAGCGCAAGCTGACGCAGGAGGTGATCGACGCAGCCGTGCTCAAGACGCTCGAGACCACGGTGCTGCCGTCGCCCGCGGCCGCCGCCTACGAGGCCATCCGCCCGTCGGTGGTGCGCGTGATGGGGTTCAACCGCCAGAAAGACCTGATGGACATCAAGGAGCACAAGGGCCTGAAAGGCCTGAAGGATCCGAAAACCGCCAGGATGGGCAAGGACGGCAAGCCGTACGATCCCGAAGAGCTGATTGAGCGCGGCGTGGGCACCGGCGTGGTGATCGTGGACAAGGGCATCATCCTCACCAACCTGCACGTGGTGCAGGGGGCAGAGACCATCAAGGTGCTGTTTGCCGACGGGCTGGAATCCACCGCCTCGGTGATCAGCGTTCAGCCCGAGAACGACTTGGCGGTGCTGCAGGCGCACAAGATTCCCGACGACCTGTTTGCCGCCACGATGCGCTCCACCGCCGACCTGCAGCCGGGAGACGAAGTGTTGGCCGTGGGCTACCCGTTTGGCATCGGCCCCTCAGCGTCGGCCGGCGTGGTGTCGGGCCTGAAACGCGTATTCCGCTCGCCCGAGGGCAAGCAGGATTTGACCAACCTGATCCAGTTTGACGCGGCCGCCAACCCCGGCAACTCGGGCGGCCCGCTGGTGACGATGGACGGCGAAGTGGTCGGCATCGTCACCGCCATCCTGAACCCCACGCCGGCGCGTACCTTCATTGGCATCGGTTTTGCAGTACCCATTGAGAACGCGGCCTCGGCCGTTGGCCTGCATCCCTTCTGAACCACCACCCCGAATTGACCTGATATCGACCTGAAAGCGAGCACCATGGAATCCAGCACCCACCAAAGCGCCGACACCGCCCAGCTGATGGAGCAGATCCTCTACGAGGTCAAGCGCGTGGTGGTCGGCCAGGACCGGTTCCTGGAGCGGGTGATGGTGGCCATCCTGGCGCAGGGCCACCTGCTGGTGGAAGGCGTGCCCGGGCTGGCCAAAACGCTGACGATCAAGACGCTGGCCGACACCGTCAGCGGCCAGTTCAAGCGGATCCAGTTCACGCCCGACCTGGTGCCGGCCGACCTGGTCGGCACGCGCATCTA
>JANOBJ010000220.1:0-6147 GCA_031411575.1 Betaproteobacteria bacterium | reverse complement strand
CCGCAGCGCCAGCACCAACGACCTGCCGCTCGCCGAGCCCGCGCCCGACCGCAAGTTTCACTGGCCCGCTGGCCGCCGTCCGGACGATCACCCGGGGTTGTCTGCCCTGGGCCTGTGAAGCCGAAGGCCGCCCGTGCGGGCACGGCACAACTCTTGCAAAATCATCGCAAACCCTTTTGCAACCCGTTTTGCCCTTCCGGAGACACCCATGAACCCACCTGGCCTGGCCCCCGGCCCGCTGATTGACGAGTTTCTGCGCATCGTGATGATTCCTGACCCGGAGGGCGTGGCGCACTTCGTCTCGCCCAACCTGCGCATCCGCTTCACCGGCGGGCGGGTGATGCACAAGCCCGGCGACACCTCGGCCTTTAACGCCGGCCGTTACGCCTGGGTCAAGAAGAAGATCGAGCGCACCGAGGTGGTGGCCGGCGGCACGCCTGAGGCCACCGTGGTTTACAGCCTGGGCACGCTGTACGGCGCCTGGCCCGACGGCACGCCGTTCGAGGGCAACCGCTATGTGGACCGCTACGTGGTGAGCCACGGCCTGATCACCGAGATGGACGTGTGGAACGACAGCGCCGAATGGCTGCTAGTGCGCGCCGGGCTGGCCACGCTGTGACCGCCGGCAACCTAACCGCCGCGCAATGGCCCGGCCCGCTGCCCACGCACGGCCGGTTTGACTATTCGCCCATCACCCGGCGGCCCGATTACGCCTGGCCCGGCGGCGCGCGGCTGGCTGTGTACATCGGCTTCAACATCGAGCACTTTGCGTTTGGCGACGGCCTGGGCGCGTGCATCGCGCCCGCCTCACCGCAGCCCGACGTGCTGAATTTCAGCTGGCGCGAGTACGGCAACCGCGTAGGCGCGTGGCGCTGCCTCGAGCTGTTTGATGCGCTCGGCCTGCCCGCCGCCGCCCTCGTCAACACCGCGCTGTACGACCACTGCCCCGAGCTGGTGGCCGCCTGCGTGGCGCGCGGCGACGAGATCGTGGGCCACGGCCACAGCAACGCCGAGCGCCAGGGGATTTACAGCGAAGCCGCCGAAGCCGCGCTGCTGGCCAGCTGCCGCGACCGCATCGCCACCCACAGCGGCACCGCGCCTCGCGGCTGGCTCTCCCCCTGGATTTCTGAGAGCCGCGCCACGCCCGACCTGCTGGCCGAAGCCGGCTACCGCTACACGCTGAACTGGTGCCACGACGACCAGCCGGTGCTGATGCGCACCCGCAGCGGCGCGCCGCTGTGGGCCGTGCCCTACCCGCAGGAACTCAACGACATCCCGGCCATCGTGGCGCGGCAGATGGGTGGCAAGGAGTTTGCCGACATGGTGATCGATCACTTCGACGAAATGCTGGACCAGTCGCGCCAGCAGCCGCTGGTGATGGGCATCGCGGTGCACCCCTACCTCGTCGGCCAGCCCCACCGCCTGCGCCACCTGCGCCGCGCCCTGGCGCATGTCGCGCGTGCGCGCGACGCCGGCCGCGTGTGGTTCACCACGCCGGGGGCGGTTTGTGGGCATGTGGAGGGCGTGGTGGGGTCGGGCTGAATGGGCCTGCAAGTTGTTGGATGGCGAATTGGGCGAAACTGGGCGATTGCCAACCATTGGTTGTTGACGCGCTTGCGCGCACAATCCAGGCGTCACCCACTCAAGGGGAACCATCATGGCGAAGTACCGGCACGCGTTGTCTCAGATGAGAGGCGATTTCTTCCTGACGGATGGTGGAATCGAGACGACCCTGATCTTCCTGGAGGGCCTCGATCTCCCCTTCTTCGCCGCCTTTCACTTGTTCCGGACGCCCCAGGGCGAAGACGCGCTCAGGAAGTACTTTCGCACCTATGCCGAGTTGGCCAGGAAGCACCGGTCAGGTCTGGTGCTGGAAACCGCCACGTGGCGGGCCAGCGCGGATTGGGGCAACAAGCTTGGATATTCCCCTCACGAACTCGCCGAAGCCAATCGAAAGAGCGTCGCGCTGCTCGAGGAAATTCGAACCGAGTACGAAACCGCAGAATCATCCATCGTCATCAGCGGGTGTATTGGTCCCCGCGGGGACGGCTATGTGCCTGCCGAGTTGATGTCCGTCGACCAGGCGGAGGCCTACCACCGCCAACAAGTCGGGACATTCGCTGGAACCGCCGCCGACCTGGTCACGGCCATCACGATGAACTATGCGGAAGAAGCCATTGGCCTGGCCCGTGCGGCCCAGAATGCAGACTTGCCCGTCGTCATTTCGCTGACCGTGGAGACCGACGGAAGGCTTCCGACAGGCCAGTCGCTTGGCGAGGCGATCGAGCAAATCGACGCCGCCACCTCTGGCTATCCCTCGTACTTCATGATCAATTGCGCACATCCCAGCCACTTCAGCAGCGTCGTCGAAGGGGAGCAACCCTGGAAGGACCGCATTCACGGGCTTCGCGCCAATGCCTCCAGAATGAGCCATGCCGAATTGAACGAAGCGCCCGAGCTCGACGCTGGCGACCCAGAGGCGCTGGCGCGGGACTATGCCCAGTTGAAGAGCCGCCAATTGAAGTATCTGAACGTCTTTGGCGGGTGCTGCGGTACGGATCATCGGCACGTCGACCAGATGGCGTTGGCTTGTCTGCCGCTGTTCCGCAGTGATGCCTGACCCTCATGACACACACTGGCCGTCGCACGGACGATCACCCGGGGTTGTTTGACCTGGGCCTGTGACGCTGGGAAATCGGGGAAATCGGGGTCAGATTCCAATGAATCCGCAGCGAGACTCCAAATGCCTGGAACCGTCACTTCGGTCGCTGAAGTTACCCACGTTTCAAAACATGGCTTCAGGCTGCTGCTCGACGCCGAGGAATTGTTGGTGCCTCTTGAGCACTTCCCGTGGTTCAGGAAAGCAACGATCGAGCAGTTCTCGCACGTGCAGCGGGATCGGGGTCAGAGCCCGATTTCGTTCATCGCTACTTTCGCCGGCAACGCTATCGTCCTGAATCGGGATCTGACCCCGCTGCCGCAGCCAGAGTCAAAACTCGTATGATACTAAATTAGTAGCAACCTATGACCGCGAAAAGCGGACATCCGGCCGATTTGACCTGAAATCCGCTCAAATCTCGATCTTTGAGCCCAGCTCCACCACCGCGTTGTTGGGCAGGTTCAAGAAGTCGGCCGCAGCGCTGGCGTTGTGGTGCATCTGGGCAAACAGCTTCTCGCGCCAGGGGGCCATGCCGCTGCCGATGGTGGGGATGACGGTGTCGCGCGACAAAAAGTAGCTGGTGGTCATGGCTTCGATCTCGCAGCCGCGGCCGCGCATCTGCTGCAGCGCGCGGGGCACGTCGGGGTCGTTCTTGAAGCCGTAATGAATCACCACCTGCCAGCAGTCGTGGCCGAGAGATTCAATCTCCAGCCGCTTGTCCAGGCCGATCCAGGGCACCTCGT
Source organism: Betaproteobacteria bacterium (assembly GCA_031411575.1). Lineage (GTDB taxonomy): Bacteria > Pseudomonadota > Gammaproteobacteria > Burkholderiales > Burkholderiaceae_C > JANOBJ01. The sequence goes on along the minus strand of JANOBJ010000220.1, from coordinate 2,745 downwards.
GGTTGCGCACGGTGACGAACAGGTTGTGCTCGTGCAGCACCTTGTTGTGCTTCAGGTTGTGCAGCATGGCGTTGGGCACGGTGCCGGTCTCGGCCGTGAGGAAGACGGCGGTGCCGTCCACCCGGGTGGGCGGGCTGATAAACACCGCCTCCAGGAAGCTGTTGAGATCGATGGCGTCCGAGCGCAGCTTGAGGTTGAGGATGTAGCGGCCTTGCTTCCAGGTCATCATCAGCGCAAAAATGGCGCCGCCAATCAGCAGCGGGAACCAGCCGCCGTCGGGCAGTTTCATCAGGTTGGAGGCCCAGAACAGGAAATCGATGACAAAGAACACGCCGGTGGCCGCGAGGCACAGCCACAGCGGGTAACGCCAGCTGTAGCGGATGACAAAGAAAGTCAGGATGGTGGTGATCAGCATGTCGGTGCACACCGCCACGCCGTAGGCCGCCGCCAGGTTGCTGGACGAGCGGAACATCACCACCGCCAGCACGATCGCCACGAACAGGCCCCAGTTGACGAACGGGATGTAGATTTGCCCGGTGTCGCGCACGCTGGTGTGCTGGATGTTCAGGCGCGGCAGGTAGCCCAGCTGGATCACCTGCTTGGTCACGCTGAACGCGCCGGTGATCAGCGCCTGCGAGGCGATCACCGTGGCCATGGTGGCCAGCAGCACCAGCGGGATCAGCGCCCATTCAGGCGCCATCAGGTAAAACGGGTTCTTCACGGCTTCGGGCTTTTGCAGCAGCAGTGCGCCCTGGCCAAAGTAGTTGAGCGTCAACGCGGGCATGGCCACGGTGAACCAGGCCAGGCGGATCGGCCGCTTGCCAAAATGCCCCATGTCGGCGTACAGCGCTTCGGCCCCGGTGACGCACAGCACCACGGCACCCAAAATGACGAAGGTGGTGCCGGGGTTCCTGAACATGAAGCCCAGCGCGTAGTGCGGGCTGAGCGCCCGCAGGATGCTCGGGTACTCAATGATGTGCGAGACACCGAGCAGCGCGATCACCGCAAACCAGACCAGCGTGATCGGCCCGAAGAACTTGCCAATGCCGGCGGTGCCGCGTTTCTGCACCATGAACAGCGCGAACAGGATGACCAGCGTGAGCGGAATCACCGCTTTCTTGAACGCGGGCGACACCACCTCCAGGCCCTCGACGGCCGACAGCACCGAGATGGCGGGCGTGATGACGCCGTCACCATAAAACAGGCAGGTGCCGAAGATGCCGATGCCCAGCAGCCAGCGGCGCAACTCGGGCTTGTCCTTCACCGACTGCGAGGCCAGCGCCAGCATGGCGATCAGGCCGCCTTCGCCGTTGTTGTCGGCCCGCAGCACCAGCACCACGTACTTGAGCGAGACGATGGTCGTCAGCGTCCAGAAAAAGATCGACAGGATGCCGTAGATGTTGTCGGGCGTGAACGCGACATGGCCGGAGCCAAAGACTTCCTTGATGGCATACAGGACGCTGGTGCCGATGTCGCCGTAGACGACGCCGATGGCGCCCAGAGTGAGCGCCGCGAGTGAGGACTTGGATGCTGACACAAAGCCACCCCATCTTGCGCGAGCGCGGGGTTCCGTTATCTTGGGCTTGCCATTGTGCGCCCGGCGCGGCGTTCCCACGGTGGAGCAGGCGCCTTAAACGACGGTAGCGGGGGGCGGATGTTGCACCGCAGCAACTACCTGCACCGGGTTCGGCTCCGCATTCCGCACCGATTTTGGCGCGGTTTCAGTCGTAGGTTTCGGCGTCGGGGTCGGTCGCTTCCAGCTCGTAGCTGGCCGCCAGCATGGCCAGCCGGCCGATCACGCCGTACATGTAGAACCGGTTGGGCGCACTGGCGCCAGGCTTCATGCCGGGCTGAGGTAAGTGCGCACTTTCGGCGAACGCCAGAGGCACAAAGCTGGCGCCTGGTGCGTTCAGGTTTTCGTCCACGCCGCGCTCGGCATGGATGCGGTAGAAGCCGCCCACCACGTAGCGGTCCATCATGTAGACCACCGGCTCGGCCACGGCGTCGTTCATGCGTTCGTTGGTCAGCACGCCTTCCTGGATGATGACTTCGTTGACTTCCTGGCCGTCCTTGATGACGGCCATCTTGTTCTTGGTCTTGCGGTTCAGGGCTTCCAGATCCTTCACGTCGCGCACGGTCATGATGCCCATGCCATAACTGCCATTGTCGGCCTTGACGATGGTGAAGGGCTTCTCGTTGATGCCGTATTCCTTGTACTTGCGGCGTATTTTGGTCAGTAACGCATCCACATTGCTGCTCAAACCCTCCAGGCCCGATGCCTGCGAGAAATTGATTTCGCCACATTTGTCGAACATCGGGTTGATGAGCCAGGGGTCCACACCCAGCAACTTGCCAAACCGCTTGGAAATCTCTTCGTAGCTTTTGAAATGATTGCTCTTGCGGCGTGCCGTCCAGCCCGCATGCAGCGGTGGCAACAAATACTGCTCGTGAATGTCCTCCAGAATGCCGGGCACGCCGGCACTGAGGTCATTGTTCAGCAGGATGGTGCAAGGGTCAAAGTCTTTCAGCCCCAGCCGGCGCTTGCTCCGGATCACAGGCTCCAGGGTCACACTTTCGCCATTGGGCAGGTCGATGGTGGTGCTTTTCTTGATGGCGGGGTCGATGGAGCCGATGCGCACATTGAGGCCTGCCATGTGAAAAACGCGCCGCAACTGGGCCACATTGCTCAGGTAGAACGTATTGCTGGCGTGGTTCTCGGGGATCAGCAGCAGGTTGCGCGCTTCC
>JANOBJ010000219.1:0-6381 GCA_031411575.1 Betaproteobacteria bacterium | reverse complement strand
TTCAAACCTGGCGCGGCCGACCGCACACCCCGCGCGCCACCGGCGCCCTTGGAAAAAAAAACTCTGAATGAAGCCGGAGCGCCGGCCAGAGCCGTTGCGCTCGCTGTGCCTGCTGCGGCATCTGCGGCAGCCGCTGTGGCTCCGGCTGCTCTGGCTGTACCGCCGGCTGCTCCGGTGGCACCGGTAGCACCGCTTCCCGCGCGCGAGCCGGTTGTTCAGGCACCGTCGCCCGTCCATCCACCGCCCGGGCAGCGGCTGCACGTGGTGGTGCCACCGCAGACTTCGCAGACGCGCAGCAGCGCAGCTGGCCAACCGGGTCAGGCAACCACAGGCGACGTGGTGGCAGTGCCGGTTCGCCAGCAGCCTGAGCCACGTGAACACGCCGCCGCCCCTGAGGTGATGCCCACCGAGGAAGGCGATTTCTGGCACCAGACGGTGAACCAGCTGGTGGCGCAAGAGGCCATCGCGGCGCTTGTGCGCGAGTTGGCGCTGCAATCGCAGTTGTTGGCGCGCGACACCGATCAGTGGCTGTTGCGGGTCGAGCGCGAGTCGCTGAACCAGGGCAATGCGCGCGATCGCCTGCAGGCCGTGCTGAACACAGCCGGCCATGCCGTCAGCCTCGTGGTTGAGGTGGGCAAGGTGACCGACAGCCCCGCGCGACGTAACGCCGCCGCCAGCGCGGCGCGGCAACGCGCGGCCGAAGAAATCATCCACGGCGACCCGTTCGTGCAAAAAATGATGCGGGAATATTCCGCAAAAATCGTTCCGGGCAGCATCAAGCCCGTCGCGCCGGGCTAGCGCTGGTTACCATCAGATCGCTATACGCACTATCCAGTACAAAACAAAAAATTGCGAGGTGACGCATTCTCCGATTGACGCTCCAGTCGCTGTTGGCTTTGGCACTTGGCCTTGCCGGCCTGATCGTGCCCGCGCCGTCCGAAGCCGCGCAACGCGCGTTCGCGCAGCGCTTTGTGGCCAACGCCAATGGTGACATCGTTTTCGCGGCCAATGCCTCGGTGACCTGCGGCTCACCCACTGCCGCCAGCTGCAGCAATGTGCGCCAAGCGGCCTACAGCGCGACCGGCGTCACCAACAACCAATACAGCACCGCGGCCGTTGGCCCGCCGGTCAATGTCAACATCGACCCGGTAGCGGGCAACTACAACTCGTCCAGCGCCGGCCTGACCATTCCCGCCGGTGGCGGCGTGCTGTGGGCGGGCCTGTACTGGGCGGGCTCATCGTCGGCGGCGGCGCGCGGGTCGGTGCTGCTCAAGACGCCGGGCGCGGCGGCCTACCAGACCGTCACCGCCACCGTGACCGACGATGACGGCGGCGGCGCGCCCACGGAATACCAGTCGTTTCGCGACGTCACGGCCATCGTGTCGGCGGCGGGCGCGGGCACCTACACGGTCGCTAATATCACCACCACGTTTGCCGCCAACAATTTCTACGCGGCCTGGACGCTGGTGGTGGTGCGCCGCGACCCCGCCGCGCCCACCCGCAACTTGGTGGTGTACGACGGCTACCAGCGGCTGGCCGGCGCTGGCTCGGTCGACATTGCGCTGTCCGGCTTCAACACGCCGCCGTTTGGCACCGTCACCAGCAGCCTGGGCGTGGTGGGCTACGACGGGGACCGGGGGTCGACGGAGGGAGCCGCAGGCTTGCAATTCGGCACCAGCACCGCGGGGCTGTCTCCGGTATCCAACGCCGTCAATCCACAGACGGATGTATTCAACAGCACCATCAGCACCAACGGCGTACTGAACACCGCGCGCAATCCCGCCTACCAGAACACGCTGGGGTTTGATGCCGACATCTTCACGCCCAATACGCAGCTGCCCAACGGTGCCAGTTCTGCCGCGGTGCGCGTCTCGTCCAGCAGCGAGACGATTGACGTGGGCGTGATCACGCTGGCCACCAATATCTTCGTGCCCAACATCAAGGACACGCTTATCAAGTCCGGCCGCGACGTCAATGGCGGCGTGCTGGTGCCGGGCGACGTGATCGAGTACACGATTGCCTTTGCCAACACCGGCAATGACCCGGCCATCCGCGCGGTGCTGCGCGATGCGATTCCCGTCAACACCACCTATGTGGCGAACTCGTTGCGCGTCACCGGTGCCCCCGCCGGGGTGACGCTGGGCGCCAGAACCGATGCCACTGGCGACGACTCGGCCGATTTCTCCGGCAACACGGTCACGTTCAGGGTCGGTCGCACCGCCACCGCCACCATTGGCGGCACGCTCAACCCTGGCGACGCGCAGACGGTCACGTTCCAGGTCACGGTCAACGCGGCGGTTCCGGGCGATACGCGCATCACCAATTCCGCCGTCATCAGCTACACCGCGCAGACGCTGCTGACACCCTACACCGACACCAGCGATTCCGACGCGGTGACCCCCGGCGACCAACCCGCCACGCTGGTGGTGGCCAGCCCTGATCTGGCGGTGAGCAAGACGCACACGCCGGCCGGCTTCTACTTGCAGCAAGGCGGGCCGAACACCCCGACTTTCAACATCGTGGTCACCAACAACGGCCCCGCGCCGACATTCGGCACCGTCACGCTGACCGATCTGCTACCGGGCGCGCTGACGCCGCTGGCGATCAGCGGCGCCGGCTGGACCTGCACGCTCGCCACCACCACCTGCGTGCGCACCGATGTGCTGGCCAGCGGCGCGAGCTATCCGACCATTGTGCTGACCGTCACGCCCAATGCCACCGGCACCGTCACCAACACCGCCACCGCCGCGTGCGCCTGCGAGGGCGCGTCCCAGACCGGCAACAACAGCGGCACCGACACCGTCAGCATCAGCCCCTCGGTCAATTTGTCGATCACCAAGACCAACGGCACCGACACGCTGGTGGCCGGCAGCACCACCAGCTATACCCTCACCATCGCCAACGCAGGCCCGAGCGACGCCGCAGGGTCGGTGCTGAGTGACCCGGCCGTTGCCGGGCTGGTCTGCACCGCCGTGACCTGCACCGCCATCGTCGGGCCGCCCACCGCCACCTGCCCCGGCACGGTCACTGTGGCGGGCCTGCAGGCGGGTCTGTCGATTCCGGCATTCCCGGCCAATTCCAGCCTGCGCTTTGTGCTGACGTGCGGGGTAACCGCCACCGGGCTTCCCTGAGCCTTGTCACGGCCGGTTGCACGCCCGCCTGCTAGACTCAAATCATCTGAATCCCCAGGGCGGCGCCGCCCGTATCGAGAAGGAATTTGCGATGTTCAACAAAGGGCAACTCGCCGGCCTGATGAAGCAGGCCCAGGCCATGCAGGAAAACCTGAAAAAAGCGCAGGACGAACTGGCCTTTGTCGAGGTCACGGGCGAGTCGGGCGCTGGTCTGGTGAAGGTCACCATGACCTGCAAGCACGACGTCAAGCGCATCACCATCGACCCAAGCCTGCTGGCTGATGACAAGGACATGCTCGAAGACCTGGTGGCCGCGGCCTTCAACGCCGCCGTGCGCAAGGCTGAGGAAACCTCGCAGGAGAAAATGGGCAAGCTCACAGCGGGCATGCCCGGCTTGCCCGGCGGAATGAAATTCCCCTTCTGAGCCAGTGTCCGACACCAACGCGCTCGACGCGCTGATCCAGGCGCTGCGCCGGCTGCCCGGCGTGGGCGTGAAATCGGCCTCGCGCATGGCCTACCACCTGCTGCAGCACGACCGTGAAGGCGCGCAGCTGATGGCGCAGGCGCTGCAGCAGGCCACGCAGAACATGGTGCATTGCGCGCAGTGCCACACCTTCACCGAATCGGACATCTGCAGCACCTGCCGCGACCCGCAGCGCGATCCGACCAAGCTGTGCGTGGTCGAGACGCCGGCCGATCAATCGGCGGTGGAGCGCACCGGTGCCTACAAGGGGCTGTATTTCGTGCTGATGGGCAAGCTCAGCCCGCTGGATGGCATTGGCCCCAAGGACATCGGCCTGCAAAAGCTGTTTGACCGCGCGGCCGAAGGCACCGTGAAAGAGGTGATCCTGGCCACCAACTTCACCGCCGAGGGCGAGGCCACCGCGCATGTGATCGGCGAGGCGCTCAAGAGCCGTGGCCTGCAGGTGACGCGGCTGGCGCGCGGCGTCCCGGCCGGCAGCGAGCTGGAATACGTGGACCTGGGCACCATTGCGCATGCGCTGGTGGATCGGCGCTGACGACGGGCCGTAGCGCGTTGCCCGACCGGCATATGCTATTATTTACATAGCGAACAATGACCACCCCATAAGGACATGGGGCCTGAAACACCCCAAAAATACCTCATTTGACCCCCATGAGCTATCCCCACTTCACGGTTGCCTACTGGTGCGTGCTGATTGCCGCGCTGCTGCCCATCGTCTGCGCCGGCATAGCCAAGTACGGCACCTTCAGCACGCCGCGCCGCGAGGGCGGGTATGACAACCACAACCCGCGTGCCTGGCTGGCCCACCAGACCGACTGGCGGGCGCGCGCCAACGCCGCGCAGACCAACAGCTTTGAGGGCCTGCCGTTCTTCATCGGGGCCGTCGTGATTGCGCACCAGCTCGGCGCGCACCAGGCGCGGCTCGATATCCTGGCGTTCATTTACATTGTGTTGCGACTGCTCTACATCATGATGTACGTGGCCGATCTCGCCACCGTGCGGACGTGGATGTGGTCGCTGGGCCTGCTGGTCAACATCGCCATCCTGTTCACAGGCTACCGCTAGACGTTCTGCCGGCGCCCCGCGGCGCGTTACGTGAAAACCCGCGAGGGATGTTCCCGATGCGCATTGGCGATGTGCGGCCTAACCTCCTGTCAACTAAAACAGAGAGGTCAAAAAAAACTATGGATAGCAACCGTCTGAGCCGGCGAAGATTCGGCGCCCTCGCGGGGATGGGCGCGGTGGCGCTGGCCGCACCGGCCCTGCGCGCACAGGGCAAGCTCGAAAAATCGAAAATCGCGCTGGCCGTGGGCGGCAAGGCGGCGTTTTACTACCTGCCCCTGACAATTGCCGAGCAGCTGGGCTACTTCAAGGCCGAAGGGCTGGACGTCGAGATCAGCGACTTTGCCGGCGGCGCCCGCGCGCTGCAGGCGGTGGTGGGCGGCTCGGCTGACGTGGTGAGCGGGGCCTACGAGCACACCATCAACCTGCAAAGCAAAAACCAGTTTTTCCAGGCGTTCGTGCTGCAGGGGCGCGCGCCGCAAATCGCCATGGGCGTGTCCACCAAGGCCATGCCCGACTACAAGGCGCTGGCCGACTTGAGGGGCAAGAAGATTGGCGTGTCGGCGCCGGGTTCGTCCACCAACATGGTGGCCAACCTGATTTTGTCGCGCGCGGGCATCAAGGCCGCCGACGTGAGCTTCATTGGCGTGGGCACCTCGGCGGGCGCGCTGGCAGCGTTGCGCTCGGGCCAGATCGACGCCATGAGCAACACCGACCCGGTGATGACCATGCTGGAACAAAAGGGCGACGTGCGGATCATCGCGGACACGCGCACGCTCAAGGGCACACAGGAGGTCTTTGGCGGCCCCATGCCCGCCGGCTGTCTGTACGCGCCGTCCGAGTTCGTGCAGAAGAATCCCAACACCTGCCAGGCGATGGCCAACGCCATCGTGCACGCCCTGAAATGGCTGCAGACGGCAGGGCCGTCCGACCTGATCAAGACGGTGCCCGAGTCGTACCTGCTGGGCGACCGCGCGCTGTACCTGGCGTCGTTCACCAAGGTGCGCGAGGCCATTGCGCTGGACGGGATGATCCCCGATGAAGGCGCCAAGACCGCGCTGAGGGCGCTGGCCAGCTTCGAGCCGACCGTGAAACCAGACCGCATCGAACTCGGCAAGACCTACACCAACGAGTTTGCGCGCAGGGCCAAGGACCGCTTCAAGGCATGAGTCCGGAACCGGGCGCTGCTCCCGCTTCGCCAGCGCCGCCGTTCGCGCTGGAACTGCTCAACATCAGCTGCACCTTCCGCTCGCGCGACGACGCCAGCCGGCGCTACACCGCTGTGGCCGACACCACGCTGCGGGTACGCGCGGGCGAATTTGTGTCGGTGGTTGGCCCGACCGGCTGCGGCAAATCCACGCTGCTGAACATCGGCGCCGGGCTGCTGGAGGCGTCGTCCGGCGAGGTGCGGGTGTTTGGCGAGCCGCTGACGGGCATCAACCGGCGCGCCAGCTACATGTTCCAGACCGACGCGCTGATGCCCTGGCGCAGCGCGCTCGGCAACGTGATGGTGGGCCTGCAGTACCACGGCGTGCCTGACGGTGAGGCCCGCAGCCAGGCCCAGGCCTGGCTGGAGCGCGTGGGTCTGCACGGCTTTGGCGACCGCTACCCGCACCAGCTGTCGGGCGGCATGCGCAAGCGCACGGCGCTGGCCCAGACGCTCGCGCTCGACCCCGACATCATCCTGATGGACGAACCGTTCTC
>JANOBJ010000218.1:0-16905 GCA_031411575.1 Betaproteobacteria bacterium | reverse complement strand
CGTGCGCAAGGCGGCCGCGCCCGCGCCCGCCAGAACCCGCAACGCGGCGTCCCGGGCGCGCCCCGCCCGGGTCACGCCTGCCGCGGGCGCCACCCGCAAGCCGGGTAGCCCGGCCCGCAAGCGCGCGGTCGCGGCGTAGTTGGGGTGTCGTCGCGCCGGCTTGGTTGGGCGGCTTAGGGGCCGCTTAGTCCGCCCGCTGGTGCTGCAGAAAAAACGCCAGCATCGCCTCTGACGCGTTGGGGCCGTGCGGGTCGGTGAACGATCCCGCCGCGTCGCCGCCCGACCAGGCGTGCGGGCCGGCGTCCACCGCCCAGTGCTCGACATACGATTTGCCGCCCGCTGCGCTGTACACGGTGCGCAGCGTGTCGCGCTGGCTGGCGGCCCCGGGGTCACGACCCTCCGGGCTGTCCGCAAGCTGCTCGACCTTCTGCAGCGTGATGCCCGCGCTGCCCAGCGCCGCCAGCGCCGCGTCGATGATCTGGTCGCCGTTGTCGGGGTTGACGGTCTTGTCGGCGCTGCCGTGAAACACGATGGTGGGCATGACGACCGCGTCGCCGTCCGCATCACCCTCGGCGGTGCCGCCCGCCGTGCCCCCTGTCGTGCCACCGGGCCGCGCGCCCCGTCGCATGGCCGAGAACGCCGACACCACGTCATTGGCCGCGCCCGCCGGCAGGCCCGAATGCACGCCGACGGCGGCAATCAGCTCGGGGTACAGGCCCGCCATCAGCGCGGCCATCGCCCCGCCCGCCGACAGCCCGGCAATGTAGACCCGCGACGGATCGGCCGGGTGCGTCGCCAGAATGTGCTGGATCAGCGAGGCGATCATGTGCGGCTCGCCGGTGTCGCGCGCCTGGTGCGCAGCGTCAAACCAGTTCCAGCAGCGCATCGGGTTGGCGCTGGACAACTGCTCGGGGTACAGGACCAGGCACTTTTCGGTCTCGGCCAGCGCGTTCATCGCGGTGCCCGCCGCAAAGTCGGCCGCGTCCTGCTTGCAGCCATGCAGCAGCACGACCAGCGGTAACAGCGTGGCCGTGTGGGCGGTCGCGTGTGGTGGGGCGCCTGGCGAAGCATCCTCCCCGTCTGAGCCCGGCACATACAGCCGGTAGGCGTAGGTCGAGGCGCCCGAGCGAAAGGTGGATTCGGCAAAGCTCGCGGGACGTGCTGGGGACGCCGGCGCCAGCCTGGCTTCTGGCCGCCCGACCTGCGGCTCAGCCCTTGGTGCCGCGACGTCGGGCGCCCCTTGTACTTCTGGCCGCGCCGGCACCTCGTGCGGGCTGAAAACGGCTTCATTGGCGGGTTTGCGCAGCACCTCGCGAAACGGCGCGTCCACCACATCATCATCACCGGAGCGGGCAGCGTCACGGGCTGCGGGGTGCGACCCGCTGCGGGTGTCAGCGCGGGCATCGGCACCGGCACCGGCGCGCTCGGCTGGCCCGCCAGGCGCGGACGGCGATTTCGTCAGGCCCAGCGCCTTCTGGATCAACCGGGTAGCGTCCATCAAGCGCCCGCCGCGCGTCAGCTGGGTGGCTTTGAGAATGTCGGCAAGTGACATAGGTGCACCATCCTTTCGTAGTACAGACGCGCAGGAAATGCTGCACTGCAACAAAGAATACCGTGCTTTGGCGGCTTGCGTGTAGGACAAACCCGCCTTCGGGGCAGGGTCAAGCGCACAGGGTGGGTTTTCGGGGCTCAGCTGCTTCGCGGGTGGAAAACCTGTTTTGGCATGGTTTAGGAGTGTTTTCGGGCTGTGGTCGGCGTCCCCTGGTCATTGTTTGCTATTCATTTTGTAGTATTCGACGCTGTGTGTCTGACCTCGGACGGCTATGCAGGGAACCGGTGGGCAACGATTGGATAAACGCAAGCCACCTGACCCTGAATCCTGCGATCTAATGACAGACGGTGACGACCGGACAAGGACTCAACTCGCCATGCACCGCAGAACCGCCCTCGCCTCGTTGCCATTGCTTGCTCCAGCTTTCGCCAGCAGCGTGGCGAGTGCGCAGGCCGTTGCCGCCGAGCCCGGCCCTCCGACCGGACCGCCAAGCCCCCAGCCCGCCGCCTTTGAGGGGCTGCCCCAAAAGATCGACGCGAACTACGCCGATGTTCAGAGCGTCGTGGTTGTTCGGGGCGATCGGCTGCTGTTCGAGCACTACCAGTCGGGCTCGGGCGTGGACACCTTGCGCGACGTCCAGTCCGTCACCAAAAGCATCCTGTCCCTCGCGGTTGGCGCTGCCATCGGCAAGGGCGCGGTGCGATCCGTCGAACAACCCGTCGCGGAACTGCTGCCGGCAAGCGCGGCTGATGCGAGCCCGGATGCTTCGGCGCTGACCCTACGGCACCTGCTGACAATGACCGCGGGCTTCCGGCCACAGGATCGCTTTGCCCGCCCAACCGCAGACGATCCGGCCTTCCTGATGCGGCGCCAGCGGGCAGGCGCGCCGGGCTCGGGATTTGCGTATGACAACCTGGCCGCCAACCTGCTGTCGGTCGCGCTGGAAGGCGCGGTCGGGCAAGTGTCGTCGCGGTTTGCGGCGGCGAACCTGTTCGTCCCGCTGGGCATCGACGCGTTTGAGTGGGAGCGCGGCGCCAATGGCCATTCCTACGGCTACAGCGGGCTGCGGCTGCGCACCCGCGACATGGCCAGGCTGGGCCAGCTTGCCCTGCGCGCGGGCGAGTGGAATGGCGTGCAGATCGTGCCCGAAGCCTATGCGCGCGCCGCGGTTGCCGCCCAGAACCCCGGCGGCCAGCCGGTTGGCCTGGCGTACGGCTACCTTTGGTGGGTAGCGCCCGCCGCGCCCGAGCGCCGCACCTTCCTGGCCAGCGGCTGGGGCGGCCAGGTCATCTGGGTCCACCCCCCGCTGAATCTGGTGATCGCCATCACCTCGGCCGTATCGCTGGACGCCAATACGCGCGGCCAGGCCGTGGCGCTGATGCGCAATGAGCTGGTTCGCGCAGCGGCCGCCGTGCCGGTGTCGACGCCCTGAATAGGGTTAACTTGGCAGCTGCTCAAGTCACGCACCGGCCACAGACCCATTTCCACCCGTTTTAGTGCCCTTTTCATGCCGACGTCCTCGCCCCGTGGTCATTGTTTGCTATCTATTTCATAGTCACTACCCGCTGTCCGGGCGACCCTGCCCCACCGCCCTGCCACCCCCCTCCACGTCCACACCGCCAGCAGCCCACCCACGCAGCCCACCACCATCCAGCCGATGGCGGTTTTGAGCATGAGCGCGGCGATCTGCAATTGGCCGGGCAGGTCGCGGGCGGGGTCGATTTGCAGGTAAACCGACACCACCCAGGCCAGCAGCAGCGCGACGAGCGGGCTGGCGATGCGGTGTGCGCGCCGTTGGCCCGCTGGTGCGGCGATGGCCAGGGCCAGGATGGCGCCCAGCAGCGCGGGCAGCCAGGGGCCGCCCAGGGTGATGGCGCCGACGCGCATGCCGGGGCCGTGGGCGTGTGCCGCCAGGCTGGCCAGGGCGGCCACGGTGCCCGGCAGTACGCGGTGCAAGGCGCGGTGCAGGACGGTGCAGCTGGCCGGTGGCATGGCGGGCCGGGGCGCTACAGCCTCGGCAGGTAGATCGTCGGAATCTGCGCGCGGGTGGCGGTTTTGTCCTGCTCGGGCGCGGTGGCCAGGGCGGCTTTGTAGTAATTAAGCGCCTTGGCTTCGTCCTTAATGTCGGAGGCGGCGTAGATGTTGCCCAGCTTCAAGAGGCCGTCGACCTGGTTGGCGGGCCAGCCCTTGTTGCGCAGCTCCAGCGATTTGACGGCCAGCGGCCAGTCGCGCGCGCGAATGGCCAGCACGTAGCCGGTGTTGACCATGTCGTAGTCGTACACGCCCTTGTTGATGCGCTCGCGCGCCACGCGCAGCGCCTCGGGTTCCTGGCCGCTGCGGCTGAGCAAGATCACCTCGAGCGAGGCCACAGCGGGAGCGTTGGGCTGCAGTGTCTGGGCGCGTTTGAGGTATTCCATCGCCTTGGGCGTGTCGCCGGTCTGGGCGTAGCCGCGCGCGATGTTGGACATGATGGCCACCACGTACGGGCGCGAGCCGACCACCGATTCCCAGATCCAGATGGCGTTTTTCCAGTCGCCCCACTTGGCCACTTCGTCGGCCACCATCGGGGTGATCTTGCGGTAGTGGGGGTTGATGGCGATGCCGTCCTTGATCAGGGTGAGCATGTCGCGCTTGGTCTTGTCCCAGCGCGGGTTCTGGTAGTCGCCCGACTGCGAAACGGTGAGCGCCAGCTTGACGGCGCGCACGATCTTGCTTTCGCTGTCGGCGGCCTGCTGGCTGATGTAGGCGGCCAGCGCCAGGCTGACCATCATGGCCACGGCCATCACCTGCGAATACACCGGCCGCCAGGCCAGCCGCGTGGCAAATGCCGGGCTGCGCAGGCCCAGCCGCGCGTCGGATGCCGCCAGCATGGCCAGCGCCAGCGCAAACATGGCGCCGGTGCTGGCCATGCGCCAGGGGAAGCCGGCGTTGCTGACCACCAGAAACGCCAGCAGGCTGGCCAGCGCGGTGGCGCGAATCGGCCCTTCGGCCAGGCCCTCGGGTGTGCGGTTGCGCAGGGTTTTCCAGGCGGCGGCAATCAAATAGCTCAACAGGGCCAGCAAGAACAGCCAGCCGACCGCGCCGTACTCGGCCAGCAGCTGCAGGATCTCGTTGTGGACGTAGTAATCGGTCTCGAGTTGCGAGCCTTCGGCCTGGTACAGCGGAATATCCACTTCCCAGGCGCCCGCGCCCACGCCCGAGAACGGCCGCGCCTGGATCATGCGGCCGGTGGCTTTCCACATGATCAGGCGCACCGAGAACGAGCGTTCGGTGTATTCCTCGGCCTTGGTGATCGACTGGGCGCGCGCAAAACCGCGCTCCAGCGCCGTCAGGCCGCGCTGGTCGGTGCGGTTTTCGTCAATCAGCTTGGGGTTGCCGGTGCGGATCATGCCCAGCCCCAGTACCGTGGCCAGCACCACGCCGACGGCAATGATGCGTTTGCCGCTGTCCCAGCCCTTGAAGGCAAACTGGTCGCGGTACAGCACCAGCATCACCGGCAGCGCCACCGCCAGCACGGCCCCGGCAATCAGCGCCGAGCGGGTGCCGGTCATCATGATCGCCACCAGGTTGAAGCCGGTGGTGAAGGCGAGCAGGAAGATTTGCGCCGAATTCTTGGCGCGGGCCAGCAAAAACAGCGAAAACGGCAGGGTGCAGATCGCAAATTCGCCAAAGAAGTTGCGGTTGACAAAGGTGGACGCCGGGTTCGGCCCCTGCGGGAAGTACTTGAAATCCACCCAGAACTGCAGCGCCGCCCAGAGCGACGCCACCACCGCGCCCAGGTGGATGCCCCAGGCCAGGTTGGGCACTTTTTCGCGCGAGAGCGTGTTGGCACCCAGCCAGAGCAGCAGGCTGAAGACAAACCAGCGGATCGCCTCGACGCCTGCCAGGTAGGTGTGCGACCAGGCCATGCTGCCCAGCGCGTACGCCATCAGGGCCAGCGGCAGCCACACCAGCGCGTGCCAGCGCAGCCCGTCGCGCCGGTTGCGCTGCTGCCAGAAAAACAGCAGCGCCGCACCGATGGCCGCAAACGACACGATGATGGATTTGAGCGTGTCCTGCAGCATCTCCTCGTTGGGCACGCCCATCGCCGGGGCCAGGAACATCATGCAGGCGAAGATCGCCACGCTCCAGTCGCTGCGGGCCACTTCCACCGGCAGTGACTGCACGGGGGTGGACGCCGGGGCGGGAGTGGCGCGCGCTCGCGCGGGGGCGTTGCCGCCGGTGTTGCCACTGGTGTTGCCGGTAGAGCCGCCAGCGGGGGCGAGCGTGCCGTCGGCCAGGGTGCCGTTGGCGGCGTTGCCAGCCGAGGCGGTGGCCGGCTTGCCAGAGGGGTTTCGTCGTTTCTTGGCCATGAACTTCAGGTGCGGATCAGGCGCGGCCTGCCTGCCCGACATGGGCGGCCGGCAGCGGCAAACCGGTATTGTCGCCGCTGGCAGAGCGGCCTCGTTACGGGTGGGTCGTTTGGGCGCGGGCGGGCTTACAAAAGCGTGAACATTTCGACATGCGGAATGCCGGCTTCTTCAAACGGCTCGCCACGCACCGTAAACCCGGCCTTGGCGTAAAACCCTTCAGCGCTGCGCTGGGCATGCAGCAGCACCTCGCGGTCGCCGCGCGCGCGGGCGGCGTCCATCAGGGCTGCCAGCACTTGCTGGCCGAGGTTGGAGCCGCGCAGCACCCGGCTGACCGCCATGCGGCCGATGCGCCCGACGCCGGGCGCGTGGGCCAGCAGCCGGCCGGTGGCCAGCGGCTGGTTCAGGCGGTTGAACACCACGGCGTGCACGGCGGTGGCGTCGGCCTCGTCCCATTCCATCTCCCTGGGGATGCGCTGCTCTTCCACGAACACCTCGGTGCGGATGTGCGCGGCCGGCTGGCCCAGTTCGGCCCAGGAGCCGGTTTGCAGCCGGGTCATGCCCTCCCCCGCCTCGAACCCCGTCAGGATGGCGCGCAGGGCGGGGGGCACGGGTTGGGAGGTCTGGGTGGCCGGGTCGGCAAAGACGTAGATCAGCTCGCCGTCGATCAGCCGCTCGTCACCGCGAAAGATCGCGCCCCTGAACACCATCGACGAATTGCCGATGCGGGCGCACTGAAGGCCGATGTCCAGCCGGTCGTCGTAGCGGGCCGAGCCGTGGTATTCGACCCCGGCCTTCTTGACATACAGGTCGCCGCCGAGTTGCTGCATGGCTTCTTCGTACGGCAGCGCCAGGGCGCGCCAGTAGTCGGCCACGGCGGTGTCAAAGTACATCAGGTAGTGGGCGTTGAAGACGATTTTCTGCATGTCCACCTCGGCCCAGCGCACGCGCAGGCGGTGGAAAAAGCGGAAGTCTTGCCGGGTCAGGGGTGCGGTCATGTCAGTCACGGGGCTGAAGGGGTGGACGGGGGGTTGGAAGGGGTGGCAAAGGCGTGCCGCAGCGCACGCGCCGCGTCGGCCTGGGCCTGCAGGGCTTCGGGGATCGCGCGGCCCATCTTGATGAATTCATGGGTCACGCCGCGGTAGATCTCCAGATCGACCGGTACGCCGGCGGCGCGCAGCTTGTCGGCGTAGAGCACGCCTTCGTCCACCAGCGGGTCGCACTCGGCCAGGCCGATCCAGGCCGGCGCCACGCCGTCCACGTCGGGTGCGTAGAGCGGCGAGAAGCGCCAGTCGTCGCGGTCGGCGGGGCTGCGCAGCTGCAGGCTGTAGAAGTAGTTGATCTGCGCTTCTTCCAGCACAAAGCCGCTGGCAAAGGTCTGGTGCGAACGGGTTTCCTGGTGGCCGGCGCAGTCGGGGTAGAACAGCAACTGCAGCGCCAGCGGCACCTGCAGGTCGCGCGCGAGGATGGCGCACACCGCCGCCAGCGTGCCGCCCGCGCTGTCGCCGCCGACGGCCAGGCGGTTGGAGTCCACCCGCAGCGCACTGGCGCCCTCACCCGCCACCCAGGCCAGCGCGTCCCACGCGTCGTCCACCCCGGTCGGGAATTTCGCTTCGGGTGCCAGCCGATAGCCCACCGACACCACCGCGCACTGCGCCAGGTGGCTCAGGTGGCGGCACAGGCCGTCATGGGTGGCCACGCTGCCAATCACCCCGCCGCCGCCATGCAGGTACACCAGCACCGGCAGCGCCTCGCGCGCCGGGGCGTACAGGCGGGCGGGCAGCAGATGGCCGTCGCGGGCGGGAATCAACATGTCTTCGACCCGCGCCAGCTTGGGAAGCGCCGGCTCCAGAACGCCGGCGCCCGCCTCGTAGGCCGCCCGCGCCTGCACCGGCGACAACAGGTGGATGGGCGGATGCCCGGCGCGGGCCATGCGCTCGAGCACGCCGCGCATGGCGGGCGTGAGCAACGCGCGCGGGTTGCGGGGAGCCGACATCGGCCTACTTGAACGTGACCGACACGGGCTGCGCGCCCGGCAGGCCGTGGAAGGTGGCAATGGCTTTCTGCCCGGCCTTGGGCGGGACCAGCGGCGAGAATGAACCCAGGCTGACCAGATCGCCCGGCTGCAGGGCAATTCCTTCGCGGGCCAGTGCCTTGGTCAGCCAAACGACCGCGTTCAGTGGATGCTCCAGGATATCGCTGCCCTTGCCGCGACCGAGTTCGGCGCCGGTACCGTCGCCCAGGATGACGGTCATGTCGCGCAGTGCGTCCAGCATCGCGTAGCGCTCGCCCCGGGTGACGGGCACCGCGATCGGCTTGCCGGGCACGCCCAGCCGTGCGCCGACGTTGATGGCGCTCACGGCGGCGCCATTCAGGCGCGGCGGCGCTTGCACCACCAGGTCGGGCAGCTCAATGAACGGAATGATCTGGTCGATGGCATCCAGCACTTCGGCCGGTGTCGTGGCCTGGTTGATCGCGCTGCTTTTCACGCGCACCAGCATGTCGGCCTCGAACAGCGGACGGGCGCCAAAGGCGGCCTCCACCGTGGCGTCGTCTTCCAGCAGCATGCCGTCGTAGAGCTTGCCCCAGACCGGCTCGGTCGCGTTGAAGCGCTTTTGCACTGCCGGGTTGGTGAGACCGGCCTTGTAGCCGATCACCTTGCCGTAGCGCAGCGCCAGCAGGCTGTTGACTTTGGCGCGGGTGCAGGCGCCATCGGCATCCGAAAGCCCTTCGGGGTTGGCAGCGGGTAGCTTGGCGTTGATGCTGTCCACCAGCGCGGACACCTGTGCGTCGGTCAGGCAGGCGGCGTGCGCGGGCACGATGGCGGCCATGGTCAAGGCGAACGCGGCAACAAGGGATCGGGGCTGCATGGGGTCTCCTCGGTTTAAAGTGGTGGAATTGATCGTACAACGGAGACGCCATGGCTTTCATCTATTACGTGACACAGATCCAGTTTGAGTTTGGCGCCGTCAAGCTCTTGAAGCAGGAGTGCGAGCGCGTCGGCATCACCCGGCCGCTGATCGTGACCGACGCCGGCGTCAAGGCGGCGGGGGTGCTGCAGAAGGCGCTGGACGCCCTGCCCGGCATGACGGTGGCCGTGTTTGACCAGACGCCGTCCAACCCGACCGAGGCGGCCGTGCGCGCGGCGGTGGAGGTGTACAAGGCCCACAAATGCGACGGGCTGATTGCGGTGGGCGGCGGTTCGGCCATCGACTGCGCCAAGGGCGTGGCGATTGCGGCCACCCACGAAGGCCCGCTGAAGACCTACGCCACGATTGAAGGCGGTTCGCTCAAGATCACCGACCGGGCGGTGCCGCTGATCGCCGTGCCCACCACAAGTGGCACCGGCAGCGAGGTGGCGCGCGGCGCCATCCTGATCCTGGACGACCACCGCAAGCTGGGTTTCCACTCGTGGCACCTGGTGCCCAAGGCCGCCATCTGCGACCCGGAACTCACGCTCGGTTTGCCGCCCAAGCTCACGGCGGCCACCGGCATGGACGCGATCGCCCACTGCATGGAAACCTTCATGGCGCCGGCCTTCAACCCGCCGGCCGACGGCATCGGGCTGGACGGTCTCGCGCGCGGCTGGGCGCACATCGAGCGTGCCACGCGGGACGGCAGCGACCGCGAGGCCCGCTTCAACCTGATGAGCGCGTCGATGCAGGGCGCGATGGCGTTCCAGAAAGGGCTGGGCTGCGTGCACAGCCTGAGCCACAGCCTGGGCGGCGTTGATCCGCGCTTGCACCACGGCACGCTGAATGCGATGTTTTTGCCGGCGGTGGTGCGGTTCAACGCGCAAGCTGAATCGGTGCAGAAAGAAAATCGCCTGCAGCGCATGGCGCAGGCGATGGGGCTGCCGTCAGCGGGCGACATTCCCGAGGCGATCCACGACATGAATGCCCGGCTCGGCCTGCCCACGGGCCTGGCCGCCATGGGCGTTCAGGCCAGCCAGTTCGACGCCATCATCACCGGCGCGCTGGCCGACCATTGCCACAAGACCAACCCGCGCATCGCCACGGCGGACGATTACCGCGCGATGCTGGACGCGTCTATGTAGGGCGGGCTGACCCGCCAATCGGCCCGGACCGCATCGCCCGCCACGATGTCGGCGTTGAGCCGGTCATTTGCGGTCAGCCGGGCTTCGGCCTGCTCGGGCGTGATTCCCCAGGCGGCCTGGTGGCGGGCCGACAGGCGCTGCATGGCTACGTCCATCGGCACATCGAGGTAGCCGCATTCGTCCAGCAGGCTACCCAGGTTCCAGCCGTGCTCGCGGTGCAGCAGGTAGAGCCCCTCCACCAGCACCAGCCGCGTCTGCGGTGGGATGGCGATGGCGTCGGGCACGGGGTCGCCCACGTCGTGGGCAAAGTCGGGCCAGTACACCGCGTCGGTGGTGTCGCGGATTGAGCGCAGCCGCTGGGCCAGGGCCGGGGCGTCAAACGTCCAGGGTGCGCCGCGCCGTTCCAGCGCGGCTGCCGGGTCGGGCATGCGTGCCAACGCCGCACGCGGCAGGTGAAAACCGTCCATGCCCAGCGCGACCACCGTGCCCTCGCCAGCGATCGCATTGACCGCCTGCGCCCATGATGCCGCCGCAGTGCTTTTGCCCGATCCGGGCAGCCCCGCGAGGCCTACGATCGTTCGGCGCGAGGGCAGCGTGGACGACGCGGTGGCCAGCGCCAGCAGGTGCGAAACGGGGTCGGCAAGGAGTCGCATCAGTCGTCGGTGGGCGTCTGCGCCAATCGGCACTCAGAACATGCCGTTGCCGTGGGCCGCATCCGTCGGCACCACCTGCAGCACATCCCAGTGCTCGACGATCTTGCCGCTCTCGTCGAAGCGAAAGATGTCGATGCCGGCCCAGTCGCGGTCGGCGTGCGTGGGCCATTCCTGGTGGCAATGCAACACCACCAAATCGCCTTCGGCCAGGGCGCGCTTGAAGTGGACCCGCTTGCCCGGAAACTCGGTTTCCATGCGCTTGAAGTAGTCGATGAATGCCTGCTTGCCGTCGGCCACATGCGGGTTGTGCTGCGTGTACCGGTCGCCGACATAGCGGGCGATGGCCTCGGCAGGCTGGCACTGGTTGAACATCAGGTCATAAAACGCCATGGCGTTTTGCTTGTTGCGCTCGAGTGCGTCAGTCATGCGGTGCTCCGGGGAAGTAATGACGGGATTGTGGCGCGCCTGGCGGCGCAACGCCTTGTTAAAGCGGCTCGACTTGTGACGGGTCAGGGCGAGCCAGCCAGGCGCTGAACTCGTCGGCCAGCTGGCGACTGGCGCTGGCGGCTGCGTTCCAGGCCTGCACCCGCGCGGGCAAGTCGGTCCCGTAACGCAAGAAATCGGTGCGATCAGGCAGCTTGCCGTTTGGCAACGTCTGTACCCAGGCCGGGTCGGGCGCCAGAACGACCATGTTGTCGAGGAAGTGGGTGGGCTTGTGGCGCCATTTCAGGCTTTTGTCCAGCCAGCCGGGCACCACGGCTTTCTGGAAATGCGGGTACAGCACGAGATTGGCGCCGCCCTCCCCACCCGGGGCCTTGGCGTGGTAGTTCAGGTGCAGGTGGTAGTCGGTGATGCCACCGTCCCAGTAGGCGCCGGGCGGCGCACCGGGGATGCCGTGCACCGACTTCAGGACGAACGGAATGGAGCAACTGGCCTGCAGCGCGGGCATGAAATTGGCCGGGCTCAGGTCTACCTGGCGGGTGCGGTAGTCGTGCGTGGCGAATGGCAATGCTGCGCTCGCCGCACCCGGAACGGAAGACCCCGCCGACGAAAACACCACCCGCTCCAGCCACGCGCCCATGGCCTTGCGGTGCACGGTGTTGGTGAGGAAGGCGCCGGCGTAGCCGAGCGGCGTGCGCAGCGCGTGCTCGCGGCCCAGCAGGTGCCGCCCGCGCGAGGTGACGATGTGCAGCCGGTAGCGTGGGTGCTGCAATACCTCGTCCACCCGGCCGCCGTAGAACGCGGCCAGGTTCTGACCGAAGGCTTCGCTCACCTGGCTGGCGCTGGGGCGCTTTTGCCCGGGCGGCAACTCATAGTGCTGGTGGATATAGTCATGCTCCAGCCGCTCAAACGCGGCCACCGGGTTACCGAGACAGGCCGTGGCCATGCGCCAGGCGCCGATGGACGCGCCCACCAGATCAACCGGTTGTGACGATTGCGGTAACCAGTCGCCAAAGATGAAGCGGTCCAGCGGACCGAGGATCAGCCCCTTCGGACCACCGGCCGCGCCCGGCACCACGCCGACGTGCTGCGGCAGCAGGCCGTGTCGGGCAATGTGTTCACGCGCCGTGGGGCCGGCATGGATGCGCAGGGCTTTCATGGCCGTATTTTGCATGATATTGGCCTGTTGTCCGCATCCTTGGGTCATAGTTTGCTATTAATATAATAGCAAACTAGACCTGAATTGAGTGTGGGTGTCCGTTGGCCTCGGCGGATGATCCGATAGCCGATCTATTTGCGCAGCCCCTGCAGTTTGGCGAACGCCGACGCCATGGCGCTGCCCTGTGGCACAGGTGTGGCCGGGCGTTGTGGCGCGCGCTGGCCGCGGGCTGCGCCTTCAAACCGGTTGTCGCGCGGGGCATCGCGGCGGGCCGGCGCCTCGCCCAGCTTCATGGTGAGGCCGATGCGCTTGCGTGCCACATCCACTTCGACCACCCTCACCTTGACGATGTCGCCGGTCTTGACCACCTCGCGCGCGTCGGTGACGAACTTGTGGCTGAGCTGGCTCACGTGCACCAGTCCGTCCTGGTGAACGCCCAGGTCCACAAACGCGCCGAACGCCGCCACATTGCTCACCGTGCCTTCGAGCACCATGCCGGGCTGCAGGTCCTTGATGTCGTCCACGCCGTCGTTGAAGCGCGCCACCTTGAAATCGGGGCGCGGGTCGCGGCCGGGCTTTTCCAGCTCGGCCAGAATGTCGCGCACGGTGATGACGCCGAACTTCTCGTTGGCAAACAGCTCGGGCTGCAGCGTCTTGAGCAGTTCGGCGCGGCCCATCAGCTCGGTCACGGGCTTGCCGGCTTTCAGCATGATCTGCTCGACGACCGGATAGGTTTCGGGGTGCACACCGGTCATGTCCAGCGGGTTGTCGCCACCGCGGATGCGCAGAAAGCCAGCGCTCTGCTCAAAGGTCTTGGCGCCCAGGCCGCCCACTTCCATCAGTTGCTGGCGGCTCTTGAAGGCGCCGTGCGACTCGCGCCAGCGCACGACCGCCTTGGCCACCGCGCCACTCAGGCCCGACACGCGCGACAGCAGCGGCGCGCTCGCGGTGTTCAGGTCCACCCCCACGGCATTGACGCAGTCTTCCACCACGGTGCCCAGAGTGCGCGCCAGCTCGCTCTGGTTCACGTCATGCTGGTACTGGCCGACGCCGATGGATTTGGGATCGATCTTCACCAGTTCGGCCAGCGGGTCCTGCAGGCGCCGGGCGATGCTGGCGGCGCCGCGCAGGCTCACGTCCACGTCGGGCATTTCCTGCGAGGCGAACTCGCTGGCGCTGTAGACCGAGGCGCCCGCTTCGCTGACGACGACTTTCTGGATCAAGGCCCCCGTTCGCACTGAGCCTGTCGAAGTGCTTGCGCCGGCTCCGACAGGCTCAGCCCGAACGGACAGGGTCTTCTCCAACTGCTTGATGAGATCGGCCGCCAGCTTGTCGGTCTCGCGGCTCGCGGTGCCGTTGCCGATGGCGACCAGATTCACGCCGTGCTGTTCGCACAGCTTGCCCAGCGTGTGCAGCGCGCCGTCCCAGTCGCGGCGTGGCTCGTGCGGGAACACGGTGGCGGTTTCCACCAGCTTGCCGGTGGCGTCGACCACGGCCACTTTGACGCCGGTGCGGATGCCCGGGTCCAGCCCCATCACCACGCGCGGCCCGGCGGGCGCGGCCAGCAGCAAGTCGCGCAGGTTGTCGGCAAACACCTTGATGGCCGTTTTTTCGGCGTCTTCGCGCAGGCGGGCGAACAGATCACGTTCGGTGGACAGGCTGAGCTTGACGCGCCAGGTCCACGCCACGCATTTGCGGATCAGGTCGTCGGCGGGCCTGCCTGTGTGGCTCCAGCCCAGGTGCAGGGCGATCTTGCCCTCGGCCAGGGACACCGCGGGGCCTGACTTCGACCCGGTGGGCGCGGGAGGTTCCGGTTCAGCGGGGAGCACCAGTTTCGCGTCCAGAATCTCCAGCGCGCGGCCACGGAACACGGCCAGCGCGCGGTGTGAGGGAACCCGGCCAATCAGCTCGTCGTAATCAAAGTAATCGCGAAACTTGGCGACATCGGGCTGGTTTTCGTCTTTGCCATCCATGCGCGTGGCTTTCAGCAAGCCCTCGGCCCAGAGCCAGTCGCGCAAGTGCTGCACCAGCGCGGCGTCCTCGGCCCAGCGCTCCGACAGGATGTCGCGCACGCCGTCGAGCACCGCCGCCACGGTGGTGAAATCGTCGCCGCCCTCGCCTTTCTCGGCTTTCACGAAAGCGGCGGCTTCGTCGACGGGGTTGAGTTGCGGGTTGGCAAACAGCCGCTCCGCCAGTGGCTCAATGCCGGCCTCGCGGGCGATCAGCCCCTTGGTACGACGCCTGGGCTTGTACGGCAGGTACAGGTCTTCCAGGTCCTGCTTGGTGGCGGCGGCGTCAATGGCGGCACGCAATTCGGCATCAAGTTTGCCTTGTTCGTCGATGCTTTTCAGAATGGCTTCACGCCGGTCGGCCAGCTCGCGCAGGTAGCCCAGCCGGTACTCGATCTCGCGCAGCTGGATGTCGTCCAGACCGCTCGTGGCTTCCTTGCGGTAGCGCGCAATGAACGGCACGGTGGCACCCCCGTCCAGCAACTCGACCGCCACCTGGACCTGACGCTCGGCGACCTTGATTTCCGCGGCGAGCTGACGAATGATTTTGGACATGAATGTAAGGACGGCCGGCGCGGCGGCGACGAAGCGAAGTGAATCAGAGGCGGCGAGTGTGCCACACGCGCGCCGGGGGCATCCTGTCCAAATCGCCTCCTGACCCACCCGCACTACAGGAGCGCTTTCGCCATGCAAAAAGCTATTAAAGTCATAGCAACATATGCCCTTCTGACGGGGACATCAGCCGCATTTGCCATGCAAAACGGCTGCTCGGTGACCACCGGGGCGACGCTGACCCCGGTGATTGAGCTCTATACCTCCGAAGGCTGCAGCTCCTGCCCACCCGCTGATAAATGGCTCTCCACCCTGAAGGGCAAGCCCGTTGTCGCCCAGGCGTTCCATGTTGGGTACTGGGACTACATCGGCTGGGTGGACCGCTTTGCCGCACCCGCACACACCACCCGCCAGCGCCAGATTGCGTCGGCCAACGGCCTGGCGAACATCTACACCCCGCAGCTGGTGCGCAACGGCAAGGACTGGAGGGACTACGAGCGCGCTGCTTCCGTCAACGAAACCGCCCGCGCCACGATTGACCTCAAGCTCACGAGCCAGGACCGCTTCGAAGCCACGGTGATGCCGGCTCCCGGCGTCCAGGCGTGGGCGGCCTATTGGACCGTTACCGAGCACGGGCACAGCTCGCGTGTCCGCGCGGGTGAAAACAACGGCGAAACCCTGCAACATGACTTTGTGGTGCGGCAGTACGCACCGGTGGGCAGCTACCGCGGCGCCCAGACCCTGAGCTTCAACGCCACCGCACGTGACCCGGCCCATCCGCGCCAAGTGAACCTCGTGGTGTTTGATGCCGCCACGCTCAAGCCCCTGCAAGCCATCAGCGCGTCGTGTGGGTAGTGCGGTGAGCCGCCCTCTCCATTCCCGCTGATTCGGGCCAGTCGTGGAGGTGACGAAAAAACGCGGTACGGGGGACGAGCCCACGTACCGCGAAAGCTGGGGAAAAACCTGTTGATAGGTGCTTGTTAGCTACTGGTCTGGTACGCCGGATCAGACAAACAGCACGAAGTCGTCAATCGTGATGGTGGTGGCGTTGCCCACCCCAATGAGCCGGATCGTGTCTGTGCCGATGGTGACCAGGGTGTCGGTACCCAGGTCGTCTATCGTCACCGACGCAGCAAACGTGGCGGCTGTTACGCCCAGGCCCGAGATGTCCAGCAAATCCTGGCCAGCGACAGGGTTGGCGTCAAAGTCCTGCACCCAGTCGTTGCCACTGGCGGCGCTGAACACAAACCGATCGTCACCCACACCGCCCATCAGGGTGTCGCTTCCTGCTGCGCCGTTGAGGGTATCGTTTCCGTTGCCACCAAACAGGAAGTCGGCGCCGCTGTTGCCGGTGATCACGTTGTTGGCGTTGTTGCCGATTGCGCTGACAGCCAGCGCGGCCACCTGTGTGAAGTTCTCCACATTGGCACCCATGTTGTAGCTCGTGGCGCTGGACAGAACCGTATCGGTTCCGCCCCCCACACCCTCGATGATCGCGTCGCCTGAAACATCGACGACGTAGGTGTCATCACCAGCGGCACCACCCAGAATGTCAGTACCCGCTCCGCCATCCAGCGTGTCATTGCCGCCCGCCGACGTAACAGTATTGCCCTGCGCATTACCGCTGCCCGAGAACGATCCGGCACCCGTGAAGAACAGGTTCTCAAGGTCTGCGCCCAGCGAGTAGGCTGACAGGACCGTCTGTACGGTGTCGGTACCGCCTCCGGCCACTTCGACAACCGTGTCACCGGCATCGTCGACGAGGTACCGGTCATTGTCAGCGCCACCGACCATGCTGTCCGCGCCAGCGCCGCCGTTCAGCGTGTCATTGCCCACGCCACCAATGAGGGTGTCGTTGCCGTTGCCACCGGACAGGGAGTCGGCCCCGATGTTCCCGGTGATCACGTTGTTGACGTTGTTGCCGACCACACTGATCCCAAGCGCCGCTACCTGCGTCAGGTTCTCGACGTTGGCGCCCATCGCGTAGCTCGTGGCGCTGGACAGAACGGAGTCGGTACCCGCACCGACCCCTTCGGTGATGACGTCGCCGGTGGCATTGACGATGTAGGTGTCATTGTCGGCACCGCCCGCCAGCGTGTCATTGCCAGCGCCCCCGTCCAGGGTGTCGTTTCC
>JANOBJ010000217.1:0-5739 GCA_031411575.1 Betaproteobacteria bacterium | reverse complement strand
CGGCGATCCACTGATGTCCCCTTTGTTGGATGGATGTTGATTCGGTGCCGACAGCCAGACGTCAGGAAAACCGGTCGGTTCATCGACACCGCTCCGCGTAAACCCTATTACCGGTTCACACAGCGGAATCAAAGATAGCTTGCTAACCATTCCAACGCAAGGAGACCCCCGAATGTCCGAATCCAAGACCCCGCGCCGCCGCAGCTTGCTCAAGGGCGCAGCCGTCGCAGCAGGCGCCATGTCGGCGCCGATGGTGGCCGTCGCCCAGACCACGTCATTCCGCTTCCAGAGCACCTGGCCGGCCAAGGACATCTTCCACGAGTACGCCAACGACTTCGCCAAGAAGGTGAACGACATGGCGGGCGGTCGCCTGAAGATCGAAGTGCTGCCCTCCGGCGCGGTGGTGCCGGCGTTCCAGCTGCTGGAAGCCGTGAACAAGGGCACGCTCGATGGCGGCCATGGCGTGGTGGCCTACCACTACGGCAAGAACAACGCCCTGGCGCTGTGGGGTTCGGGCCCGGCCTTCGGCATGGATCCGAACATGGTGCTGGCCTGGCACAACTTCGGCGGCGGCTAGGCGCTGCTTGACGAGATCTACAAGAACATCGGCATGGACGTGGTGTCCTACGTGTATGGCCCCATGCCCACACAGCCGCTGGGCTGGTTCAAGAAGCCGATCTCCCAGGTTGCAGACCTGAAGGGTCTGAAGTTCCGCACCGTCGGCCTGGCGGTCGACATCTTCCAGGAACTCGGCGCTGCCGTGAACCCGCTCCCGGGCGGCGAGATCGTCCCGGCCCTGGACCGCGGCCTGATCGACGCGGCCGAATTCAACAACGCCACCTCGGACCGACTCCTGGGCTTCCCAGACGTGGTCAAGAACTGCATGCTGCAGAGCTTCCACCAGTCCGGCGAGCAGTTTGAAATCCTGTTCAACAAGACCAAGCTCGCCGCACTGCCGGCCGAACTCAAGTCCATCATTGACGTGGCGGTGTCGGCATCCTCAGCTGAAATGAGCTGGAAGGCCATCGAGCGCAACTCCAAGGATTACGAAGAACTCAAGACCAAGGACAAGGTCAATTTCTACAAGACGCCCGATGCCATCCTGCGGGCGCAGCTTGAGGCGTGGGACAAGGTCATTGCCAAGAAGTCCGGCGAGAACCCATTGTTCAAGAAGGTTCTTGAGTCACAAAAAGCCTTTGCCCAGCGCGCGGGCAAGTGGCAAAACGACTACATGATCGACTTCAAGATGGCCTACAACCACTACTTCAGCGGCAAGAAGGCCTGATCGCTGGCGGCCTCCGCAAGGGCGCTGTGATGCGAATCACAGCGCCCTTGATGCTTTAAGAACTATCTACACAACAGTCGGGATGCTGATGCAAAAGCTGCTGCTCGCCGTGGACCGAACGTCCACTTTCATCGGGAAAACATTCGCATGGGCCGCACTGGTCCTGACGCTGATGATCAGCTGGGAAGTGTTTTCACGCTATGTATTGAACCAGCCGCACGCATGGATGCTGGACGTCCAGATCATGCTGTACGGCACGCTGTTCATGACTGCCGGCGCCTACACGCTGAGCAAGAACGGGCACGTCCGTGGTGATGTGCTGTACGGATTCTTCAGGCCACGGACCCAGGCTATCCTCGACCTGATCCTCTATTTCCTGTTCTTCCTGCCGGGCGTCATTGCGCTGACGTACGCGGGATGGAATTTCTTCAACGATTCGCTGGCGATTCGCGAACAGACGTTCTCGGCCGAAGCGCTGCCACTGTACCCGTTCAAATTCATCATCCCGCTGTCCGGGGGCATCCTGCTGCTGCAGGGCATTGTGGAGATCGTGCGTTGCATCCTCTGCATCCGTGACGGCGCGTGGCCGTCGCGCGACCAGGATGTGGAAGAAGTTGATGTTGACAAGCTGAAGGCCATGGTTCACGTGAAAGATGAAGATATTGCTGCCCTCGACAAATATGTGACCAAAGAGGGAGCAAAGTCATGAAAATCCGCAAGGAACTCTGGTTCGGCTTCGTCCTGATGGCGTTGATCATCCTGGCGGCCATCGCCATGCTGGCGACCGCCAACCCGATCAAAAATGGCCACATCGGCCTGCTGATGCTGTCGCTGGTGGTGGTCGCCATCATGCTGGGTTTTCCCACGGCGTTCACGCTGATGGGCATGGGCATGATCTTCACCTGGCTCGCGTACAACCGCGACGCCACGAAAACCCTTGACCTGATGGTGCAGGCCGCCTTCAAGGTGATGGGCAACGACGTGTTGATTTCCATCCCGCTGTTCGTCTTCATGGGCTATCTCGTCGAGCGCGCCAACCTGATCGAAAAACTCTTCAAGAGCCTGCATCTGGCATTGGTGCGCCTGCCGGGCGCGCTGGCGGTCGCGACGTTGGTGACCTGCGCGGTTTTCGCCACTGCCACGGGTATCGTCGGCGCCGTGGTCACGTTGATGGGTCTGCTGGCCCTGCCCGCCATGCTGCGGGCAGGCTACAGCGTGCAGTTGTCAGCCGGCGCCATCACCGCCGGCGGCTGCCTGGGCATCCTGATCCCACCCTCAGTCATGCTGATTGTCTATGGTGCAACCGCGGGCGTGTCCGTGGTGCAGTTGTATGCCGGCGCCT
The DNA here is from genome assembly GCA_031411575.1 of Betaproteobacteria bacterium. Lineage (GTDB taxonomy): Bacteria > Pseudomonadota > Gammaproteobacteria > Burkholderiales > Burkholderiaceae_C > JANOBJ01. Next base: position 3,112 of record JANOBJ010000217.1, on the reverse strand, counting down.
TCTTCCCCGGGCTGATGCTGGCGGGCCTGTACATCCTGTACGTGATCATCGTGGCCAAACTCAAGCCGTCGATGGCACCGCCACTGTCCATGGCCGAACGCTTTGTCCCGCTGCCGCCGCTGACCGAGAAAATCGCGCCATCACATGCCGCCCGCGCCCTGCCCGCGCTCCTCGCGGCGTTGAAGGGCAAGCGCAACCAGGAAGTACCCACGCGGCACATCCTCCAGCAGTTGCTGATCGTGCTGCTGCCAGCCATCCTGTTTGCGGTGGTGGCGCTGTGGAGCTATGCGTCCGTCACCACCGAGAAGGTGGTTGAAACGTCCACCATGCAGCGCATCGGCGAAGGCTCCAGCGAAGCGCCAGCTGCCGAGGGAGGACTGAAGGAGCCCCCGTCGTCCGATGGGCTGAAGGAGCCACCCGCTTCGGATGGCCTCAAGGAACCCCCGCAGGAAGGTGGCGTGAAGGAGCCTTCTGGCGCCAGCAGTGAGGTTGTCAAGCAACCGCCGTCTGCTGGCAGTGTGCAGGAACCTCCCTCCACAGTAGCCGCTACGGCAACATCCACCCAGACCGGCGGCGGAAGCGTTCCTGCGCCAAAGGGCTACTGGATCGGCTTAGGCGCGGGTGCACTGTCACTGGCGGTTTTCTATGCACTGCTGAGCTTCACCCGGCTTGAGGTGTTCAAGATGCTGCTGTCCAGCTTCTTCCCGCTGCTGGTACTGATCCTGGCCGTGCTCGGCTCCATTGTGATGGGGCTCGCAACTCCGACGGAGGCGGCGGCGGTCGGCGCGCTGGGCGGCTTGCTGCTGGCGGCCGCCTACCGACAATTGACCTTCAACGTAGTCAAGGAGAGCGTGTACCTGACCGCCAAGACGTCGGCCATGGTGTGCTGGCTGTTCGTGGGCTCGGCGATTTTCTCGGCGGCGTTTGCGCTGCTGGGCGGCCAGGAATTGGTGGAGACCTGGGTGCTGTCGCTGAACCTCACCAAGACCCAGTTTCTGGTCTTGAGTCAGGTGATCATTTTCATCCTGGGGTGGCCGCTGGAGTGGACCGAGATCATCGTGATCTTCATGCCGATCTTCATTCCGCTGCTGGACAATTTCGGGGTGGATCCGCTGTTCTTTGGCTTGCTCGTGGCGCTGAACCTGCAAACCGCTTTTCTCAGCCCGCCGGTGGCCATGGCGGCGTTCTACCTGAAGGGCGTAAGCCCGCCGCATGTCACGCTGAACCAGATCTTCATGGGAATGCTGCCGTTCATGGGCATTCAGGTTCTGGCCATCATCCTGCTGTACCAGTTCCCGGCAATTGGGCTCTGGTTGCCTCAGGTGCTGTACAAGTAGGCATTCGGACCGGCTTGGCCGCGGGTCGGGCAATACGGGAAGGGGCGCGTCGCGCCCCTTTTTCATTCCGCGGAAACCCGTTAATATTGACGTTTACGTAAACGTCAATTAACCCTTGGGAACACCGATGCCAACCGCCTCTGGCTCAAACGCACGTGCGCTGACATCCTGGCAACCGCCGGTAGACAAGTCTGGCAAGCGGTTCTCGCTGGCAAAGCTCAAGCCCTCGGCCAAGCCGTGTTCCAGTGGCGACAAGGCTAAAGACAAGGCGATGGTTGAGGCGCTGGCCGGTGAACTGGACGCGCTGCAGAATCTGTTTTATGCCGATCGGCGCTACAAGTTGCTGGTGGTGTTGCAGGGCATGGACACCTCGGGCAAGGACGGCACCCTGCGCGGTGTGTTCTCGCGGATGACGCCGCTGGGCGTGCACACGGTGGGCTGGAAAGCGCCGACTGAACCCGAGCGCGCGCACGACTACCTGTGGCGTATCCACCAGCAGGTGCCGCCGGCCGGCGAAATCATGGTCTTCAACCGCAGTCACTACGAAGATGTCCTCGTGCCGGTCGTCAACGGCTGGATCACGCCCGAGCAGACACGCCAGCGCTATGCCCACATCAACGACTTTGAACGCCTGCTGGCCGAGACCGGCACCGTGATCCTGAAGTTCATGCTGCACATCGGTCCGGACGAACAGCGCCTGCGGCTGCAGGAGCGCGTGGACGACCCCACCAAACACTGGAAGTTCAGCCTGGGCGACCTCGAAGTCCGCAAGCAGTGGGACGACTACCAGAAGGCCTACGAAGCGCTGCTGGACGCCACCAGCACGCCCTGGGCACGCTGGACCGTCGTGCCCGCCGATTCCAAGACCCACCGCAACCTGATGATTGCCACGGTGCTGCGCGACACGTTGAAGGCGCTGGACCTGCGCTACCCCCCCAGTGACCCGGCCCTCAAAGGCCTGAAAATCGCCTGAACGCCACCCGAGACGAAAGCCCGCCATGACCGACCTGTCCGCCGAGTTCAAAGCACTCGCCAACTACCGCCCCACGCACAAGGTGCGATTCGTCACGGCCGCCTCTCTGTTCGATGGCCATGACGCCGCGATCAACATCATGCGGCGCATCCTGCAGGGCATGGGCGCCGAGGTGATCCACCTGGGCCACAACCGCAGCGTGGATGAAGTGGTCACGGCCGCGCTGCAGGAGGATGTGCAGGGCATTGCGATCAGCAGCTACCAGGGCGGCCATGTGGAGTACTTCAAGTACATGGTGGATCTGCTCAAGAGCCGCGGCGGCGGGCATATCCAGGTGTTCGGTGGCGGTGGCGGCGTGATCGTGCCGGCCGAAATCCGCGAGCTGCATGCCTACGGCGTGGCCCGCATCTACAGCCCCGAAGACGGCCAGCGCATGGGGCTGGCCGGCATGATTGGCGAGATGGTGATGCGCTGCGACAAGGACTTGACCGGCTTTGCGCCCAACAGCATTGATGCCGTTGCAGGCCATACTGAAGCCGCCTGGCGGTCGCTGGCGCAGCTCATCACAGCACTGGAGAATGACAAGGTCAAACAAGCTGCAGCCCAATCAATCCGTGCGCAAGCAGCTACTAAAAAGATACCGGTTTTGGGCATTACCGGCACGGGTGGTGCCGGTAAGTCGTCACTGACGGACGAGCTGATTCGCCGTTTACGGCTGGACCAGAACGATGCGCTGCGCGTAGCAGTGATTTCGATTGACCCATCCCGCCGCAAAAGCGGCGGTGCGCTTTTAGGCGACCGC